>NZ_QUAC01000199.1 GCF_003389455.1 Streptomyces inhibens | reverse complement strand
CGGTGTCCGTACCGCGGCCGGCCGCCGCTGCCGGTGCGACGGCCGCGGCCAGCAGGCCGATCAGCAGCGCCAGCACGACGGCCGGCCGGCGCCGGGTCATGGGCGCAGCGGGGCGCGCGGTGGCGTACGACGAATCGGACTCGGGCCGTGCGGAGTTCATGGGCATTGTTCGGTCCCCCCTTTGGGTCGTGCGTTCAGCCATTATGGGCCGCGGCGGCCACCCCGGCGGAGGTCTCGACCTCCAGGAGGGAGGCGCTGTGGCGCTCGGCGTCGAAGGCCGCGCGGCCGCCCCGTAGCCCGAACAGCCGCTTGGTGACCGCGATGTAGAGCACCGCGAGGATGTTGATCACCAGCGTGGCGATCTTGAGCCAGCTGACCTTCTCCGTCAGCTCGTAGATCTCCAGCGGCAGGAACGCCGCCGTCGCCACCACCGTCAGATACTCCGCCCAGCGCTTGGCGCGCCACAGGCCCACGCCCTCGATGATCTCCACCAGGGCGTACGCCAGCAGCAGCGCGGCCACCAGCATCAGGGTGGAATGGCGGTAGCCGAAGGTCTTCTGGATGGTGCCGACGACCGGTGAGTGGTCCAGGTCGTAGTGGAAGTGGCGGGCCACCGGGCGGATCACATCGAGGTTCTCGTCGAAGAACCGGCGGACCGCGTCCTTACGGTTGCTGAACTGCCAGACGCCGATCGCGGCCAGCACGATGAACACTCCGCGCACCGCTCGTTCGACGGCCAGGAACCGCAGGATGAACAGATCGCGCAGGACCTTGCCGCGCGGGACCAGCGGGGCGTCGGCGGCCGGCCCGGAGCCGTGCGGGTGGCCCAGGGCGAAGTCGCCGCAGCGCAGACAGCGCCAGGCCTCGCCGAGAGCGGTGGCCGCGCGCAGCTTCTCCCGGAGGTGCTCCTCGTGCGGGAGGTAGGTGATGTGCCCGCGGCGCGCGCAGGTACGCCGGTCCCAGTCGATCTTCATCGTTGGAGCCCGTGGTCCTTTCGTCGTCCCACGCGGCCGTCCGCCGCGCCGCGGCGCGCTGCCGCGCTCCGATCTGTCGCGTACATGATGCATGCCTGCCGGGCGGTGGCCGCGCCGTACGCCGGGCCGTACGCCGAGCCGTACGAGGTGACAGACGCGAGGGCGGTTCCGGACGGTTGCACCGGGCACGACGGAGCCCCGGCGGCGGGCCGGAGCCCGCGGTGAGGCCCTGGTCCGGGCCCGGCGGCCTCAACAGGCGGGCGAAGGAGCACCCTTGGCGGGCCTTTGGTCCATGAAGTCCGGATCGGTGCTCGCGCCCGGCGGGGCGGCGGGCGAAGCGTCCGGCGAGCCGGTCCCGCGGGCGCGGCTCCCACGATCGAACACCTGTGGTTACACTCGCCCGACGCAGCCGGGAGCTGCGGGGATTGCCGTAAGGGACTGCCGTAGGGGAGACGGGGACGATGGCGCAGGCGAAGAAGATCGCGTTGTACATGATCATCGTCTTCGTGCTGTACACGATCATCACCTCCCCGCAGCGGGCCGCCGACCTGGTCCAGATAGGCTTCGAGGGCATCTCGTCCGCCGCCCAGGGCGTCGGCGAGTTCATGACCCAGCTGATCCACTAGGGACCGGCCGCCCTGGCGGGCCCCCGGTGGTCGCCCGCCGCACGGAGGCACCTGTGATCCGCCACCTGGTCCTGTTCAAGCTCAATGACGGTGTCTCCCGCGACGAGGAGCGGGTGCAGGCCGGCGCCCGCGCGTTCGCGGCGCTGGAGGACGAGATTCCGGAGCTGACGTTCTGGGAGAGCGCCTGGAACATCACCGACCGGCCCATCGCGTACGACTTCGCGATCAACTCGGCCGTGGCCGACAAGGACGCCCTCACGCGCTACCTGGAGCACCCGGCCCACCAAGCGGCCGCCGCCCAGTGGCGCGAATTTGCCACCTGGGTGATCGCCGACTACGAGGTCTGAGTCGCGGCGCTCCCACACCTTCCGCGCAGTGCCCCTCGCCCCCACGGGCGGGGGGCTTTGCCATACCCCCGGGCCCGCCCCACCACCCGCCTGCCGTTCATACCTTCCCCGGCCACCCAACTCTCTGTTCAACACGGCGTTATGGGGTGCTTGCACACAGTGCACATGTCTTGTGATGCTATGACCGCTTTTGCCGGATACATGCACTGTGAAGGGTGGCGTGACCGTGACGGCCCGTACTGCGCCCAAGGCTCCATCCCGCGAGAGCCGGAGCGCGGACACGCGGGCGCTCACGCAGGTGCTGTTCGCGGAGCTGACGGACCTCGAACCCGGCACCCCCGAGCACACCCGCGTCCGTGCCGCACTGATCGAAGCCAATCTGCCGCTGGTCCGCTATGCCGCGGCGCGCTTCCGCAGCCGTAATGAGCCGATGGAGGACGTCATCCAGGTCGGCACCATCGGCCTGATCAATGCGATCGACCGGTTCGATCCGGACCGGGGCGTCCAGTTCCCCACCTTCGCGATGCCGACCGTCGTCGGCGAGATCAAACGCTACTTTCGAGACAATGTCCGCACCGTCCATGTGCCGCGCCGCCTCCACGAGCTGTGGGTGCAGGTCAACGGCGCGACCGAGGATCTGACGGTGCTGCACGGCCGCTCCCCCACCACCGCCGAGATCGCCGAGCGTCTGAAGATCGGCGAGGACGAGGTGCTGGCGTGCCTGGAGGCCGGCCGGTCGTATCACGCCACATCCCTGGAGGCCGCCCAGGAGGGCGACGGCCTGCCCGGCCTGCTGGACCGCCTCGGATACGAGGACCCGGAGCTGGCCGGCGTGGAGCACCGCGACCTCGTACGGCACCTCCTCGTCCAGCTGCCCGAGCGCGAGCAGCGGATCCTTCTGCTGCGTTACTACAGCAATCTGACGCAGTCGCAGATCAGTGCGGAGCTAGGGGTGTCGCAGATGCATGTGTCCCGGCTACTGTCGCGGAGCTTCGCCCGGCTGCGATCCGCAAACAGGATCGAGGCCTAACCGGGACGGGCTACCCGTCCCCGCTCAGCCTGCGCAGATATGTCGACATGGCGCTACAGCGTGTTGCCGACATGTGACATTCTGCAGGAACCGCGTTTGCCGTAGCGCTGCCTCCGGTATTCAGGTGGAGGTATCACTCCTCGGTCCACCCCGGCCCGGGGATGCCGCAGCGACCTCAAGGGGGTGGCATGTCCGTAGAACTGGGCAGCTCGAAGGTGCTTCCCGCGATTCCCGCGCCCGCACCGCACGTGCATGACGACGACGCCATCAACACCCGCACGCTCTCCCGCTCCCTGTTCCTGCGGCTGGCCTCGCTCGACAAGGACTGCGCGGAGCGTACGTACGTCCGTGACACGCTCATCGAGCTCAACCTCCCGCTCGTGCGCTACGCGGCCGCTCGCTTCCGCAGCCGCAACGAGCCGATGGAGGACATCGTCCAGGTCGGCACGATCGGTCTGATCAAGGCGATCGACCGTTTCGATTGCGAACGCGGGGTGGAATTCCCGACGTTCGCGATGCCGACCGTCGTCGGCGAGATCAAGCGCTTCTTCCGCGACACGTCATGGTCGGTGCGGGTACCGCGCCGGCTCCAGGAGCTCCGGCTGGCCCTCACCAAGGCCAGCGACGAGCTCTCCCAGAAGCTGGACCGCTCCCCGACCGTCCCCGAACTCGCCCTGTGCCTGGGGGTGTCGGAGGAAGACGTCGTCGACGGACTGGCCGTCGGCAACGCGTACACCGCCTCCTCCCTCGACTCCCCCTCCCCCGAGGACGACGGCGGCGAGGGCTCCCTCGCGGACCGCCTCGGCTACGAGGACAGCGCGCTGGAGGGCGTGGAGTACCGCGAGTCCCTCAAGCCCCTGCTGGCCAAACTCCCGGCCCGTGAGCGCCAGATCATCATGCTGCGCTTCTTCGCCAACATGACGCAGTCCCAGATCGGCGAGGAGGTCGGCATCTCCCAGATGCATGTCTCCCGCCTTCTCACCCGCACCCTGGCGCAGCTGCGCGAGGGCCTCATCTCCGACTGAGGAACGGTCCGCCGAGGGGCCGTACGACGCTCCGTGCCGCTCGGCGGACAGTTGTTGAGAATCAGGACCCACTTCACCTCTGTGAGCCGCGAGTTCAGCGCGGCGTCAACACGTCATCAGCGCGGCATCGCCGTGCCGCCGGCATTGCGGATCATGCGCTGAAGGACCGTGAGCGCGGCCGCATACTCCTCGTCCGTGATGCCTTCATGGATCTCCGAACGCAGCTGGGCAACCAGCACCTTGGTCCGCTCCTTGGCCTCTCGTCCGGCGTCCGTGAGCGTCAGACGGCCGGCGCCGTCAGCGGTGAGCCAGCCCCGGTGCAGAAGGCTGTCGACCGCATGCTCCATCGCGTCCGGCCCCAGCTCCCCGAGGAACGCATCCAGCCGCGCACAGACTTCCGCGCGGGTGAGCCCCTCCGCGGACGCATCGACATGATTCAGCGTCCACCACTGCGGCTGAGAGATGTCCGTCCGGGCCATCGCGCCGCGGATGTGCCGGAGAAGCGCCTGGGAGGCCGCCCAGGTCCAATAGCCCACGGGCTGCGCCGCGAGGGCACCGACATCGGCCTGTTCGTTGTCTTTCGTCATGAAGAGGGACGCTAGGACCTCGATCAGACTTGAGGTCAAGAGCATCCCTCACCGACCTCTGTACACCTGACACTCCGTCAGCAACACTGGCCCGATGCGACGGACGACGACTGTTGCCTCCGCCTCGGCGGCCGTGCTGTGTCTGGGTGCCCTGCTGGCCGGCTGCGGCAGCGCGGCCGGAACGGGCTATGTCGCGGTGGGCGCGGCCGGCCCCGCCGACGGGCGCGCGCCGACGAAGGCGGTACCACCACAGGACGGCGTCGAGCTGACGCCGCTGGACGGCGACGGAGACCGCACAGCGCGTGGTGACGACGGAGGCGGCAGCGGTGGCCGTACGACTCCCGGCCGGCCCGGATCGGGATCCGTAACCCCGCAAAGCCCCGCCGGCCCCGGCGAATCCGCCGCCCCGCCCGGCCCCTCCGCGCCATCCACGGGCGCCGGCGAAGACCGGCCCACCAGGCCCACCAGGCCCAACTCGCCTTCCCGGCCGGGCACTTCCACCCCGTCGCCCGACTCCCCCGGCTCCCCCGGCTCTCCCTCCCCCGAGCCGCCCTCCCCCACCATCCCGGCCGGTCCGGACGCCCCCGCCGGCCTCCTGGTCGGCAAGCCCGGCCTCGCCGACACCGACGTCCGCTGGTGCGAGAAGGTCACCCTCGACTTCCTCAACACCGGCGACCACCCCGTCACCGCCGGCACCGTCACCTTCGGCACCCACATCATCGGCGCCCTCGGCATCGACTGGGCCACGATCACCTCCCCCCACAAGCTCCCGCTGCCCCTCGCCCCCGGCAAGAAGAAGACCGGCACCTGGCGGGTGTGCGTGGACGCCTGGCGGGTGCCGCTCGGTATGCATATCGACACCCGGGACGTGACCTTCACCTGGAAGTGACGAAGGGACGAGCCGGGCCCGCCGCCATGGGCCATGGGCCGCCGCGGCCGGAACGGTGGCGAGCGACGCCCGGAGTGCCTAGCGTCNGGGCCGCCGCGGCCGGAACGGTGGCGAGCGACGCCCGGAGTGCCTAGCGTCGAGACAAGGTCAAGACGAGGGTGTCGGACGCGGAGCGATGAGTTTCGCCCGGCGCAGCGGTCACTACAGACAGCGGTCCATCCGGGCACGAGGCCCACCCGCAGACCACGCCAGGAGAGTGCCATGCCCCAGATCACCCCCAACCTCTGGTTCGACACCGAGGGCAAGGAGGCCGCCGAGTTCTACTGCTCGGTGTTTCCCCACTCGAAGATCAAGAACGTCACCTACTACAACGAAGCCGGTCCCCGCCCCGCCGGCACCGTGCTGACCGTCGAGTTCGAGCTGGACGGCCAGCCGTACACCGCGATCAACGGCGGCCCGGAGTTCACCTTCAACGAGGCGGTCTCGCTGCTGATCAACTGCGCCGACCAGGACGAGATCGACTACTACTGGACCAAGCTCTCCGAAGGCGGCGAGGAGGGCCCCTGCGGCTGGCTGAAGGACAAGTACGGACTGTCCTGGCAGGTCGCCCCCGGCGGCATGGCCGAGATGCTGAACGATCCGGACCAGGAGCGTGCCGCCCGCGCCATGAAAGCCATGTTCGGCATGAAGAAGATCGACATCGCCGCACTACAGGCCGCGGCCGACGCGACGTAACGCACCGCCGACGCGTTCGACGGCCGGCGATGACAGGATGCGGGGGTGACGACAAACCGCCCGGATCCCTCCGCCGCACCCACCGCCGGTCCCGGTCCCGACCCCTGGCCGTCCGCGGAAGCGATCCACAGCGATCTTCTCGCGGCGAAGGCGCTGATCTACGACCCGAGCGGATTCAGCTGCTCGCCGCCGGTACCCGAGGCGGAGAGCGCCGAGTACGCGGCATACGGATTCACCCTGGACGACTCCTCCGTCCGGTTCCGGGCGGCCAAAACGACACCGACGAAGGTCGGTCAGTTCGTCACGGTGTGGAAGCGGTCGCCGGGAGGGCCGATCGAGCCGTTCGACGCCGCGGATCCCGTCGATCTCTTCGTCATCAGCTCCCGTGACGGCGACCACTTCGGGCAGTTCATCTTTCCGCGCGAAGTGCTCTGCGAGCGGAACGTCGTCTCAACGAACGGCTCCGGCGGGAAGCGCGGGTTCCGCGTCTACCCGCCGTGGGTCACGACAACGAACCGCCAGGCCCGCACCACGCAGGCGTGGCAGGTGCGGTACTTCCTCGACATACCGGCGGACGCGCCCATCGACGCGGCCCGCGCCCGGGCGCTCTACCACCCGTAGGCGCCGGCCGCCTTCGGAACGACGGCACACCCGACAGCAAAGACAGCAGAGACCGCAACGGCAAAGGGGCCTGCACACGACCGGTCGGTCGTGCGCAGGCCCCACGCCTGTGGCAGGTCGGGCTACTTCGCGAAGCCGTAGTCCATCAGCTTCTTCGCGTCCGCCGTGCGGTTGGCCACCGAGGAGGAGGCGAGGACCGTGCCGATGACGGTCTTGCCGTTCCGGGTCGCGGCGAAGACCAGGCAGTACTTGGCCTCCGGGCCGGAGCCGGTCTTGACGCCGATGGTGCCCGAGTAGGTCCCGAGCAGCGCATTGGTGTTCTCCCACGACATGTAGCGGTAGCCGCCGCTCTTCGTCGCGACCTTCTGCTTGGTCGACTTCGTCTTCACGACCGTACGGAACGTGGAGTACTTCATCGCGCTGCTGGCGAGCTTCGTCAGATCGCGCGGCGTCGAGTAGTTCGCACCGTGCCCTATGCCGTCGAACGAGTCGAAGTGCGTGTTGGTCAGGCCGAGGCTCTTGGCAGTGGAGTTCATCTTGCCGATGAACGACTTCACGCGCGCGTCCCGCGTGGTCCCGCTGCCGAACTTGTCGGCCAGCGCGTACGCCGCGTCGCAGCCGGACGGGAGCATCAGCCCGTAAAGGAGCTGACGGACGGTGACCTTGTCGCCCACGATCAGCCGGGCCGAGGACGCCCAGTCGTTCGCGACGATGTAGTCGCTGTACGCCTTCTGGACCGTGACCTTGGAATCCAGGTTGAGGTTCGGCTGTGCGAGCACCACCCGGGCCGTCATGATCTTGGTGGTGGAACCGGTCGACCGGCGGGTGTCGGCGGTCTTGGTGAACAAGGTCTTACCGGTGCCGTTGTTCATCACGTAGCCGCCCTGGGCGACGATCGAGGGCGTCGCGGGCGTGGCGGCCTGTGCCGGAGCGGCGAACGCCCCGGCCGACAGGACGGCTCCGGTCGTGAGGGCGACCGCGGACAGCCGACGAAGACGCTTGATGCCAGTTTTCAAAGTGAATACTCCAAATGACCCTGCAGTACGGCTACATGAGTCTGCCGCTTGCCGATGAGACGCATGAGACGGGCCAATGGATGTGCGCTCGGCAGAGGTTTTTTCAGATATCCCAGATATCCAGCTACCGAGGCCGGATACCTCCGGGACGTTAGTGAGGTGTTAGCTGATCACCAGCGGGGGCGGTCAGTGTGGTCTACACGGACCGAGGAACGGACCGGAGAACGGCACGCACCGACCACCAGGGGGACCCCGATGTCGCACCACAGCCTGCTCCGCCACGGCCGCAAGGCCGCCGTCGCCACCGTGATCGCGGCCGCCGCGCTCTCGCTGACCGCCTGCCAGAGCGGCAAGCCGGACGCCGCGGGAGCCCCGAGCGCCGCCGCATCCGCCGGCTCCGGCTCCGGTTCTGGCTCCGACTCGTCCGCGGCGCAGGGATCCGACACCCCGGCCGCCGGCCCGAAGGCCGGCCAGGGCTCCTCCTCGAACGGCTCGGGTGCTGCCGCACGTAACGGCTCGAAGGCCTCCAATACCTCCGCGAAGGGCGGTTCCGCCGCTCGCTGCACCACCGCCACCCTTCAGGCCGGCTGGGGCTCCTCGGGCGGCGGCGTCCCGGACATGCACGGCGATGCGCAGCAGACCGCCGCGGTGTGGCTGAAGAACATCGGCGGCCGCAGCTGCACCATCAGCGGCTTCCCCGGCGTCCAGATCAAGGGCACCGACGGCGGCTCCCTCGACCTGCCGCGTTCCTCGAAGAAGCCGGTCCCGGTCGTGCTCAAGCCGGGCGGCACGACGTCCTTCACCATTCGGCTGCTGCCCTCGGTCAGCAGCGAGGACAAGAAGGTCGAGCCGGAGATGGTGCTGATCACCCCGCCGAACGAGAAGCAGCACTTCCAGCTGAAGTGGCCCTACGGCGGCGCCATCCTGGACCAGTCCGGTGCCACCCACCCGGGCACCTTCGTCAACCCGGTCAACGTGCCCTGACCAGGCAGTACGCCTCAGGACCGGCTGCGGTTCCGTCCCGTACGGGTCGGGCGCGGGGCGGGGCGGCGACGGACGCCCACCTCGCGCAGCGCCCGGGTGGCCACGTTCACGGCCGCGGGGGAGGCGTCCGCGAAGACGGCCTCGTGGGCCTCCGCATTGGCGCGGACGGCACGCTCGGCGGTGGTCACACCGTCCGCTGTCAGCCGGATCATGGTGCTGCGGCCGTCGTCCTGTGAGGGCTCGCGGACGACCAGGCCGCGGTCGGCCAGATGGTTGATGACGTTGCTGGTGCCGCCGGAGGACAGCAGCAGGGCGCGGGCCAGTTCATTGGGCTTCATCCGGTACGGCTCGCCGGCCCTGCGCAGCGCTATCAGGATGTCGAACTCGGCGACCGTCAGGCCGAGTTCGGGCAGCACACCGCGGGTGGCCTCGTCCAGTGCGCCGGCGAGCAGCACTATGCGCTTCGACAGCTCGGTCGTCGGGCGGAGCACATCCGGCAGCTCGGAGCGCCAGGCGCCCATCAGCGCGTCGACGGGGTCGGGTCCTGGGTCGGGGGGTCCTGGGGTGGGTCCTGCGGTCACATCAGGAGAATAATTCAGCACCGTGATAGCTTTCTACAAAGCCTTTCCAGAAAGCTATCTTCCGAGCGTGCTGAGGGAGACCGCCATGGGGACCGCGCACCACCACCCACCGCGCCTGCTTCTGCGGGGCGGCCTGGTCATCGACACCGACCCGCATCCCGTCGTCCACCCGCACACCGATGTCCTCGTCGAGGACGGCCGGATCGCGGCCGTGGGCACCGCGCTGCCCCTCGACGACGCCGACCCGGACCTTGAGGTGATCGACGCCCGCGCGCTGATCGTGCTGCCCGGCTTCGTCGACACCCACCGGCATCTGTGGCAGGCGGTCCTGCGGTCAGCCGCGGTCGACGAGAGCCTCGACGGCTACCTCGGCCGGATCCTCGGTGATCTCGCGGCCCGCTTCACCCCCGCCGATGTGTACACCGGGAACCTGCTCGGCGCGCTGGAGTGCCTGGACGCGGGGATCACCACCGTCCAGGACTTCTCGCACGTCCAGTACTCGCCGGAGCACAGCGCGGCCGCCGTACAGGCGCTGCGCGAGGCGGGCATCCGCGCCGTCTTCGGCTACGGCTACCCCGTCTTCGACGACGCCGCCCGCCGCGCCGACTGGGTGCGCCAGGTGCACGCCGAGCACTTCGCCTCGCGCGATGCGCTGGTCACGATGGCCCTCGCCCCCGTCGGCCCGTCCTTCGCGCCGGACGAGGCCGTACGGGAGGACTGGCTGCTGGCCCGCGAGCTGGGGATGCGGATCGCCGTCCATGTGCAGGCCGGGCCGGTGGCACAGCGGCCGATCGCCGCGCTCCACGAGCAGGGGCTGCTCACCGCCGGCACCCTGTACGTGCACGGCAATTCGCTGCCCGACTCCGAGCTGCGGCTGATCGCCGACTCCGGCGGCGCGGTGGCGATCACCCCGGCGATCGAGGCCTCGATGCGCTTCGGCGCCCCGATGGCGGGGCGGCTGCGCCGGGCGGGCATCACCACGGGGCTGGGCGCGGACGCGGTCACCTCCGCGCCGAGCGATATGTTCTCGCAGATGCGCGCCGCGTTGATGAGCAGTCACTTCGACGGTGACAACGGCTCCGGGGCGTCCCAGATCAAGGCGGCGGATGTGCTGCGACTGGCCACCGCCGAGGGTGCCGCGGCCCTCGGGCTGGCCGACGAGGTGGGCTCGCTGGGCATCGGCAAGCGCGCCGACCTTGTGCTGCTGCGCGCCGACGCGATCAACCTTGCCCCGGTCGCGCACGACCCGATCGGGGCCGTGGTGACCGCCGCGCACCCCGGGAACGTCGATACGGTCCTGGTGGCCGGGCGCCCGGTCAAGCGCAACGGGCGGCTGCTGTACGAGGAGCTCGGCGGCGTACTGACGGAGGCGCACCGGGCCGCGGAGCGGCTGGGGGCGCCGCTTCCCTAGATGAATGAGTCCGATGTTCTCAGTGGTCGTAGGCGATCAGGGATCGTTTGGTCTTGGCGCCGGTGGTC
>NZ_QUAC01000195.1 GCF_003389455.1 Streptomyces inhibens | reverse complement strand
CGGCGCCCCCGCCGCGTCCGCCACCGCCACGCCGGGGGGCGAGCCGAGTGCTCCGGAGGCGGGCACGCCGGCTGCTTCCGCATCGGCCGAGCCGGCCGGCGCCGAGTCGGCCGCGCCGAGCCAGACGCCGTCACCTGCCTGGACCCGCCCGACCTTCTGCTCCCCGATCTCCGACGTGGATCGCGGCAAGACGGGGCTGCGCGGCCTCCCGAGCAAGATCGTCGCCGGGTCGGGCTGGCACAAGTTCGCCTACCGCGTGACCAACGTATCCAAGATCACGGTGATGGAGACCGATATCTCCCTCTCCCTCGGCACCGCCGACCCGAAGATCGATGACGTCTCCGAGCTGGCGGTCACGGTCCAGTGGTACAACCCGGCGACCGGCACGTGGAAGCCCATCGAGGGCGACGGCGCCAAGTTCCAGGACAACGACGACTTCACCACCGTCAAGCGCCTCGAGCCGGGGGAGCACGCGGACGCCAGGATGCGGATCAAGATCGGCAAGAAGGCCAAGGCGGGATCCGGCTACTTCTTCACGATCGGCCACTCGTACGGCGAGGACGGCACGTGCGGCTTCGACAAGATCAGCCAGTTCGACTTCACCGTGCTGTCCGCGGGCAGCAAGCCCGGCAAGGTCGAGGACGCCAAGGCGAAGCCGGGCAAGCCGGGTAAGCAGGGAACGCCGAACAGGCCGGGCGGCACGGGCGGCGCCGGGAACAAGCCCGCGGCGCACGGCACTCACGACGGGATCCCGGCCACCGGCAAGCTCGCCACGACAGGTTCCTCCTCCGCGCTGCCGACCGTAGCCGCCATCGGTGGCGCCGCGGTCGTCGCAGGTGCCGGGGCGGTTTTCGTCGTGCGTCGGCGTAAGGCCGGTTCCGGGGCGTAGGCGGGCGGAAGCGGGATCAGCGGGAATCGCCGGTCCGGGCCCGCCGGGCCCGGACCAGCAGCACGCCGGCCGTGCCCACCGCCAGCGCCGCGGCGGCGCCGCCGATGACCGCCACGGCCGGGAAGCTACCGCGATCGCGTTGGCGCCCAGGCGTGTTGCCGTCGTGCCCCGGCTTGTCGCCGTGGTGCCCCGGCGCCGCCGTCACGACGAGCCGGCTGCTCCGCTTGACCCGCCCGTGGTGGCTCACGACCGTCACGGGATAGCTGCCGCTGTTCAAGCCGGACCGGATCCTGGCCAGACCGTAGAAGCGCGGGTCAGAGCCGTCGGCGGACTTGCTGTCGTCCCGCTCCAGCCGTACCGGCTCCTCGAACGCCGGGGAGGTCGCGGTCAGCCGCTTCTCCTCCCCGGCATCGGGCGAGGCGTCCTGCCACAGCACGTGCATCCGGCCGCCGGCCTTGACACGGAAGTGGCGGGTGGATTCGCCGAGGTCGCTGTGCTTCCTGAAGAACTCGGGGCCGCGCACCTTGCCCTTGTAGTCGTAGTCGCCGGGTCGGGAGGCCCGTACCGTGAGCCGGCGCTCGGCGATCCGCCGCCCGTCCGGGCCGGTCAGCACCACCTTGTACGTGCCGTCCTCGGCGTCCGGCAGCACGCTCGGCACCGCCTCGAACATCCGGGGATTGTTCCAGTACCCGTCGTGGTCGTCGTGCCTGAGCGGGACCGGCGCCTTGAACGCCTTCGAGTGCACCGTGAAGGAACTGCCCGTCTCCCCCGGATACAGGTCGTCGAAGAACAGCCCCACCGACTCACCGGGGCGCACACCCTCCACGGAACCACTCACTTCGAACGACGGCCGGTGTGACGCCACTACGTGGACCGTTCCCCGGTTCACGACACGCCCGGCGATCTCGACCCTGAGCGGGTACGTGCCGCGCTTGGCTTTCATCGCGATCTGGCCCCGCGCCTGGTAGCTGAGGCCCCACGAGGGCTCCGCCATCGGGTCCCGGTCGTAGGCGAGCCGGACGGCGTGGGCGAAGGCCGGGGACTGCACGACGACTTTCTCGTGCCGTGTGGCGACGCCGACCACCTGGAGGTCGACGAGCTCACCCGGCCGCTCGCCGTCGGACTGGAACAGCAGCTGCGGCTTCTTCCTGGCGCGGCCGCCCTCGTCGGCCGCTGCGCTGCTGGACGCACCCACACCACACACCACCATCCCGCCGCACACCGCGACGGCCGTGCCGATCGTGATACGTGACCAACCCACGGCGCTTCCCCCTTGACAGCCTTTCCCGGAGAGAGGGGGTTGGTGCCCGATCGGTTGCTTTGTGCTTGCCGGGCCTGCTGAGCCGGCCCGCAGTAGGCGCTCAGTGAGGGAAGGTCGTCGCCACGCCCTCCGGCCGCTGCAACGGGCGGGGCTGGTCGCGCAGTTCGGGCAGGAGTTGTTCCAGGTCGGTGAGGAACATGTCCGCGAGGTCCTGGGAGAAGCCGTTGCGGCAGACGATGCGCAGGACGGAGAGGTCCTCGCGGTGCGGCGGGAAGGTGTAGGCGGGGATCAGCCGGCAGCGCTCCTTCATCCTGCTCGACACGTCGAAGACGTCGAAGGACTTCACGTCGTCCGGGGTCGTGAAGGCGAGGACCGGCAGCTGGTCGCCGCGGGTGAGCAGGCGGAAGTCGCCCAGCGCGCCGATCCGTTCGGCCATGGTGCGGGCCACGTCGCGGTCGCCTGCTGTACGGCGCGGTGGCCGGCCCGGCCCAGCCGCAGGAAGGTGTAGTACCGGGCGGCGACCTGGGCGCCGGGGCGGGAGAAGTTGAGGGCGAAGGTCGGCATGTCGCTGCCCACGTAGTTGACCCGGAAGACGAGCTCCTCGGGCAGCGCTTCCTGGTCGCGCCACAGCGCCCAGCCGCCGGGGCAGACCAGGCCGTACTTGTGCCCGGAGGTGTTGATGGAGGTGCCGCGGGCCCCTCCCCGTGACGGCGGGCAGCACCCCACGGCCCTGAATCTGTGTGTACCAACGGGCACTGACAGTTCCGGGCAGATCATGGATAGCCACCGCGCCCGCGCAGCAGGATCTCGCCAGTTGCGTCAGCACAGCGCGTCAGCAAGCGGCCGACCGGACGAAGTACGCCGTTATGCTGCGGCTCTTTCGAGTCGGGCCGGAGACCTCACCTTCGCCCCCACCGCTTCCTGGGTTCGCGGACCAGCCGGCCCCCGAGGCAACGAGGCCCGACAGCAAGCGCAGTCCTGGTGCCGTCCCGGCAGAGACGCTGACAACTACCACCTACTGACGGCCGCACTTCACGAATACAGCGAAAACCTCGCCGCCCGCATCGACCGAGGTTGACCCTCGGGGATCGTCAGGGCTCCGACTCGCTCAACTGGCCAAGTGCAACGCTCACTGGCCAACTAGGAGGTTCTGACCGCTCTTCCGTGATGCCTACGGCTGAAGGAGGACGCGGGCTCTGAGCAGTGCGAATGAGGCTCGCCCGTACATTTGCCGCTTGATCGTTTTGATTCTGGCAGGGACCGCGATGCCCTCCCGGATGGCCATCATGTAGCGGTTCACAACGTGGTATCCACCGGTGTGGCCGAGGTCGGTCAGAACCTTTCAGTTGGCCAGTTGAGAAAGGGTGGCGCGCCCACACCGTCCGCCCAGCCGGCCTCGCTGTCAGCGCTCTGTGTGATGATGCGGACGCGTCCCAGGGGAGTGGGCCGCGGTCTACTGATTGCCAGGGGGTTGGGGATGGGTGCGGGTACGGAGCCGGACGGTTCGTCCAGGTCCGACGAGGAGTGGGAGCGGTTTCTGCGCGAGTCGGTGGCGGGTGCCGCCGACGCGCCCAAGGAGCCGTCGGCGCGGGCCCGCGCCGTGGCGAAGCGGCTGCGCGCGGAGCCCGGCCGCGGCCTGGAGGGCTGGCGCAGCTACACGCCCGCGCGGCCCAAGCGGCGCACGGGCTGGTACGTGGTCGGGCTGCTGGCCTCGCTGGTGCTGCTGGTGGTGGCGCTCGCGCCGGGGCGGATAGTGGACCTGTTCGCCGGCGCTGACTCCCCGCCGCTGGCGGCCGAGACCGCCCGCCCGACCCAGGTACCCCCGACGGAGGCGGCCCAACGCCCCACCATGGACGAGCCGTTCCGCGGTTCGCCGGCGGCGAGCTGGGCGAGCGGAGCGGCGGGGATCACCGTGCCGAAGGCCGGGGCGGTCGGCTGGATGAGCGCGGCCGAGGTCGAGCGGGCCCTCGCCCGCAGCCGGGACTTCCTCGTCGCGTCCGGCCTGGACCGCGGGGTGCTGCAGGGCGAGCGCCCCGAGAAGGCGATTGCACTGATCAACCCGCACCAGAAGGACGTCCAAGACCTCCTGAAAACCGCTTTCCGAACCCCGAGCGAGAAGAACGACCCCCTCCTCCTCTTCAGCCGCTTCCAGCCCTCCCGCACCCACCTGGTCGGCGACGTCGTGAAGACCCGGGGCCGGCTCACCTACCGGGAGGGCGAGCGCGGCGCGCTCCAGGTGACCGCCGACGTCACCTTCGTCTACCCGGTCACCCGCGCGGACGCGGGCGGCGACGACGAGATCGTGCGCACGATCGTCCGGCGCGAGCTGGTCCTGAGCTGGGACGACCCTGACAAGGTGATCACCGAGCCGGGCACGTTCTCGATCGTCTCGTACAAGTACGACATGACCAACGGCGGCTGCGGCGCCCCCACGGGCTACTTCACCCCGCCCTTCGGCACGGACCGCCGGGCGGACGAGGCCGGCACGGAGATCGACCCGTACGACCGCAGCACGCCGGTCGGGCGGGGCGAGTCCTCTGGGGACGAGTGCGGGAGGGCGACGCGGTCCTAGCGGGCGTTACTCGGCGGCGGCCACCCCAACCCCGAGGGCGATGAACATCCAGCCGCCGATCCGCTCCCAGCGCCGGCGCCAGGCCGGTCGGCCGAGCACCGCGTGCAGCCGGGCGGCGACGTGCACGAGCGCCAGCCAGTAGACGACGCCGATCGCGACATCGAGCGCGCCGAGTCAGCCACGTCCGGTACGCAGCACCAGTTGCGCTGGACAGTTCCGCGCTCAACGGCCGAGTGCAATGCTCACTGGCCAACTAGAGCGCTCAGTCACAACGGTCAACACCTGCATCAAGATACCGCGAGGGCGTAAAACCGATCACGCGACCGCGTTTTGCTGAACTGTGCGGGGCACGAGAACTGAAGTCCCCGGCTGGCATCCCCCGTCCAGCCGGGGGCTTCTGTGCAACGGCACCGAGAGGCCCTTGAGCGGAGTATCCGGGGGAGAGTGGCCGGGTCGGACGGCGCGCACGACGCCAACAGCCCTGTCACCGGTACGGGCTCGGCGGGAACCCCCTTTCTCTGGGGGCGGCTCGGGTGTCGTGCGACGTGGGGTGATGGGGTTCGTTGAGTTCCCAGGACTCGTTCTCGGGGGGTGTGGCTCTGCGACGGGTTGTTGCACGACTCGTGGCTACTGGCCGGTGGTGTCCGCGCGGTCGAGGGTCTCCCGGGCTCCGACCGCGAAGGCATGCAGGTCGCGTGAGATGTCCACGAGAGCGTTGTGAGCTTCGCACAGGAAGGTGCGGCCCCCGTCGGATTGGCCGTGGGCTCTTTCCTCGGCGTCGAGGTCGGAGTGGATGGCGAAGCCCTCAACGTGTCGTTCGATTTTCGCGGCGAGGTCGGCGACTTTCTGAGGGCCCTCGACGGCGACAACGGGAGCGGTACTGCGGACGGCCGGCCATCGGTCGTGAACGGTCTTAAGCAGTTCGGAGAGCTCAATTTCGTCTCGTCCCTGATCATCGGCCATTTCCAGGGCGTCGGCAGCTTCCCGGAACGAGGTGACAGCGGCGATGAAGTTGCTGTAAGCAGCACGTCTTCCTTCGCGCCACCACTGGCCGTGCTGGCTGCGGCCCTGGAAACGGCCAGTGAGGAAAGCCGCCCCAAGCGTGCCGCCAGCGCCGAACAGCCCGCCGACGGCGGCTCCCAGAATCGCTGCTGTTCCTGCGTCCATGCCACTTCCTTGCCTCAGAGAATCCCCTGTGCACTGTTGCCGGGCGGCGGTCGAGGCCACACGGCAGGGGACGCCAGCTCGCTGACCCTGGTCCTCTCGCGCTGCAAGCTGGAGATGTCTCGACGAGCTGCTGCCGCCCGCTCGGCCAACCACGGACTCATGCCCCAGCTTCACCGCCCGGGCTCGGCGCGAGCGTGACGCGCGATGGCGGATTCACCTCACATTGGGTGTGCTTCCGGAAGTCGTCGTTGCCGGGTACAGGCGAAACCGCCAGATGCGCAGAACGTGCTCTTGCCGTACTCAGTAGTCATCGGGGACCAACTGGGCGAGCAGGGCTGGCTCGGGCTCTTCGCGCAGTGCTCGGATATCGCCCTGTTTCGTAGTGGTGGCCTCCAGTAATCGGAGGGTGTACAGCTTGCTGAGCGTGCACAGTATTGCGAATGCCTGCTCCGCGATCTGACGTGCCGCGTCCTCATCTGGAGGTTCCGGCGCGGAGACGTAGTCCAGACTCACCAGCCGTCCTTGGGCGTCGAACTGGGACTCCTCGGTCTGCGGCCAGTCACCATGCATGATCAGGAACCAAGCCAGCTTCTGCTCGTCAGGGTCGGTAATGACCCGCCCAGCGCTCAGAAACTCCACCCCACCGATGGTGAGCTCCCGGGTCTCCTCCCCGTCCCCAAGCCCTTCCACCACCTGCTCCTTGTCTCGGTCCGTGATCAGCGAGAATGTGAGCGGTGGCTCGCTCGCGAGCATTCTGTCCCCAAGCAAATGCATCTCGTTGGCCTTGAAGGCAGCAACGAAGGACAGTCGCTGCTGGCTTCCGACATGGTTGAAGGCGGACGGGTCGACCAGCGTCCAGATACCCATGCGACTCCAGAAGAGCGCATAGAGCAGTCGTCCTCCCGTGGCCTGGGCATACGCCTGGGCTGAGGCCATGTCCTTGGCCCGCACCTTGGCCTCCAAGCCGGTTCCGGTCGGAGCTACGTTTTTGACCTCGACCAGCGGCTGGGCGCCGTCACTCAGAACGATTCGGAAGTCAGGTGGCTGGAGTTCACCACCAGCATCATCGAAAGAGAACAGTCCCGAATCCTCGGTCTTGATCAGGCGGACGGAGCCGAGAGCTACCACCACAGCTTCAAATGCGTACTGCGTCTGCCGCCCCTGCAGCCTGGAGAGGTTGTCGAGCGATGTGCGGAGAGCATCGCTGATAGCTGTAACGGTCTCTGCGTGACGGTCACTGAGTAGCTTTTGTCCATCGGGAGCAGGCAGCGCCAGTTCGATCAGGGGCATGACTTCGAATCCAAGGTCGCCCTTCCGCCCCTACGCAGTGCCATGTGTTTGCCCCCACCGTTGCCGACCTTGCTGGAACTAAGGCGTACACCCCCAAGTCCGGTCGCGGGCGTGATTGTTCAAGAAGGTCTGGGGAGAGAACCTCGAAGCGGATCCCTTCACGACAGGTGTTGTGCAGGGTGCCGTCGCCTCCACCGCCTCTGAGCTGTCTGAACTCCAACCGGACGCTCGCGGCGCCCCGGAGAACCGCCCTGCTCGGAATGCCGTGCTCGGGTAGAGGTGGTCCGGTAGAAGTCCCGTGTCTGAATCGCCCGTTTCCGCGGCCCTGTGGCGTGTCTCGGATGGGTGAATTCGGGAACCTGGCCGCTCCCGGATTCCGGTAGGACCGTTGGGCTGGGCGGATAGCCGGATGATCGCTCTTCGGGCGTCCCCTGCTCATACCTGTACACGTGCTTGAGGAGACGTCCCCTTGGCTACCGCTGATCTTCCTGGTCCTGATTCGCTGCTGCGCCGCACGCTGGGGGAGTGGCGGATCGGGTTGGTGGCATGGCGGCTGCTGGTTCTGCAGACCGCGGATCCGGCGGTCGCCGCCGGCATGGCCAACTTCTCCACCTACCGCGCGCACCCGTGGCGGCGTATCGAGCACACCATGGACAGCGGGAAGCGGCTGTTCTTCTCCGACCGTGAAGGGCTACGCCGTGAGGTTGCCCGTCTGGAGCGCACGCACCGCCGTCTGGCCGGGACCGACGAGCAGGGCAGGCCGTTCACAGCGTTGGACCCGGCGGTGCGGGTGTGGGTACTGGTCACCTTGTACGAGTGCATGACGGCGATGCGGGAACTGTCCGGACGCCCGCTGGCGCCGCCTGAACTGGATCAGATGTACGGAGAATTCCGTGCGGTGTGTACCGAGTTCGGCCTCTCCGACGACCTGTTCCCGGCCACGGCCGCGGACGTGCCCGCGTATATGGACCGCACGATCCGCGAGCGCCTCGAATGCAGCGAACCTGTGCGCTACCTGCTCTTCGACATGCTCCGTGAAGCACCCGCACCCCGCCGTNGCGCTACCTGCTCTTCGACATGCTCCGTGAAGCACCCGCACCCCGCCGTCTCGGCCACCTGAAGCCGGCCTGGCCGCTTGTGCGCACGGTGGCCGCCCACGTGATCGGTGCGCTGACCATTGCGGACCTGCCGGAAGCCTTCCGCGAGCGCTTCAACTTGCCCCGCACCCGCCGCGCGGCCCTGCTGTCCCTCATCCTGCACCGTGGCATGCGCGTGCTGATGGATGCGCTGCCCGAGCACCGCCGCTACCGCACCCCACTGGCGGGCAACTCCTCGACTTCGCAGCCTCCCACCGCCTCCACCGACCGTCCTTCCCCGCCGGAGGCAAGCCCTGTCCGGCTTCCCGCACCACGCCGCCGCAAGGGTGCCGATTCCCGCCCGGCGCGCCTGCGGACCTTCTTCCGCCAGGTCCTCGACCAGACCGGCGACGGCCGCATCAGCTCGGCCGATCTGCAGGCCATGGCGCACAACGTGTGCTGGCCGCTCGAACTCACCCCTGAGCGCGAAGCCCGCGTCTATGCCGCCTTCGAGACCTGGTGGCAGCACCTGCGGACCGGCATGGATGCCGACGACGACGGACAGGTGACCTGCGAGGAGTTCGTCACCGCCATGCTCACCGGGATCGACGCCGGGCCGGCCTATCTCGAACAGGGGCTGCATGTCGCGGTGCGGGCGATCTTCCACGCTGCGGACACCGACGGCAGCGGACACCTGTGCGCCGATGAGTACCGCACGATCTTCGGCGGCTCCCGGGTCCACCCGGCCGAACTCAACCACGGCTTCCGCCAGCTCGACCACGATGGAGACGGCCGCATCACCGAAGACGAATTCGTCCAGGCCTTCACCGACTACTTCACCGCCCGCACCGACAACACGGCCGGCAGCCAACTCCTCGGACGCCCATAGCGGCCGATGCGGGCGAAGTGCCGGGGGCAGCCACTGATGGGCCTTGGCGGTTCAGCGGCGATTCCCGCAGCAGTTCCCGCAGCAGTTCGATTCCCACCATCAATCGAGGATGGCACCGGGCGGTCACCACAGCCGACAGCACACCAGTACCGCATCCCACGTCCACGCACCGCAGACCGTCCGCGCAGTTGAGCCACGCCGTGAACTCCTCCGCGACAAGCCGGCTCCACCGACCCATGTACCGCTCGTATTGCCTCGCGTCGTGGTTCGTCGCGGGCGTGCGTGTTCCGCCAGATGATGTAGCGGCAGGTGCGCGAGTTCGAGGTCGCAACGTGATGTGAGCAGTCCCGTCGATCGCGTGCCGCTCGTCGAGGGAGCTGCGCGGAAATACTCCGAGCGTGAGTAACACCGGCTCTCGCTGCCCTTCGGGCCTTCATGCATACACGGTCCAGTCAGTCTGACAAGACAAGGGCCTGGCCGCCGTCAACTCAATCTTCAATCCAAGCTTTCCTGTGGATCCGGGCCGCACATCCGTGATCCGTCATCATGGGATGCCGCCCCGAAGCAGCGAGGTGTGCTGATCCCCCGTGAGATCGCCAGTCTCCGCGAAGGGCTGCATGCGTGCGATGAGCACGGCGACATCATCCGGGTCCGCGGGAAGCCGGAGTTCGCGAAGGAGCCGGTCGCAGGTTTCCTCCAGGGTGCGGTGGGGTGCGTCAAGCAAGCGCAGGAGGGTGTCGAGGCGTTCGTCAATGGGGTGATGTCGGACCTCGACGAGTTCGTCGGTGTACAGGACCAGCCGATCACCAGAGCCGACGGGGAAGGTCGTGGTCATGAAGGGGACGCCGCCGACTCCGAGCGGGGTGCCGGTGGGCAGGTGGAGCAGTTGCGGGTGCTTGCCGTTGCGGATCAGGACGGGGGGCAGATGGCCTGCGGTGGCGATGTGGCACTCCGCGCTGTGTGGATCGTAGACGGCGTAGACGCAGGTGGCTATGTACTGCTCCAGCCCTGAGGTGATCTTGTCGAGGTGTTGGAGGACCTGGGCAGGGTCGAGGTCGGCGAAGGCGCTGGTGGCGGTGCGCAGGCGGCACATGGTGACGGCGGCGTCGATGCCGTTGCCCATGACGTCGCCCACGACCAGTGCGGTCTTGTCGTCGTCGAGCGGGAGGGCGTCGTACCAGTCGCCGCCGATCTCGTACGTGGCCAGTGCGGGCCGGTACCGGGAGGCGATCTGCAGACCGGGAAGGTGAGGCGGGTGGTCGGGGAGCAGGCTGCGCTGAAGGGTCTCGGAGGCGTTGCGCACCGTCTGGTGTGAGCGGGCGTTGTCGATGCACACGGCGGCGCGGGAGGCCAGCTCGCCGGCGAGGGCGAGATCGTCCTCGTCGAAGGGCTGCGGGTTGCGGGCGCGGCTCAGCCCCAGGAAGCCGAGGATCTGGCCGCGGGCGGTGAGCGGGAGCAGCATGTAGGAGTGCACGCCGGCGCGGGTCAGCAACGTGGCGGCGCGGGCGTCGCGGGCGAGGCGGGCCAGGGCGGCGTCATCCATGTGGGAGATCAGGATCGGCCGGCCGGTGCGTACGCATTCGGTGGGGAGCCGGTCGGCGTCGTAGGAAGCGAACTGGCCGGGCGGGTCGGTGGCCTGCACCGCGAGGGCGCGGAAGATCGCGGGGCCGTCACCCAGGGGCGGGCGGTGCTCGTCGATGACGGAGTCGAGGACGTCGACCGTGGCCATGTCGGCGAGCTCGGGAACGGTGACGTCGGCCAGCTCTCGGGCGGTCTGCTCCACCTCCAAGGTGGTGCCGATGCGCGCGGAGCCGTCGGCGATCAGCGCCAGACGCCGGCGGGCCTCGGCGGCCTCCGTAGCCGCCTGGTAACGGTCGGTGACGTCCACCACCAGGTCGGCCACCCCGAGCGTCCGCCCCTGGGGATCGTCCAGCCGGTACAGCGAGATCGACCAGGCGTGCATGTGGGGGTCGGCGGGGGTGTGGCCGACGATGGTGTATTCGTCGACCAGGGGAGCCCCAGTCTCGAGGACCTGCTGCATCGCGGCCTCGGGCACCGCGAACTTCGCGGAGGTCATGATCTCGCGGTAGTGCCGGCTGAGGTGGTCTTCCGCGGGGATGCCGTACATCCGCTCCAGGGCGGGGTTGACGGCCACGTACCGCAGATCGGTATCGAGGATCGCCGGCCCGATGGGAGACTGGGAAATCAGCCGGGTGGACAGGGCGAGGTCCCGTTCGACCTCCCGAAGCCTTGACCTGTCTTGGGCAGCAACGTGCGGCACTGGCGGCCCGGAGTGCTCCAGACCTGGCAGGAGCCAGCTCTGGAACGGAGTCAGCCCGGCCAGGACCAGGAAAGCGACGTCGACCGCATGGGCGAAAGAGAGCGTGCCGAACAGGCCGTACGCGGTGCCCGTGCGTTCACCGTGGATCGTGACCCGTCGCCAACGGTCCGACCACGGCAGCACCACTGCGGAGGTCGCGTGTCCACGGCGCCACCATGTACTCCAAGTGGTCGACGAGCAGTTCTACGGCAACGCCGGTCCTCCCCTCGCCCGACCCATGTCTGTCCGGCATCTCCCTCTTGGCCGGACTCAACGCGCGAGGCGGTAAAAGCCGTTGCAACCGGGAGAGCCCTTCGCCGTACATCAGGGGTCGCCCGGTCAGGGCCGCACCAAGTCACCACGCCGCTCGGTACACCCTGGTCAGTGCTTGCCCTTGTCTCCGCGCTTGCCCGCTGTCTTGGGGCTCTTCTTGGCGTCGGCCGGTGCCGCCGTCTTCTCGTCGGCAGTCTGCGCAGCGGATGAAGGAAGCGAGGGTGTGGGTGAAGATGAGGGAGCCCCATTCGATGCCGGGGACGGTGAGATGGAAGGGTTCACGACCGCGGACGGCTCAGCCTGCGGCACCTGCGCCGTACCGGTGTCGGGCGAGAACCACGTCAAGCCGGCGAGCAGCGCCACGAAGAACAAGGCGGCACCGCCCAGCAGCGCCACCAGGCGGGAACGGCGGGTGAAAGGCAGGCGAGGGCGGTGCGGCGCGGCCCGGTGCACCGTCGTCTTCCACTCCGTTTCCGCTGCCGGGACATGGACGCCCCCGACAGAGGGGGCAGGTACGGCGGTGCCTGGTACTGGGGTGCCGGGGACGACGGCGCCCGGGCCGGTGATGTGCGGCCCGCGCACGGTGGAGGGTGCGGGCCCGCGGCCCTGGTCCGGTAGTTCCTGCGGCAGGGGCTCCGGCGCCCCGCGCCAGGCTCCGCGCCCGAACCAGGCCGCCACCTGATCGGCCGTGGGCCGGTCCTCGGGCTGCTTGGCCAGGAGCCCGAGCAGGTAGCTCTCGAAGGCAGGCGGGAGGCTGGCGCCGAGCTGCCGGGGTGGCACGGGGGAGGCGTCGAGGTGCTGGTGGAGGATCGCGAGGGCGGTGTCCGCCTGGAACGGCGGCCGCCCGGTGAGGAGTTGGTAGAGCACGCAACCCAGCGCGTACACGTCCGAGGCAGGGCCGGCGGGCCGGCCCAGGGCGCGCTCGGGTGCGAGGTAGAGGCTGGTGCCGACGATCTGTCCGGTGGCGGTGAGGGCGGCGCCGGGGTCGTCGACGAACCGTGCGATGCCGAAGTCGCCGATCTTCAGCGCGCCATCGGCGTCCAGCAGGAGGTTGGCAGGCTTGATGTCCCGGTGGACGATGTTTTGCCGGTGGGCCGCGGCGAGCCCGGCCGCGGCCTGCGCAGCGATAAGGGCCACGCGCTCGGCGGGCAGCGGGCCGGAACCGGCGAGCCGGGCAAGGCTGTCGCCCTCGACCAGTTCCATCACCAGGAACAGACGGTCCTCGTGCTCGCCGAAGTCGAGGACACCGACCACGTGCGGGTGGTTGAGGCATCCGGCCGTTTGCGCCTCCAGGCGGAAGCGGGAGGCGGCGCTGGGGTCGGAGCCCTGGGGAAGCAGGAGTTTCACCGCCACCGGTCTGCCGAGCGTCTCGTCGAAGGCCCGCCAGACCTCCCCCACCGCTCCCCGACCGACCACGTCCTGCAGCCGATACCGGCCCGCTATCAGCACCTGTGTTTCATCCTCATGCCATGAGACGTCTCGACCACCGCAGGCCGTAACTCACCACGTGGGTGAGGGTGGGAGGTGCCGCAGCAGCCCCAGCATACCGGCCCCGCAGATACCTTTTCCCGGCCCCGGCACTCCTGCCGGAGACCGTGTGCCGGCACCGCTCCTCGCATCGCAGTAGTGTTCTGGTCGGCTATCCGGCCCTAAGAACTCCTAACGCAATGACTTCAGGCGCCGCCAGCAGATGAGTGCGCATCCCAGGGTGAGAAAGGCTTCGTGGATG
>NZ_QUAC01000017.1 GCF_003389455.1 Streptomyces inhibens | reverse complement strand
CCGGAGCTCAGGCTCCGGGGCGTTCGCCGTATGAGCGAGCGGTCGAATACGTCACATACGGATCTGGACGGCGCGCGCGAGGCGATCGTGGAGACCCCGGCCGTCCCGGTCCCACACCACGGCCGGAATGACCACGACAAGCAGCACCGTGCGCAGCAGCACCCGCGGCAGCGTGATCCGGCCACCGCCTTCCGCGATCACCCGCAGGCCGAGCAGCCGCTTGCCCGGTGTGAAGCCGACCGTGCCGACCGTCAGCACACTGAGCACCGCGAAGACCACCAGCGCCCAGTTGCTCGCCGACTGCGCCTTGCCGCCGCTGAGGAGGCCGTACGCGATGAGCATGCACAGCGCCCAGTCGATGAAGAGCGCGGCGAAGCGGCGCCCGGGGCGCGCGATCGAGCCGGGGCCCTCCTCCGGCAGCCCGAGCCCCTGCCCGCGGTATCCGAACTCGACACCCATGTCCTCGGCTGCCGCGCGGGGCCCGGAGATCCACGATCCGATTGCTTGCCTGTTGTCCACCCGTCCACGGTACTGCGACCGCATACGTTCGATTCGCGGAGGGCAGGTACGGGCGGGCGAGGGCCCCTACGGGGCGACCGCAGAAAGGGGAATCACGGCGAGGCCCAAATGCCCCACTTTGGAGCACACTGGGTGATAAGGGCGGCCGCGCGCCGGTTAACCTCGGCGAAACAAATGGGTCATGCTTGGGAAATCCCGCCTGCCTATGGTCGGGCAAGCGCGCCACCGCACATGGACGCGCTCCGAGTAGCAACCCCGCGTCCGCCGACCGGTGACCGGGCTAGGAGGAGTTGGATGTTCCAGAACGCCGACGAGGCCAAGAAGTTCATCGCGGACGAGGACGTCAAGTTCGTCGACGTCCGATTCTGCGACCTGCCCGGTGTGATGCAGCACTTCACCATCCCGGCAAAGGCGTTCGACCCGACCGAAGAGCTCGCGTTCGACGGTTCCTCGATCCGCGGCTTCCAGGCCATTCACGAGTCCGACATGGCCCTGCGCGCGGACCTGTCGACGGCTCGCGTGGACCCGTTCCGCCGCGACAAGACCGTCAACATCAACTTCTTCATCCACGACCCGATCACGGGCGAGCAGTACAGCCGCGACCCGCGCAACATCGCCAAGAAGGCCGAGGCCTACCTCGCCTCCACCGGCATCGCGGACACCGCGTACTTCGGTCCGGAGGCGGAGTTCTACGTCTTCGACAACGTCCGCTTCGAGACGTCGGCGAACCAGTCCTTCTACCACATCGACTCCGAGGCCGGCGCCTGGAACACCGGGTCGGAGGAGAACAACCGCGGCTACAAGGTCCGCTACAAGGGCGGCTACTTCCCGGCCCCGCCGGTCGACCACTTCGCCGACCTGCGCGCCGAGATCTCCCTGGAGCTGGACGCGGCCGGCCTGCAGGTCGAGCGTCAGCACCACGAGGTCGGCACGGCCGGCCAGGCGGAGATCAACTACAAGTTCAACACCCTGCTCGCCGCCGCCGACGACCTGATGCTCTTCAAGTACATCGTGAAGAACGTCGCCTGGCGCAACGGCAAGACCGCGACCTTCATGCCCAAGCCGATCTTCGGTGACAACGGCTCCGGCATGCACGTCCACCAGTCCCTGTGGCAGGGCGGCGCGCCCCTCTTCTACGACGAGCAGGGCTACGCCGGCCTCTCGGACACCGCCCGCTACTACATCGGCGGCATCCTCAAGCACGCCCCGTCGCTGCTGGCCTTCACCAACCCGACGGTGAACTCCTACCACCGCCTGGTCCCCGGCTTCGAGGCCCCGGTCAACCTGGTCTACTCCCAGCGCAACCGCTCCGCGGCCATGCGTATCCCGATCACGGGCTCCAACCCGAAGGCCAAGCGCGTCGAGTTCCGCGCCCCGGACCCGTCCTCGAACCCGTACCTCGCCTTCTCCGCCCTCCTCCTGGCGGGCCTGGACGGCGTCAAGAACAAGATCGAGCCGGCCGAGCCGATCGACAAGGACCTCTACGAGCTCGCCCCCGAGGAGCACGCGGGCGTCCCCCAGGTCCCCACCTCCCTCCCGGCCGTCCTCGACGCCCTCGAGGCCGACAACGAGTACCTCCAGCAGGGCGGCGTCTTCACCTCCGACCTGATCGAGACCTGGATCGACTACAAGCGCACGAACGAGATCGCCCCGATCCAGCTGCGGCCGCACCCGCATGAGTTTGAGCTGTACTACGACATCTAAAGAGCATGATCGGCCGACCTGGGCGGAAGCCCTGGAAACATGCCGTGACCTGCGAGAACTCTGCTCAGTAGTTCTCATCGTCACCGCTTGCTTTCCACCCCCTTGTGCACCGCGTGTGCACCGGACGGTCAATCGTCTGACTTAGCGTCAGGAACGACAGCGAGGGTCGCTACCCCAGAGCCGGGGTAGCGGCTCTCGCTGCTTGTCCGGACTCTGTGCGCGGCGGCAGCCTTCTCTTCTCCTAGTCACGGGGCGGGTCGGTGACCTGCAGTGATGGTGGCCACAGGTCGCTGAACTGGGCATTCGGTGATGGGTGGCGATGAGGTGCGACGGCCCTGATCGAGTGTTCTGCGGGCTGGGTGCGGACTGGGCAGGGACTGATGCGATATCACTACACAGTTCTCGACGCACCACTACGGTGAGCCGTACGGCCGCTGATAGCACGATGCCACCGAGGAACACATGAACGAGTCTGTTGCACCGGATGCTGCTGCTCGGTCCGAGGGTGAGACGGCATCTGGACCCGCCGCTGCTCCCCAGGATGCGACCGCAGGGGGCTCCACCGCCGCAGTCGGTGAAACTGAGCGAGGATCGAGCACCTATGCGACCGGCGGTGGCGGCGTTTCGTTCGCGCACCGCGTAGCGGCTGTCTATCTCGCTGGCATGTTGACCGGCGCACGACAGGCGGAGGCATCTGACCTACCGGTTCGGAGGGTGTCATTCCAAACCGGTCCGGCCCACCCGGTGGATGACCTTCTGGTCGAGTGCGGCGATGAGGCAGTCGAGGTCACCCTTGCCATGGCATGTCGAGCAACGCCGAACTTCGTCCAGAGCCATGACGAGACGGTGAAGCTCGTCGGGTCGCTGCTCGCCGAGGTCGAGAAGTTCGACACTGATACTCATCAGGTCGCCGTCGCGACCGCCGGTCGGTCCAATCAGTGGGACCAACTCGCAACACTCTGCGACATCGCGCGTGTTCATGCCGACCCGGAGTCGTTCCAAGCATCCATGGTCGTCGATGGCCGCTGGTCGAAGCCGGTGCGTGAGCGCCATGAGCAACTTCTAAGAATGGTCGAGAAGGTCGTCGGAGACGACACAACGCCGGAAGAGGCTCTGCGCCTGGCGTGGCGGCTGCTTGGCCGGCTGCACGTACTCGGTTTCGCGGTTCAGAGCCCGGACGAAGGTGACCGCGCGGTGGTTGCGACGTCACTGGACAGCGTGGCCTCAGCTGCCGCCGACGGGGTGGCGGTCCGGGACCGGCTTGAGGGCGAGGCAAGCCGCTACGACCCGACCGGCGCCGTGGTGGACCTCAAGATGCTTCGACGTGACATTCACGTGGTCTTGGACTCGGCCGTGACTCGAAGCCGACACGCGTGGTCAGTGCTCGCTGAGCAACACAAGTTGGCTGTTGCCGGTGTGCGGTCCGCTATCGGTGATGAGTCGTCCGGCAGGCCGGTCGAGATCTCGTTCTCCGACCGTCGCGAGCAACTTACTGAGGCCCTGCGCGAGGCCGGTACCCGTGCTTCGGCTCTGTTGGTATCCGGCGAGTCGGGCATTGGTAAGAGCGCTCTGACGCTTTCGGCCGTCGCAGAGTTGGAAGCTGCAGACCCCGCCGGGTTCCAGGGGGTGGTGGTGAACTTCCGCGGCCTGCCGCAGTCGAGTGTGGAGCTGCGTGCTGCGCTCGGGATGTCGCTGGAGGACGTGCTCGCGGAGCTATCGGCACCGTCTCGGGTCCTGGTCATTGACGCGGCTGATGCTGCTCTGGAGCGGTCTGCCGGCCTATTGAGCGACCTGGTGCTGGCGGCGGCTGCGGCGGGTGTTGGGCTCGTCGCGGTGACATCTGACGTGGCACTGGGTTTCGTGCGAGAGCAGGTGGAGCTGGGGTTCGCGAAGTCGATTTCATCTTTCGCGATGCTGCCGTTGGGCGACGAGGACATCTCGGTCGTCTCAGACCACTGTCCGCTTCTGCGTGCGGTCCTGCGAGACCTGCCCGTGAACTCGCTGCTGCGCAGGCCCGTTGTACTGGACCTTCTGGCTCGGACCGGGTCGGAGCCAGATAGCTCACTGGGTGAGTGGGAGTGCCTTGAGCTGGTGTGGAGCAGGGTTGTTCGGGGCGATGGGCGCCCCGGTGTCGGTTCGGCGGAGGCGCGCGAACAGACGTTGCTCGCGGTGGCCGCGGCGACGATGAAGCTACCCGAAGACCGTCGACCTAGCGCAAGCGTCGATGCTGCAGCGGTCGACGTGCTGCGTCAGGATCATCTGCTCGCGCCAGCCAGCCCGTATCGGGGCCAGCCGGATTTTGCACACGACGAAGTCCGGCGGTACGCGACCGCCATCCTTCTCGTCCGTAGCCAGAGCCCGACCAAGTTGCTGCAGGCAGCTGGGGCGCCCCGGTGGGCGCTGTCGGCCGCCACTCTTGCCTGCAAGGGACTGCTGAAAGCACCGGACGCTCGACCCGTTCGGATGTTTATCGAACTGCGCTCGCAATTGCAGGAATTCGCGGCAGCACACGGACCCCGGTGGTCTGACGTCCCGGTGGAGGCGGTTTTGGAGACTCCATTCGCGTACGAATGCCTGAAGGCCGCGTGCACGGATCAGTCGGTCGGCCTGGTACTCGGCGACGTGGTTCGAGTTGTTCAGCAGAGGCACAAGGTCAACGGGCTGGCCGACCGTCTAATCACGAACTCCGTTGTGCAAATTCTTCTCGATGACGAAAAGCCGTGGGGCGTGTCGAAGGAGTCGTTCGAGCTGCTCGCAGACTGGCTGCAATCTCTGTGCCTAGCAAACATTCCGGCCGGCAACGAACTACGAATCCGTCTGCGGGACCGTCTCCTTGCCTACTGGAACTCGTTTCCTCTACGCAAAACCGAAGGGGACGTACCGCCCGGGCGGATGTTGCAACGTCGTCGACGCCGACGCGAGCTGGATTACCACCTGACGAAGGAGAAGTTCGTCGAAACGTTGGCGCTGCTCGGTCCGGACATCGATGATGCCGTCGAAGCGTGCCTGCGGGCCATAGCCGACGATGCGCCAGCGTTCCTGGCTCCGGCAGCGGACTCGCCGTTGAGCGCCCGATCCTTGACGCAGAAGGACCCGGAGCTATTGGCGACGTTGATGGCGGCCTACTACATCGACGACGAGCTAAACTGGCACCGAGATAAGGGTGTCCGAGGGCATCAGGGCCGGTGGAAGGGTTTCGGAGCACCTTTCTTCCAGTACTACTTCGGTGGGTTCTGGCAGCTTTTCCAGACAGCTTCGCTGCCGACTTCGGTCCGGGTTTTGAACAACATCCTGAATAACGGTGCGCGGGTGCGAGTAGCAACGCTGTCGCGGCCTAGTCCGCCTTACGCGTTGACCGATCCCTTTGATGACAGGGACGACAGCGATGATGGCGAGACGGAGCAGGGAGAGGGTGAACACCGCGGCGCGATTCTGAACATTGACGGCACTGCCCGCTTGTACGTCGGCGACAGTCATGTATGGAGCTGGTACCGGGGCACGTCAGTCGGCCCATACTCGGCGATGAGCGCGCTCCAGGCCATGGAACGCCTTGCCGACACGTGGTTGAGCCAGGGTGTGCCACCGAGAAGGGTCGTCGAGGTACTCCTAGATGGCTGCGAGAACCTGGCAATTCCGGGGATGTTGTTCGGTCTGCTCGTGCGCCACATGGAGAACATCGACACCGAACTTGACGCGTTCCTCGCCGAACCGATCGTATGGGAGTTGGAGTTCGGCCGCACGACGAGTGAGTATTCAGGACTGCGTGCAAAAACCGAAGGGCTCGCGAACCTCGAACGTCGCCAATGGACACCGCGTGAGGTAGCCATGCGACTGATGATGCACGGCGGGCAGGGGCGTGCCCAGGCTTTGAAGGAGGTCGCCGACAAGCTTGTCGAGAATGGCGACCGGCTCGGTATTAGCCAGGAGCTTACGAAGAACTGGGCCGCCAGTCTGGACGCGGACCAGTATCGAATCAAGCAGCATGGCAATGAGATGTACATCGAGGTCGAACCCCCGCCTGAGCTGCGAGCCTCACTAGAGACGCACGCGGCTCACCAGGAGGCTGTGCAGACAAGCGTGCGGCTGCAGAATCGGTATTGGGGCTCGGCCAAGCATGACGCCGAGCACGTGCCGCCCCCGTCGGAGGAGATCGCCGCGGACCTGGCGACAGGCCGTGCCCTGCTGGAGGCCGATGGAGATCTGAGGCCGACCCGGCATGTGGATGCCGTTGCCCACGTCGTCCGAGCAGCGGTCGAACGAGCCGCCGCCGGTGATATGGAGGCGCTGGGCAGCGAAGCGCAGTTCGCAACTGAGCTCGTCATCGGCATCGCATTGTCGTTCCAGGAGGCCGAGGACCAACGTCACGAGGGCCAGTTCTTCGATCTTGGTGCCGACAGAGCCGTGGCTCAAGCCGTGCCAGCGTTTCTCACACCCGCACTGGCAGCGCCGCTGGAAGCGGCCGACGGCTCGACCGCAGATGTTGCCGAGGCTGGTCTTGTGATGGCAGGCAAGGCGTCCTTGGAGACTCGGCTGTACCTGGCGCGTGGATGCGATGTCGTCTGGAGGTCCCCATGCCACTTCGACCCCTGCATCCACCAGACCGCGTTGAACTGGTTGCTTGAGACCGCCCGCGGCGCAGAAATCGGTCCGTGGGACCAGGACGGCCAGCGACGGCCGAACGTCCAGATCGCCGGCCACGTTGCCGAACGCCTCCAGGAACTATCAGGTGACTCCGTTGACATCGCGGTTCTGGACGCAGCCATTCGCGGACTCGGGGCAGCCGCGTCGACGGACCACTGCTGTACCGACGACGCAGCTACGCTCCTCGCCGCGTTCCTCGACGTCGAGCGGCGCGCCATGGTCGTGCAGGCAAACAAGGGCTGGTCCGCAGACGACCGCGGGACGCACGCTCTGGCCGCCGCACGGGCCCTGCTCGAAGGCTTCGCAAAGGACGGTGACGCCGGACCGGTGCTCGAACACCTCGACGCCCTTCGCGCAGATGCGGGACTGATGTCGAACTTTCTCCACGGTCTTGCGGCAGTAGGTGCAGAGAGCGACGGGCTGGCCGAAGCTGCCCGAGGTGTCTGGCCATCTTTGCTGCGCCACGCCGTTGGCTACCTGAGTGACGACCCGAGCCCTTACCGCGACCCTGACTGGGGCGACTGGGCCGCCGCTGCGCTGCTACCGGACCCCCTTCCGTGGGCGCAAGGTCTGTACAACGAGGTCGTCGGTCTCCCCATCGACTGGGTCCGCGCTGAAGACCTCGTTGGGTCGATCGAGGATTGGCTACCGGCCGCTCGCGGAAAGGTCAAGGCCGTCGACGCGCTCATCGGCATCCTGCGGAAGCTCCCGGGGGAAGTGCAGGCCACCCGCGGCGTGCACTGGGTATCCGACCTGTGCATTCAAGATGGACGTGTCACAGTCAAACAGTCGTGGTTCTCGAATAGCTGGCTCAAGGAAATTCGCAAAACGGCCGATGAACTCGGCAAGTTGGACGAGTGGCAGATGCTCGTCGACTCCTTGGTCGTTGCCGGAAACGAGGGACTGGCCCCGTACAGCAGGTGACGTCTCAGAGGCCCTGCCCGACCCCTCGTGAGACATCCGAAATTTGGAACTATCTGGCCGATCATGTGACTACGTTGCGCCGGCAGCACACGGGGCGGAAAGTCGAGCTGGCTGCACTCAGTGCGCGGGACGGGCGGTGGTACTGGGCAGGGAGGTAGCGGCCGTGGTGCCTGGCTGAACGCGCGAACGACCGTGGCTGGCGTATGCGTGTTACGAACGGTCGCCCTAGCAAATATTCGGGCCGCTTCGGCGCCTCTATTGCCAGCCGCCGAGGGAGACCTCTGAGCCTCCCCCTAGGTAATGGTGGAGGGCGCTTGAGGTGGTGTCCACGAAGTTCTCAGGGATGGTGTCGGCGTCGATCCAGCGGACCTGGTCGTGCTTGCGCGGCTCGCGGTTCTCCGGTTCGCCGGCCCATTCGTGTGCGGCGAAGACGACCGTGAGAAAGCCGTTGGGGGCTTCGACGCCCCAGGCACCGTGGATGATGTGGGCGACCTTGAGGGACTCCGGCTTCACCGTGAGGCCGGTCTCCTCGTAGAGCTCGCGGACTGCGGTCTCGGTGATGGGCTCGCCCGGTTCGCTCTTGCCGACGGGGAGGTCCCACATGCCCTGGGCGAACTTGGCGTTCTCGCTGCGCTGGAGGAGGACGACGCGGTTGGTGGCCTTGTCGTGGACGATGACGGCCGCGACGAGCAGGGTCATCGAGTCGAGCGCCGGCTTGAGAGTTTGGGAGCGGTCGTCGGTCTGCTGGGCCACGGTGTTCCCTTCGTCGGGCGGGTTGTTGGGCATGTTAGGCGAGGGCCTCGCGGGCGCGGCGGGCGAGATCGGCGGCGCCGGGGACGCGGCGGCGCTGGTAGACAGCGAGGGTGGAGCGGATCGAGGTGATCGCCTTGCGGGTGCGGTCGGAGGTCATGCCCTCCATGAGGACCAAGGCTTGCGCCCAGGCGGCAACCGCTTCGTCAGCTCGGGCCTGGGCGGCGAGGCTGTCGCCGAGGTCGGCGTGGGTGAGGGCGTGAACGCGCTTGTATGTGTCCGGGTCCCAGCGGGTGAGCGCGTCGCGGTGCTGCTGCTCGGTACCGATGTGGTCGGCGAGGTCGGTCAAGGTGCGGGCGGTGTGGCTGGCCACGGTGCCGGCGGCGGGGCCGCTGACACGGGAGTAGCTGGGCTGGGGGCCGTCATCCCGTAGAAGGGCATCTTCGGCGGCCAGGAGGGCGCGTGCGGCCGACGAGTTCTCGTCAGTGGCTGCGTAGGCGCGGGCGTGGGTGATGTGGAGGAGGGCCTCGGTCTGGCCGTCGACGTGGCCGAGGCCGCGTCGCAGGGCGCCTTCAACGAGGTCGACGCAGTGGTGGGGCAGCTTGAGGCTCAGGGCCTGGTGGGCGAGGGCGCGCATCATCCAGGCCGCGTGACCGTGGGGGTCGGCTTCGCAGGCGAGCTGGTAGCCGACTTGGTAGTAGCGCTGGGCCGCGCCCTCGTGGCCCAGGTCGTGATGCTTCCACCCGGCGAGGTAGGCGAGTTCGGCGACGGCGCCGAAGGCGGCGCGGCGTAACGACTCCGAGGGGAAGCGCCCGCGGAGCATCGGGGCTGCGGTGTCGGCGAGGTACGCGGTGACGGTGGTCAGACCGTGCCCGCCGCCGAGACGCTCGTCGGCGGCGCTGAAGGCCGCGGTGATCTGGCGTACGACGTCCACGTCCTCCGCGCCGACCACGGACGTGCCGGTGCGGGCACGGAGCATGCGGGCGGCGGCCTCGTGATCGTAGCCGAGCGGCATGGCGACGCCAGCGGTGGTGAAGGCCGCGATGGTGAGGAAACGTCGGCGCTCGACGTCGGCGCGGCCCAGGTCGGTGACAGCGAGGACGGGGTCGGATTCCGCCGGCTCCTCGGCCTCGCCGGTATGGAGGCCGATCTCGGTCTGGGTGATCGTGCGTCCGGCTCGGCGGGACAGTGCTTCGGCAAGGTATTGGCCTACCCGGCCCGAAGGAGAACGGGTGCCGTTCACCCAGTGCGAGATGGCCGACTTGTTGGTCTGGAGGATTTCGCCGTTCTCGCCGGCGATGCGCCGCACGTCTCTGGCGAGGGCCTCGTAAGTGCAGTCGACCGCGTCGATGGCGTCGCGCAGACGGGAGTTGGGGTCTCTCTGCGCCGCCACGATCGCCTCCACTCCGGAGCTGTAAACCGCGTATACCGCTTCAACTGCCTTCCACCGTACCCACTGAGCGTGACCACCGGTTCACTTATCAGCAGCCGCCCGGAACGGCGCGACCGTGATCCAGGCTCCCCCTTGGTCCGGGCGGCTCCCCGAAGTTCCGTACGCCCACACCGGGTTCGGGCATTCCTGTGCCCGGCCCGGACGATCAGAGACGGAGACACGGTGACCACCATCGACACCACGGCCATCACGGTCGAGCTGCCCGAGGCGTTCGACCCGCGCTGGAGCCGCCTGCCCGGCATCCAGGTCGACAGCCGGCGCATCATCATCGACCCGGCCGAGTACTTCTTCCGCTTCGAGTCCAGCACCTGGCTCGTGGCCGACTGGGAGCTGGTCAAATCCCAGCTCCTCGGCGTGGACGAGACGACCGAGAGCGCGGTCGAGCAGCTCGCGCTCGACTTCATCAAGAACCACGGCGAGTCCACCTCTGACGCCGCCCATGTCCTGGCCACCGCGTACGAGGTGTACGCCTACCTCTTCCGCGACGAGCACCTCGCCGGCCTCGGACTCCCGCAGATCACCGCCGACCATCTGCGGATGCTCCGCGAGGCGGCCACGCTCATGGCGCTCAACAAGGTCGAGCTGGACGGGCACATCTCCAACGTCGGCCCGTGCTGGTTCTTCCCCGCCGCCACCTCCGTCGTCTTCGACCTGGATGACGAAATGGGCGGGATGCTAGACGAGGTCTACCACGGCGGCTGGTTCAACGAGCACCGCCGGATCGAGTCCATCAAGGCCCACACCGCGCTCGGTGGACGCCTCGTGCACGGCTGTCAGTCCGTGCCGGACCAGACCGGTGGTGTCGTCGCGCCCTACGGCGCCTCGATGGCGAACTTCCGTGACGACCTCGCCGCGTTCAAGGCGGGCTGGATCGAGCAGGTCTACGCCCACCGCGTGAACGCCGCCGCATAACCCCCACCTGATCAGGCTCCGGGGCGGACCGCCGCTTGCCCGCCCCGGACGCCTCCAACTGACCGGAGCCCCCAATGAGCCCGAACCCCAGCGCCGACCTCCTCGACAACCTGCTCACCGTGACCGGTCAGGCCACCGCTGTACGGGAGGAGGTGCGTGTGTGGTCCATGTCCGGAGTCGAGCGCGTGGCCTTCCCCGACGGCTCCACGGCCGTCTTCAAGTACGCCAAGAAGCCGTTCGACAGCGAGGATCAGGCCCTCCGCCTGGCCCGCACTCTCGGGGTACCCGTCCCCCAGGTCCACGCCTCCGCCGTTCTGGACGGCTGGCTCGGCATGCTCATGGAGGACTTCGGGCCGTCCGTCCGCGAGGCCGACGACCTGGACGGCGTCGCCGCAGCCGTGGTCCTGCACGGCACCCGTACGGCTCCTCCCTTGCCCGTCCTGGACCAGGAGCGGCTGCGCACGCTGCCGGTCCGGGCCCTGGAGCACCTCGGACGGCTACGAAAGGCCGACCGGTGGCAGGACGCCGACGACGTCGAGGACACGCTCGACCGGATCGTCCAGGCAGCCGAGGCCCGATCGGCCGGAGCAACAATGGAGCCCTTCGGCTGGGTGCACTCCGAGTTCCACCCCACCAGCCTCCACATCGGCAAGCACGGGTGGCGACTGCTCGACTTCGCCCGCGCCTTCACCGGCCCCGGCCTGCTCGACCTCGCCAGCTGGCACGGCACCATCGAGCCCCCGCACCCCGTGCGCCTACGCGTCTTCCTGGAGCAGTACGTCAGCGCCGGCGGCACCCCTGACGCCCTCACCCCGCGCGGCGGGCTCACCGCCGAGAACTGGGCCCTGGGCTGGCACCGCATGTGGGCCGTCGAGTGGTTCATGGAGCAGGCCATCCGCTGGATCGACGACCCGACAACCGACCCCGCCTACATCAAGGCCGTCCGCCGCCACCTCAGCGACGTCCTCCACCTCTTTGAGATCTGACGTGCTCGCCCAGGCTTCCCCGTGGCACGCCCACGCCCTTCAGCGCACCGCCGCCGGACTTGCCGAACCCCTCGCCGTACCCGCCCGGATGGAGTGGACCACGAGACCCGGACAGGGGCCCGGCGCCGAGCCCCTCGGCCCCGACCTGCACGGCAAGCGACTCCTCGAACTCGGCTGCGGTCCCGGTCACAACGCTGCCCACCTCGCCACCCGCCACGGCGCCCACGTCACCGGCGTCGACTTGGTCGGCCTCCAGGTGCGCCGCGCCCGCTCCCACTACGGACGGCTGAACAACCTCACCTTTGTCGCCGGCCATGCCCTGCACTACCTGCACGCCTCCGACGAGCAATTCGACGCGATCTACTCCGTCTTCGGCGCCGTCGGGCTCGTCGCCCCCGAACTCCTTCTCCCGGCCATCGCCCAGCGCCTCACGCCCGGCCGGGTACTCGCCTTCTCCGTCCCCCACCCACAGCGCGGCGGCCGAAGCCCCGCAGCCGACGACCGGCCTCGCCGCGACCACGTCACCCTCCCCGACCGCACCCGGCTCCCTATCGCTCGCTGGGAGTTCGCCACCGACTGCTGGGAGAAGCACCTCAGCCGGGCGGGCTTCTGGCTCACCTCATCCCAGGAGTTCCACGACCCCCGCATGGGCCACTGGCCCACCACCTTGCTGATCCGCGCTCGCAAGCTCTGACAGCCATTCGCCCCGGCTTCCCCTGGAGGAACCGATGCGCCCGCCCTACCTGCTCCTCGACATCGACGGCGTCCTCATCCCCTTCCCCGACGCGGACGGCTCGACTCCGGCCACCCACGCCCGCCACGACGTCGTCCCCACTGGCCGAAGCGCCGACAACCCGGTCACCGTCTGGCTCGACCCCGCCCACGGCCCCATGCTCATGGACGTGATCCGTACCGGCCTGGTCACCCCCGCCTGGTGCACCAGCTGGCGCCAGGACGCCACCACCCTGATCGGACCGCTCCTCGGCCTCCCGTCTCTGCCGCACGTCGACCTGCCGCATCCGCAGATCACCACCAGCCATCCCAACGGCTACCTGTGGAAGCGCGATCACGTCGACGCCTGGCTCGGTGACGCCCCCGCTGTCTGGATCGACGACGACTTCACCAGCCTCGACCACGCCTGGGCCGCAGAGCGCACCGCCCGCGGCGCGGCGACCCTCCTGATCCAACCTGACCCCCGCACCGGGCTCCAAGCAGAGCACCTGGCCGAGGCCCGGACGTGGGCAGGGCGGCTGCTCACTGCGCGGACTGCCGCACCCGCTGCTCCGAACGAAACCGAAGCAGCCTGACGCGAACCCCGGATCGAAGGCCCGATGCCCCCGCCGCGATGTGGCGAGGGCATCTGGCCGGGGTCAGCGGTGCCGACCTCGTTCTTCGGGCCTCATGCCCATTGGTGGTGTGGCAGGAGGGTGCAACGTGGCGGACACGGACGAGGCCCCGCTGATGGTGCGTCGCCCGCGAGCGGCTTGCGCCCGCTTGTTCGGTTGAGCGGTGATGCGCCAGTTGAGGACCTCGGCGGGGTGCTCGGCGCTGTCGAGTTCTCGCTCGGAGCCCACCTCGGCCAGAAGGCGTCGGGGAGTGTGACCGGCGGCCTCGGCGTGGGCGAGGGTTGTGGTCAGGGCGGCCCAAGCGGGGTCGGCGAGGATCCGGTCGGCGTGGTCGGGGAGGGCCACGCGAACGTCCTGCTCGAAGCGGCGGGCGGTCGCGGCTCGCGGTGCGCGGCGAGCCAAGTCGGCCAGGACGGGTGGGACGGCCTGCTGGTAGCCCGTCTGGAGGTGGCGGAATGCTTCCTCGGCGGCAGTGGCCTGCTGTTCGTGGCCGCGCTGCTCGTGCCACTTGGCGGCGGCGCGGGCCAGATGAACGGTGGCAAAGAGCAAGGCGATGGCGAGCCCTCCCGGCTCGCTGGAGGCGTAGGCGAGTTCCTTGCCTGCCTTGCGCAAGGCAGTGGCGCCTTGGTGGTCGGCGCGGATGGCGGAGCGACGGGCGCGGTTGAACGCTTTGGCCGCCGCCCGCAGTTCTGCCCGGTGTGGGCTGGTCGTGGCGCTGGCGATGTTGTACAGGGCATCGCCGAAGGCGGCCAGGTAGCCCTGGGCGGCGGCATCGTCACCGGAGTCGAGGACGGAGTGCGCCGTGTGTATTGCGGTGGTGGCGTGCCTCCATGGCTCGGCAGGGTCCGCCGCATACTGCGGGCGGTCGGCCACTTCCTGGTCGGGGAGGCGTTCGCGTAGACGGTTGATGGAGAGGTCAGGGGCGAGTTTCGAGCCGCCGTACCAGACGGGTTCGCCCGCCGCGTTGGTGTCGCCAGGTGCGGCGAGGCTGTAGCCGATCACGTCACCAGTCTCTGGGCCGAGGCGAGTCTTGACCTTGATGCCGAGGGACTGGAGCACGGTGAAGTAGTCGGCTTCGCTGCTCACGGCGGCGGCGACCGCGTACGCCTGCTCACGCAGCCACTGCCGTGCCGTGACCGCCTGGCCCTGGCGCTCGGCCTTGGCGCGTTCAGCGCCGGTGGGAGTGCGGGGCGCGGTGAGGTCGCCGGACTTCAGGCGGCGCAGGCCGAATTCGGCTTCGATCTTGCGGCACTCGGCTTGGGCCCGCTGTCCGTCACGGTGGGTGCGCGGGCGGCGCCCATCGGCGCGGACGGTGGTGGCCATGATGTGGATGTGGTCGTCGGCGTGGCGCACCGCGATCCATCGGCATGCCATCTCGTCGCCTTCGGAGGCGATGCCGGCGGCGTGAACGATGCGGCGCGCGACCTCGGCCCACTCGGCGTCGGTGAGGTAGCGGTCGCCGGGCGCGGTGCGGACGGGGCAGTGCCAGACGTGCTGAGGTGGTTTCTTGCCGCCCAGCTCCCGGGTGCGCAGGTCGGCGTGGTGGTCGAGGCGCTTGGCGAGCTGGGAGTAGGTGGCCGCCGGGTCGCGGCCGGGGTCAGGGGCACCGGCCATGTCCCAGGCGGCGACGATATGAGGGTCGGTGTGTTCGTCGCGCCGGCCGGGGCCGAAGAGGTAGACGATCAGTCCGCGAGAGTCGGAACCGGTGGAGGCGTCAGGAACCATGCGCGGTGCCCTCCGCCAGGAGCTGGTCGATCAGTCGGTAGCTGTTCTGGGCCGCTTGCTCGACGCGGTCCAGCACCGCCTCGGCACGCTCGGGCACCGTTCCTCGGTGGATGGCTGCGGTGATCTGGTTGAGGTTGCTGCCGATGCGGCTCAGCGCGACCGTGTGTGCCTCGACGGCCTCGATCAGCGGACGGAGTGGATCGTCCTCCGGGCTGCCGACCAGCCCCGCCTTGCCGAGGGCAACAGCCAGGGCGGCGTCCCCGACGAATCCGGCGAACTTCTGACCGCGCTGGTGAGCGGCGTCGCTGATCACGTGGACCGCAGTCCGGGTGAAGCGGATGGTTTTCTCCTGGTCGCGCTTCTCCACGGTGCGCTTGCGGTTCATCAGTGCGGGCAGGACGGGGGCGTCGGGATCCCGCCAGGACGGCTGCTCGACGGGCGGTTGGATATCGCCCAGCGGCTGGGTGCACGGCGCGACGGAGTCGGCTGCGGGCGGACAGCTGGTCTCGCCTGTGCCCTCCTCCAGCTCGGGCGCCCCCTGGCGCTCGGCCTTCTCCTCCGCCACCCCTGGGGTGGGGGCAAGCGCGGACGAAGCCTCGTTAGAGGCTCGTTCGCTCCAGCTTGCTGCTGTTCGGCGGGCCAGCGTGAACAGTCCCCTGCGGGGGCGGGAGGGGGCGTCGTCCGTGTTGTTGTCGTGCATGGTGGTGCTCCGGTGGCATGTGGGCAGGGACTCGTCACGTCCGTCGCACCCGTCCCGTGGCTGGTCAGGACGGTTACGGACTCGGCCGCAGGTACGGATAACTCCGTCCCGGTAAGGAGGTCCGTCCCCGCGCTGACCTGCGCGGGGACGGACGGGACGGACTGAAACGGAGACAGGGGTTGGGTGGATCAGCGGGCGGGCTTGGGGCCTACAGTGCCGCCGGGCGGGCCGACGGGCAGCGAGCCGGTCGGAGGGACGGGCAGCTTGCCCTGGGCCGGGCGTACGGGCGTGGACTCGTGCCCGGCTGCAGGGGCCGGCTGGGCGGGGTCGGGGCAATAGCGAGCCCAGGCATCGAGGAACTGGTTGCGGGCGTACGCCTTGGCCTGACGACCTTGCTCGAAGCGATAGTTCGCCGGGCGGATGCCGAAGTCCCGCAGCAGCGCTGACAGGTGGAAGGCGGTCAACCCCTTGGTGCCGTAGTCCGGCCACGGAGATTCAGCATCTGCCAGGAGAGCGGCCAGCAGATCCTGTGAGCGCAGAGCCTCCTTGTTTCCCTCCTGTTCGAAGATGCGGCGGACATCACGCAACAGCCGCGTCTTCAGGGTCGTCTGCTCGTCCTGGACGGCCTCGTGCCGAGTCATCGCCAAGCAGGCGGCGCGGGCGCTGGTGGGCCAGTGGCCACCGGCCAGGTCGGCGACGATGACCAGCGGCTCCCAGGTGTCCGCAGCCCGGTCCTCAACCGGCATCTTCGGCACCAGACCGGCAGCCGTGCCACGCAGCGGCGTCAGCCACGCGGCCAGCCGGTCACGCACCGCGTGCAGTTCAGGCAGGGAGTACCGCGAGCGGAACGGGGTGATCCGCTCACCCGGCTTGCGCTTCTGCATGCGAAGCACGACCGCCCTGTCCATGATCGTGTCGGGCAGGTCGCCGATCCCGGCCAGCGCGGCCATGGCGAAGGTGGGAAACGCCGTCGGCTTGTGCTCCGGTCCGGAGATGCGCCAGGCCGGCCGATTGCGCTGATGCCCGGCGTTCAGCAGGCCGCGCAGATCCTCCTTCTCGCCCGCCTTGGGACCGAAGATGGTGTCGGCCTCGTCCACCAGCAGCGTCGGCGGGTTCTTGCCTATGACGCGGAAGACCACCGCCGGTGAGGTGTTCACCGTCATCATCGGCTGGGCCACGGTCTCGTGAAGCACATCCAGGACACGGGACTTGCCACACCCCTTGGTCGGTCCCACCACCGCCAGACGCGGTGCGTGCTGAAGGGCGGGCTGGATGTGCGAGGCCGCCACCCACAAGGTGACCGCCGTCAGGGCCTCCTCACTCGGCAGCACTACATACCGGCCGATCGCCGCCTGCAACTCGTCCAGCAGCACGGCTCCGTCACCGGTCGCCTCGGCGCCGGCGCCCCCACGGTCCCCGGTCCCCGAACCGTCATCCGGGACCACGGTCCCGCTCTGTACCTGCTCGGTCCCCACGGGACCGTCGGTCCCCGTAGCTCGTTGGGGACCACCGCCCCCTGCCGCACGGTCCCCTGGTTTCATGCCCGCGCCCTGGGGACCGGTCCCCACATTGGGGACCAGGGGACTGAGACCTGGCGCATGGTCCCCCTTCGAGGACGGCACTAGTCTGCCCGGACCGGGATGTTCCACATCCTGTGGTCCGGTCCGCGCGCCGCTGGCCTTCATCTCTTCCTCGTCAGCGGACGTCTGTTCTGTGGCCCATGCTTGGTCGTGGGGCCAGGGCGCGCGCTTCGGCGGCAGCGGAACAACACGGTGATGCCGCTGGTCCCCGGTCCCCGCAGGACGGGACCGGTCCCCGGCATCGGTACCGAGGGGACCGTCCCCACTGTGGGGACCATCGCCGGTCCCCTGGTGAGAGGACCGTGACTCGGCTCGGTCCCCGTTGCGCGGAACCGTCCCCTGCCCGGGGACTGCCACGGGCGGCCAGACAACCTTGGGTTGGGTTTCCGCCTTAGCGGATGCACTCGAAGCGCGTGAGGACGTAGGGTCCTCCATAGACGTTCCTCTCTGGTGAGGGGCAGGACGGGCTAGGTCCCGCCCCTCACCGGTTCAATCGTTCAGGGATGGGCGATGCGTAGGGGAATCTCCGGCCCCCGGCGTTGGCGCGCCGAGGGCCGCTCTGTTTCCCCGCGAGTCACGCCGTGAGGTCGTACGAGGTCTGCTGGTCGACCCAGGTGTCGACCTCGCGCCAGCGGTAGCGGAGGTGTCGGCCGACCTTGTGGACCTTCGGGCCGATACCCCGGTACTTCCACTGGTAGAGGGTCTTCACCGGCACCCCGAGGTAGGCGGCGATCTCAGCCGGCGTGGCGAGCGGGCCACGCGCGGCGGCCGTGGCGGGGCGGGGGAATCCGTTGGGCAAGGGCGTTCCATATCGGTTGCAGGCGATGGGCACGGGAAAGAAGGCCACACGATTCGGGCCCTGTCCACGTGCCTCTCTTGGCATTCCACGGAAGCCCCGAATGGCGGGGCGACCGGAGGAGGCATAACTGTAAGAGCGAATCGGCCGTTGACCAAAAAGTCCTTCCTCACGTCCAGTTCTCCCGCGAAAGTCCGCGTAGGCGCGCAACGGTCCGTCGCCAGGCAAGTCGCAGGCCAGGAGCGTCTGCGGTGGCCGCCACTACCTGGAACCGCCATAGCGGCGCGGGACTGTACCACCCAATTCTCGATTCATCGAACTGCCCGTTCCTGCCGGAGCATCCAGCGCCTGCAAGTTCTGTAGAGTTTTAGAACTAACTATTGCCATGGCCGCAGATTTCGAGTTACAGATATCCGCCATGGCTACTTACCCCACCGAAATCGCACTGACCGGAATCGGTGCCGTCCGCAGTATCGAGGCGCCTGTGTGGCGTGCCGTCTCGCCCAGCGGCAGCTCGCTCAGCGCTGCACTGCCCTGGGCCGCCCGATGACCAACATCGACATGAGCCGCACGATCGCGGTCGTCACCGCTGCGAAGTCGACGGCCTGATCGCCATCGCCGCCGCCCTCGGGGCATCCCCAAGTGCTCTGCTCCCCCAGTGGGCGACTAACGGCGCCGTTCCCCACTCCGCGATCCAGCCCTTCAACCACATGGCAGGAGACCCTTCTTGGCTGAACCGTACGACCGCTGGCACAAGAAGCGCCCGCAACCCGGCGACGAGAAGTGCACGACCCACGGCAAGGTGCCGTCCCGTGAACACGGGCGCGGAAAAAGGTGGCTGGCCCGATGGCGTGATCCTGAAGGGCAACAGCAGAGCGAGAGCTTCATTCGCTACGAGGACGCGCGCCAGCATCTGACACGGATGCTCCGGGCCGTCGACGACGGTACGTACATCGCGCCGAAGAAGGGCGACACACTACTCAAAACGATCACCGAGCAGTGGCTGGCGAACCAGACATTCGGCAACCCTCGGACGTACCACCAATACGAATCCCGCGTCCGTAACCACATCATCGGGCCCTTGGGGGGTCTCAAGCTTCGAGAGGTCAAGGCGTCCACGGTCCAGACATGGATCAAGCGCCGGCTACAGGTCCTCGACGAGACGACCGTCGGCCTGATCTTCACCCACCTGTCGTCGATCCTCGCCATGGCGGTGGACGACGACCTGATCCCGAAGAACCCGTGCGAGACCGGGTCGGTCAAGCGCGTGAAGCCCAGGCGCTCGAAGAAGTCGGCCAAGGACGTGCCGCTCTCCTGGGAACAGACGGACGAGCTGCGCAAGCACCTGCCCGACCGGTACCAGGCGACCGTCGACTGCGGCCGTGGGCTCGGGATGCGGCAGGGCGAGATATTCGGGTTCAGCCCGGACGATGTGGACTGGTCAGAGTGCGACAAGACGGTTCACATCCGCCGACAGATTGCGCATCACCGCGGCACGCTCGTCTTCGCTCCGCCCAAGGGCGGGACCAAGGACGACCCGAAGGACCGCTACGTCCCCCTCGACGAGGGCTTGGCAGCCCTGGTGCGCGAGCACTTGCTCGCATTCCGGCCGGCCGAGGTCACGCTGCCTTGGCTGGAGAAGGACGGCGAGTTGGTCACCGTGCGCCTGATGTTCACGACCCGCGAGCGCAAGGTTCTCAACAAGAACTACTTCAACTCCCTCTGGAAGGCGGCCCTTGAGGCAATCGGTGCGGTCGAGGCGGTGAACGACAAGTCGACCGGCAAGGGCCGTAGGTGGGAGCCCTGCCGCGACAAGATGATGCATGCCCTCCGACATCTCTTCGCCTCGGAGGCGATCAATGAGGGCGTGGACGTCTATACCCTCGCTGACCTGCTCGGGCATGAGGACCCGGCGTTCACGCTGCGGCGCTATGTGCACCGCGTCAAGGACGCAGCTGGCAGGGCACGCAAGGCGATAGGCAAGCGGTACCGTCTAGCGGCCTAACCGCCGACCCCCACTTGCGCCACGGCAGATGCCGGTCACGACGAATTCCCCGGAGTACGCCAGCTGAGTCGGTGTACTCCGGGAGAATGAGCGGTGACCGCACAAGGCGAGGAGGCTCCAGATGCCACAGATCGAGGTACACGTCGACGAGGACGACCAGGACGACGCGTTACGGTCTCTCCGCAATTGGCTGACCGACGACTCGGCAGTGCGAACCACCGCCGAGATCTCCCTTCTGGAGCATCCCGAACAGGATGGCGCCATGGGAAGCGTGCTCGAAGCCGTCCAGTTGGTGACGGAGAATGGCTGGAGCGCTGCATCATTCGTACTGGCGTTGGCGACTTGGCGCCAGGCGCGTGGGCGGACGCCCCGAATCACGCTTCGGCAGGGCGACATCGAAGTCACTCTCACCGATGCGTCGGCAGCGGAGATCGAGAGGGTCATCGCCGCCCTCACCGGTGCTGATTCTGACCAACCCGACAGTCGACGAGCATGAATCCGCTACCTGATCCATCTGACTCCCGAGCTGTACTCCTAGGGGTCAGTAGGTACTCGGGCCTCGAAGACCTGCCTGGCGTAGCCAATAACCTGCCTGCACTTGCGGAAGCCGTGTGCGGCCCATTCGGTTGGGGGCTCGACGACCAGCACTGCACCGTTGTTGCCGAACCTGCCTCGCTTGAGCAGATGCTGGAGCCTGTGAGCACGGCGGCCAAGGAAGCTCGTGACACGCTACTGGTGTACTACGCGGGGCACGGACTGCTGAATCAGCAGCAAGAACTGCACCTGGGGTTGCCCAATTCACGCGCCGGCCGCGGACGTACGGCAGTGCCCTACTCGTGGCTGCGCGAGGCAATCAGCGAAGGCAAGGCCAAGCGACATGTGATCATCCTCGACTGCTGTTTCAGCGGCCGGGCCTTGGGATCCATGTCAGGCCCAGCCACACTTGCCGATCAGGCGTGGATCGACGGCAGCTTCCTCATGGCAGCCGCTCCTGAAACCGGTATTGCCCTGGCTCCGCCTGGGGAGCAGTACACGGCTTTCACCGGCGAACTACTCACTGCAATGAAAGATGGCGTCCCAGGCACGAACCCCTGGCTCGCAATGGACGACCTCTACCTTCATTTGCGCTCTGTCCTGACATCCAAGGACCGTCCCGTACCACAGCGGCGCGCACGCAACCGCGCTGGTGAGTTGGTGTGGGGCCGCAACGCCGGCTACCAACCCTCGTTCACGCGGCCCGCTCGAGCGCTGGAGGAGACCGCAGACTGGCCAAACCCGGATCGATTCCTCGACGTCACGGAGTTCATCCACTCACTCGCCCTGGTGCGCGCGAGCAGTGGCTTGAAACAGCACGAGGTGAGTGCGCGTTCTTCCACTCCCCTGTCGACAGGCAGTATCAGTCGCCTCCTCAATCGTGCGGACCTTCCCCAAAGGTGGACGACCATAGAGGCGTATCTGACGGCTTGCGGCGCGCACCAGGACCACATCATTCAATGGCGAGCAGCGTGGGAACGGCTCAAAGCCACCCCGCCCCGCCATCAAGCAACCAAACTGCCGCCCTCGTCGCCGAGCCTTGCGTCGGGGAAGCCTCGCCGGAGCAAGCTCAGAGCCATGGCCCGACGTGCGCAGTTCCGGTCGAACGACGTTCAATGAATGCCAGGCGAGCCATACGGGCCAGCGCCAACGTCTAGCCTAGTGTTTCGCCGCAGGCGAGGCACTAGACGTCGGCGTGCCCTGTTTCTGCGTAGTGCCGCCATCGCCGGAGAACAGCCCCAGCTTCGCCCCGAGAAGGAGCAAGAGCACAGCAGCTGCCGAAGCCAACGTCTTCTTGTTCGGCCCCTTGGTGCGACGAGTGGGCCGCTTAACCCAACCCCCCACACGGTAGTACTGGTCGGGACGTCCTGCCATCACACACCCCCGAGTCGAGCAGACGCGCAGACGCAACGAGTCTCACAGCAAGCCGAGTATGAAGACCGCGAGTTGCGAACACATGGCCTGAATCAGCCCCGTTCGGCTTGGCAGGGCCCATTCCGCTCCGAGCGATGGTGACCATTCGTACGGTTCGCTCCCGAGGACGGCTGGCCGGTTAAGCGCACCACTGGACCTTCGCTACTTCTCAGGCAGGGGCCGGGTGCCGAGGGCCTTACGCGCCGCAACCGTGAACTGTTCGCGGCTGAGTTCGCGTGCTGCCTGGTTGTGCGTGAGCAGATGAACCAACGCTGAGGCTTGATCTACAAGTTCCGACAACTGGTTAGAGTTCGCCTGAAGGTCTCGAACTGCCGCTTGGGAGGCTGCCCCGTACCGGTCAGCGCTCTCCAGGTACTCCGCCAAGAGCGGGTGACCGTCGACAGTCTCACGACTCTCGGACACTCCTGTCAGGAGGTCCTGCAACTGCTGGCCACGCGACTCAAAGTCTTCCGTGGCGGCTTGGACAGCAGCGACATCGACAGGGCTCTCGCCCATGGCCGAGAACCCAACCTCCGTCGCCTGCATGAACTCAGCACTCGCGTCTACATCTTGCTGCATCGTCTCGGCCAAGTCCTCAGCCGCCTGAGTAACCTCAGGTGGTCCAAGAAGCGCGATGCGCCTCGCACGCTCCGCCATCCGGCCTGCGGCCTCTCTCAGCAGGTCTACGCTCGCCAGATCACCATTGCGGGCATCGCTAGATGCCTGGGTGAGGCGAAGACACTCGTCCCAGGCTTCAAGGAACCCTTCGTAGGCGTTAAGCCGCTGCTGCCTCAACCAATGCGAATGCTCAGCAGTTGCCTGGTCCTCCACCTGTCTTCGAACAGTCTCGGCGTTCTTTTCGGCGCCGGCCTTCGTCGCTCGTGCCGCGACAACAGCCCCTAGCACGGTGCCCGCCAGCCCGAACACTGCTGCCACCAGAGCAATCACTAACTCGTCCACGACTGCACATCATTGCGCTGGCTTTGCCGTTTGGAAAGGACGACGCATCCAGGAAGTCACTTGCCAAGTGAGGGTCACAGTGGCGGCCTCTTCCTTGACGAGCCAGTCATGAACGGCAGCGTGCGCGCGCAACTAGACCCTAAGCCCCCGTCAGTACCCTCTCCCCCCTGCCGGCCCACGGAGGCGGCGCTCCCCTACGCTGAGACCTTCCGACAACTCCAAGTGAAGTCGGGCAGACGTCAGGTAGAGTGCGAGCAATTGCCGGTCCGCGGAGGCCCGGTCGCCAGCAGAAGTATGTGAGCCCGGTACTCACGGAAGCTGTGCAGGGTGTGGAGCACCTACTCCGCGACATCGTCGACGACGCGTGGTTTCACAAGGTATGTGGCCCTGATGCGCTGACCGGGCAGCGGTGAGGTGAAGCATGCCCGAAAGCCAGCGGAAGATGGCGGCCCGTACTCGTTCGCAATACACCGGCGAGAAGTTCACCGCAGCCAAAGCAGGCACTGCCCGCGACCACTCCATCGGGTTGGACGCCTGTGTCCCAGGGCAACTCAAACTCCGTGCGCTGCTCGCTCTCGGCTTCTTGAACCGCGGGTATGACTACAGCACTCCCGCCGGGTGGCACATGGCTGCCCTCTCCGCGTACACCATCACGGCTTCCCCACGATTCGACCGCATGGTGCTCATCACTGACGTGCCCCATAACGTGGTCGACTACCTGCTCCCTGAGCCGAATGGGGTAGGCGGATTGCCGGGTCTACGGGTTGAGGAGCATCGTGGGTACGGCACCTACGTCATGCAGCATCTGCCCACCAACGCGCAGTTCGTAGTCACGGATAATCCGTCGGGGAAGCCTGCCGGCGCACGAAGCGAGTCCTACGTCGACTTCTTCACCGTGGACGCTCCTCTCACTCCTGGCGAACGCGAGCAGCTAGCCATCGTGCCTCCCATGACTGAGCACGCACAGCGTCTACTGGCTGGCGTCTTCTGCCGCATCTCAGCACGAGACCCTCACCGCAGGTGGGCAATAGGCAACTGGTTCTACGACCCCCTGCGGCGCTCAGGTTGGCTCGACAGCGGCCGCAGTCTTGGCGAAGGCCGGAAGCTCCAGGGGGCCGGTGACAACTGGGAGCTGCGATGGGACTCCTACCCCTACCCAGACGACCTGGCCGCGTCAATGACTGATCCGATCATCGGCATTCCCGAGGCCAGGACGGTGTCGGCATCTGACCATCTCGCCATCACGCTCGGAAACGCTACGCTCCGCCTTCGCTCACGACGTGCCTAGCTGACCGCACGCCATTCGTCCCTATGCGCTACCGACAGAAAGCACTCGCATCGTGACCGAGATCCTTGGGGCCCTGGGGACCGGCATGCCTTGGTGGGCAGCATGCCTGGTCGTCGCATTCACTAGCCTGATCTTCTTCTGTCTCCGGGCCCTCCGACTGCTGATCCCGGATAAGTCCAGTGACCGATTGGCATGGTGGATCGCCGTCCTGGAGCACCGCCGTCGTTCAGCCGGGACGGCTGCACGACGGCGACGAGTTGCCGGCAAGGACCGCAAGACACACCGCCGAAGTCACAAGACGCGAAGTAATTCCGCCTGACCATCCTCCAGTGCACCGCCTGTGCACCGTTCTGCCCATCAGCGGCATATCTGTGCAGGTCAGAGCGCTCATCGAGCTTTACTTCGACATTTAAGAACGTCGCAGGTCAGATCGGGTTTGCGCTCGCCTGAGCCGTCGGCCGTGTTCTTCCGCTCGGAAGAACACGGCCGACGGCCTTTTCCGTGGGCGCCGTTCAGGCCGCGGCCGGCGTCGAGGTCCAGCTCTACGGGCAGACGACGGAGCAACACGTTCGTAGGGCCAAGCCGGTCTGCCAGTAGTTCTCATCCGAGCCGAGGTCCTCGGCAAGGACCTCCGCCAGATTCACAGACCCGTTGCCATCGAGCGCTTCTGATGCCGTGCTGCCGCGACGGCGGCGCGTAGGTGGATCATCTGAGTGGGCTCAATCGCCAGGCACTCTGCGAGATCGCAGGGGGACTGACCCAACGCCACAGTTGACAACGGCGCACTCGGGCCCCCGAAAGCCTTAGTCGGAAAGGTCCTCGAACGTGTCTGACTGTCCGTAGAACTCCGCCATCCCCTTGAGCGTGATTTCTGGCAATTCTGCCCATCTGACATCGACTCCCGCAACGTCCAGCTCACTCGCGCCCTCAAGTCTGAGCTGACACACCTGACAGAGCAGGAAAGCAACCGAGTTGCGTCGCTCTGCATAGCTTCCAGAGCCGATCAAGTAATCGACGAACGCAATAGAGGCGTTGCAGTAACAAGCAGGGCACTCGATCTGACCCGCCACGAACATTGAATCCCGCCCAGATAGTTCTGCCAGCGGGATCGGGTAAGTGCCCTTTTGTAAGGCATCCGCGACACCCTTCGGCAGCTTCTCGACCCGTAGTTCGTAGCTCCGCCTCGCCTGCTCGACTCGGCGTCGCACTTCACGCTCGCCTTTTGCCATGCTTTCGTTGATCGACACATCGATCATTCTTTGCCAGTCAAGCCAGTAGTCGCGCGGACTTTCCTGCAAATGATCGAGCAGAGCATTGGTTGAGCGAGCGAATATCGCAAGGATGTCAGCGCTTGATTTGGTGTGACCGAGGTGAGCAACGCCGTTCCGGAGCGCAATCAGAGTTTCCAGTTCTCTGTGCTCGCTAAGCCATCCCGCGAGCCGAACACGCTTCAAGGCATCGAACGCACCGATCGTCCGGAAGTGATCGCTCTCCCCGCTAGCACCTGTTTTCTTAACTCGTGGAACTCCAGCAAAATACAGCAGAAGCTCGTCGGAATGCTTTGCAGATTCCATCAGCAGCATAGGGTTCGCCCGGGCAAGCGCAGATTTCATCAGCCGCTCAAAGCTAACTCCAGCGTGTAGAACGAAGACCTCTTCATCTCCGTCAACGTGAGCCTGAACAGCCAAGTGCGCAAACTTCTTGGCGCCCGCAAAGAGGGTCTCAAAGGAGAGTGCGTCATCCATACCGGGACGGTACCGGCCCTCCGAGCACAGGCGCGAGGTGATTCACGCACCTCGTGGGAACGGTCTGTTGCCGACCCACAGCTACGGCCCGGCAGTAGGCGCCCCAGCAGAGCGGCAGCCCTGCACGCTGTTGCACCGATAATTTCCCTGGGCCGTCCATGGGCCGTCAAACGTCGCCCGAGGGGGCCCGACAACGACCACCATTGACCGCTCTCCCGCCGATCAGACAGCTGCCACGAGTCAAAGGTACCCGGCTCGCGACATCAGTTCTTCGACGTCCGAAACGCAAAGCCCGAACCAGGCGTTCGGTGGCTGAGAAGCTATGAGCGGTTTCCTTCTCCCCTCTGGGGTGGAGACAACCGCCTCATCGCGTTTCCCCGCCCCGTCAAGGTGCACAAGCCCGATCAAGGTGCACAAGGAGACTGCCGAGCCGTTGATCATCTCTGTGGAGGTGGTCGAGTATCGGCTCTCGGCTCAAGTCGCCCCGGGAGGCTGGAAGTTGACCATGCCCCGTGGTGTTTCGGCTACGTTGGGAGGGCGCTTGGCGGCGTGAGCGACTGCACACGGGGGCGTGCCGACGGGGGTGTGATGACGCAGACGGTGGATTCGGGGACCCGTGGTGCGGGCGGGGCGGTGGGTGACGGGGGGCGGGTCGGGCGGGCTTCTGCGGACCGTTTTCCGGCTGTGTTGCTTGTGGTGCCCTCGGTCGGTGCGCTTGCGGCGTGCGGGCATCTGGTTGTCGTCGAAATCCCGTCGGGCACACCGGTGCGGCAGGCGTATGCCGTTGTGGCGGTGACGGTGTGGGCGGTGGTGTGCGGGAGGCTGCTGTGGCGGTTGCTGACCCCGACCGGCCTCGCGGTGGCTCCGGACGGTCTCGAACTGCGTGGCGGGCTGCGGCGTGTGCATCTGCCGTGGGAGGCGATCGAGGGGTTGTGCCTGGTGCCGGTGCCGCACCTCGCGCCGCTCGACTCCGCGACGGCCTTCCGGGGGCTGCTCCTGGTCCGGACGCGTGCGGGGGCCCCAACGGGGGCGCCGGGCCGGGGTTCGCCCCGGTGGTCGGCGCCATGGCAGGGCATCCTGTTCGACCTGCGGCCGCTGAACGTGCCGCGCCGGCGTCTCGACGAGCTGCTCGCTCCGTACGCCGGCGACAGTTGGCACGGGGTGGCCCGGCTGCCCGCCGACCGGACGGGCGCGGTGACCGTACCGGGCGAACTGCTGACCTGGCCGGCGCTGCCACTGCTGTACCTGCGGCCGGTGCTCGCCGCAGTGGGGACCATCGCCCTTGTGGCGGCGTGGTCGGACCAGCACCTCGGAGGCCCGGCGGTGCTCGGCGCCGCGGGTGCCGGGACGGTCCTGTGCGTGGCCGGCGGGTCATGGCTGATCAGTCGGCTGTCCCGCGCATGCCGGCTCCATGTGGACCCGCACGGGCTGCGCCTGAGCGTCGCCGGAGCCGAACGCTTCCTGCCACGGGGCGACTTGAGCACCGTGGAGATCGGGCCCGCGCACGGCACGGGCGAGCAGCGGGGGCAGGCGGTGCTCGTGCGGCTCGCGCCCGGCGCCGGGCGGCCCGCCCGGTTACCCCGCTGGTCCTTCCCGTACCGGGAGACACAGCGGACCGTCGAGCTCGTACCCCTGCACTCGCAGCACCGCATGTACCGGCACGGACTCCCCGTGTTTCCGGAGCAGTTGACCGATGCGCTCGTCAGGTTCGGATACGACCGGCCCGGTCCCGCGGCCGACGGGGCCGCGGCCCACGGGCCTGCGGTGGGTGAGACCGTGACGCTGCATGTCTCCCCGGCGCCGGGGTCGGCCCACCGCACCGTCGCGTCGGCGCTGCGGGCCGCGCCGGGCGGGCGGCCGGTGCGGGTGCTGATCGAGCCGGGCCGGTACGAGGAGGCCCTCGCGGTGTCCGGGACCGTCGAGCTGTGCGCGGCGAACGGGCCGGACACGGTGGTGATCGAGACGCCGGAGCAGGTGACCGTCGACTGCACCGGGCACGTCACGCTCGACGCCCTGCGGATCGTGAACCGTGCCTCGGCCGCCGTGCGCGCCACCGGCCACCTGGAGTTGCGCCGCTGCGCGGTCGAGGGCCTCGGGGAGTTCGCCGTGCAGGCGCTGCGCGGCGCCGAGGTGACCCTGCACGAGTGCACGGTGCGGGTGGGCCGTACGGAGCTGGCCGGGGCGCGCGGCACGCTGCACCACAGCCGGTTCCTCGCGGCCAAGGGCGACGCCGTGCTCGCGACGGACGGTGCCCACGTCGAGATCGTCGGCTGCACCGTGACCGAGAGCCGCGGCCACGGCATCCGGGTGGTCGGCTCGACGGCCCGGATCGAGGAGTGCGAGCTGCGCAGGACCGGCCGGGCGGCCGTCGCCGTCGGCGATCACGCCGAGGCCGACGTCCTGCGCTGCGAGGTGCACGAGGCCCACACGACGGGGATCGCGTACCACGATCAGGGGCGCGGCACCGTACGCGACACCACCGTCCGCGGCGCCAAGGACGGCCTGTTCATCGCCCGGGGTGCCGATCCGCTGGTCCGCGGATGCCGGTTCGAGAACTGTCGCGGCACGGGTGTCACCGTCGCGGAGCAGGGGCTCGGGCGGCTGGACGACTGCCATGTCGAGACCGTCGGGGAGACCGGCATCAGCGTCCTGAGCGGCGGGGCCCCCGACCTGCACGCCTGCCGGGTCGTGGACGGCCGGAGCGGGGTCGTGGTGCGGGAGGCCCGCGGCACCTTCACCGACCTGGAGGTCCGCGGTCAGACCGCGAACGCCGTCGTGGTCCGCGACGAGTCGTCCGTACGACTGCGCGGTGTGCGCCTGGAGCGCTGTGACAGCGGGCTGGTCGCGCGGGGCAGCGGGGTCACCGTCCAGCTCGTCGACGTCACGGTCGCCGACGTGGCCAACTCGGGCCTGGCGCTGGAGGACACGGCGCGGGTGACCGTGGAGCGCGCCACGGTCGAGCGGGCCGGCCTGTTCGGCTTCAACTGCCGTGGCGACAGCCATCTGACGGCCCGCGAGTGCACGGTGACCGAGCCCGGCGAGGCCGGGCTCCTGACCGTCACGAACGCCGGCGTGGAGGCCGACCTGCTGACCGTCTCCGGGTCCCGCGGCTGCGGCATCCTGGGCCGGGACAGCAGCCGGCTGACCGTGTCGCGCGCATGGCTGCGGGGCGGCGAGGGCGACGGCATCCGCCTCGACGCCTCGGTGGTCGGGCGGTTCGAGGACTGCGAGGTGACGGCGTACAACGGCGAGGCCGTCGCCGGGAGCGACCGGGTGGTCCTGGAGAACGTACGCACCGGAGCCACGGTCAAGGACGCCCAGCAGCCGGAAGCCGGGCCGCTCGCCGAACTGGAGGGCATGATCGGCCTGGAGACCGCCAAGCGGCAGGTCGCCGTGCAGGTCGACCTGCTCAGGCTCGCGCGCTGGCGCGCGGACGCGGGTCTGCCGGCCCCGCCCATGGCCCACCACCTCGTCTTCTCCGGTCCGCCGGGCACCGGCAAGACGAGCGTCGCCCGGCTGTACGGGCAGATCCTCGCCGCCCTGGGAGCGCTGAAGAAGGGGCACATGATCGAGGTCGCCCGCGGCGATCTCGTCGGCGAGTACCTCGGGCACACCGCCCAGAAGACCCGGACGGTCTTCGAACGGGCCCACGGCGGCGTGCTGTTCATCGACGAGGCGTACAGCCTGGCGCGCCGGTTCGGCGCCGGGAGCGACTTCGGGCAGGAAGCCATCGACGTGCTCACCAAGCTGATGGAGGACCACCGCGACGACGTCGTGGTCATCGCCGCGGGCTACACCGAGGAGATGCGCACCTTCCTGGAGTCGAACCCCGGTCTGCGCTCCCGCTTCTCGCGCACGCTGGAGTTCGGTGCGTACGAACCCGCCGAACTGACCGAGATCGTCCGGCTCCAGGCCCGCCGGCACACCTATCGCCTCGCACCGGACGTCGGCCCCCTGCTCACCGACCGCTTCGAGCGGCGGCAGCGCCGGGGCGACGCCGCGAACGCGCGCGACGCCCGCACGCTCCTGGAGGAAATGGTGGAGCACCAGGCCGCCCGCCTCGCCGACCGTGAGACACCCACGCGGGACGAGCTCATCGTGCTGCTGGCGGAGGACCTTCCCGGGGGCGGCACGACTGTTCCCGGGGGCGGGACGACCGTGCCCGGCGGCGGGAGCGCCGCATGACCGCCGAAACCGCCGCGCACCGCATCCTGGCGCAGGTGCAGCGGGCGGACACCGATCCCGATGCCCTGCGCTGGTTCCTCGGCCCGGAGGCGGCCGCGGCTGCCGACGAGGTGCGCGCCGACCTCGTACTGCCCGACGGGAGCGCGCGGGCCATCGGCGTCTACGCGCTCGGGTACGCCGACTGGTGCCGGTACCTCGCGGACGGCGGATCCGATCCGGCGACGCTCGGCGCGGCCGTACTCTGCTTCACCGGGGTTCACCAGCACGATCCGGAGGGCGTGCCGCCCGCCCTGCGTCCGCTGTTCGCCACGATCCACGGGGAGCCCGGCGGCGCCGACACGGACCCCCTCCATGCATTCGAGGCGGCCACCGGGGTGGTGATGGTGTATCAGCAGCGCCGTCATCCCGCGGCGCTGCCCGTCGCCGCGGCCCTGCTGCGGCACGCGGTCGGTGGCTTGCCGGCGGGCAGCGCCGAGCAGGGCGCCTGCCTGTCGGACCTCGGACTCGTCCTCCTCTACGGCTTCCGGGACGGCGCGGGACACGAGGCGCTCGCCGAAGCCGTAAGCCTCCACCGCGCCGCCGTGGCCGCCGCACCGGGCGACCGGGACGAACAGGCCCGCAGGCACGGCAACCTGGGCCTCGTCCTCAAGGACTGGGCCGAGGTGACCGCGGACACCGACGCGGTCCAGGAGAGCGTGGCCGAACTGCGGCAGGCGGTACGGCTGAGCACACCGGACGACCCGCACCGCGCCCTGCACCACGCCTCGCTCGGCGCGGCGCTGACCCGCACCGCCGCCGAACTCGACGACCCCTCGCTGCTGCCCGAGGGCGTCGACCTGCTGCGCAAGGCCGTCGCGGCGGCGGACCCCGCCCTGCCGCCGCCCGCCGGGTACCTGTCCGACCTGGGCATCGCCCTGATCATGCAGGCCATGGAGGGCGGCGACAGACCCGAGCTGTACGACGAAGGCGTCGACGCCTGCCGACGGGCCGCCGACGCGGCGACCAACCCCGTCGAGCGCACCCTGTACCTCACCCACCTCGGCCTGGTGCTGAACGGCCGGGCGTCGCGCACCGGCCACCCCGGCGCCCTGGACGCCGCGTACGCGGCCGCCCGCGACGCCGTCGAGGGCGCACCGCCAGGACATCCGGTGCTCACCCGGGCCGCCTTCGTCCTCTCCGGTGTGCTGCGCTCCCGGTACACGACGACGGGCAGCCTCGCCGACCTGGACGAGGCCATCGCCCACGCCCGGCAGGCGGTGGAGTCCACACCGGCCGAGGACCGGCGTCAGCGCGTGGCCCGCGGCACCGAACTCNCCCACGCCCGGCAGGCGGTGGAGTCCACACCGGCCGAGGACCGGCGTCAGCGCGTGGCCCGCGGCACCGAACTCGCCGACCTGCTGCGGCTGCACGCCTCCGCGACCGGCGCACCCGACGCACTCGGCGAGCCGGTCGCGCTGCTGCGCCGCCTCGCCCAGGAGGTGCCGGAGCGCTCCGCGGAGCGGGCCCGCGTACTGTTCCGGCTCGCCCGCTGTCTGGAGGCCGCGGGCGGGGGCGCGGCCTCCGGGGGCGTCGCCTGGGTCGGGGGTGCGGCCCCGGGCGCAGGCGCCGCCGCGGGGACGAGCGCCGACGCGGACGAGGCGCTCGACTGCTTCCGGGAATGCCTCACGCTGCCGTCCCCCGGCCGCGGCTTCGAGGCCGGCGTGCGCTTCGCCCTCGGGGCGGCCCTCGCCCGGCGCGCCGGCCCGGACGACGAGGCCGCCTGGCGGCAGGGGGCCGACCAGATGCGCCGGGGGCTCGCGCTGCTGCCGGCGGGTGACCTGCGGCGCTGGGAGTACCTGTCGGACTTCGGCAGCGCCCTCTCCCAGCGGGCCGTCACGACGGGTACCCCCGAGCTGTACGAGGAAGCGTTGCGCCGCATGCGCGAGGCGTTGACGTGCATTCCGCGCGGCAGCGCCGCCGAGGAGGCCGCGGGCCGGTCGAACCTCGGCGCCGCCCTGGCGACGCTCGCCCGGCGCACCGGCGACGCCGCATTGCTGACCGAGGCGGTGGGCGCCCATCGGGACGCTGTCGCCATGACCCCGCCGGACGACCACTACCGCGTGCACCGCATGGGCAATCTGGGCGACGCCCTGCAGCTCCTCGCCGAGTTCCGCTCGGATGCCGGCCTGATCGAAGAGGCCGTCGCGGTGCTGCGCGGGGCGGTGGCGGCGTCCGGCCCGGCCACGCCCAGCAGGGCCGACTGTCTCACCCGTCTCGGCCACGCCCTGCGCTCGCTCGCCCGCTTCACCGGCGACCCCGTCCCTCTGGAGGAGGCCGTCCGAAGACACCGGGAAGCGGTCGCCGTGCCGTCGGGACCACCCGCGCCCCTGGCGCTGCTCGGCCTCGCGAACAGCCTGGTGGAGCACCATCGCCACACCCGTGACGAACGGCTGCGGGACGAGGCTCTTGAGCTCTACCGCGCCGCTCTCGCCGCCATGCCCGACGCGTCCGACGAACGGGCCGTCGTCCTCACCAGCCTCGGCAACGCCGAGTGGGGCCGGGCCGCCGACAGTGGCGTCGACGCTCTCATGGACTCCGCCATCGGCACGCTCCGCGAGGCCGCCGTCATCGTGCCCAAGGGCTATGTGGGCCGCGGTACGGTGCTCACGAACCTGGGCGTCGCCCTGATGCACCGCGCCCGGGTCACCGGCGAGCGCACCTGGCAGGCCGAGGCCGTGACCGTGCTGCGGCGCGCCGTGGACGACAGCCCGCCGACGGTCTTCGATCGCGCCGGACTCCTGAACAACCTCGCCGAGGCGCTGCGCGGCTGGTACGAGATCACGGACGACGCGGCCGCTGCCGACGAGGCGGCCGCGCTGCTGCGCGAGGCGATGACGCTGGAGCACGGCGAGCGCATGGGCACCGAGCTGGCCGCGCTCAACCTCGGCGTCCTGCTGCACAGCCGCGCCCTGTCGGGCCAGGAAGAGGACCCGTGCGCCGCCACGGAGGCCCGGCAGGTCCTGGAAGAGGCGGTGGCCGGGCTCGGCGAGCGGCACCCCTGGCGGTCCTTCGCGCTGATGAACCTGGCGGCCACCTGCCTGGTGTCCGCGCAGGTCGCCGACGACGAAGCCGGCCCCATGGCCAGGGAGGCGCTGCACCGGGCGGCCACGGCCGCCCGGGAATCCCTCGCCGGTACGCCCGACGGCCACCCGGACCGGGCCCGCGCCCAGTGGATCCTGGCCCAGGCGCAGGTGCACCGTGCCGTGCTCGGCGAACGGGTCGACCTGGCGGAGACGGCCCGCTTGGCCCGGCAGTCCGCGCAGAGCCCGGTCGCCCCCGTCACGGCGCGTCTGCAGGCCGCCCGCACCTGGGGCGACGCCGCGGCGAAGGCGGGCCGGGACGCCGATGCCCTGGACGGATACGCGTACGCCGTCGGCCTGTTGTCCCGTATCGCCCCGCGCAGCCTCGCCCGCGCCGACCAGGAGGCGCGGCTGCGTGTCAGCCCCGGTCTGGCGAGCGACGCCGCCGCGCTCGCGCTGCGCGCGGGCGACCCCGGCCGCGCCCTCACGCTCCTCGAACAGGGGCGGGGCGTGCTGCTCGCCCAGGGCCTGGAGAACCGCGACGACGTGTCCCGGCTGCGCGACCTCGCTCCCGCCCTCGCCGCCGAATTCGAGCGGATCCGCGACGAGTTGAGCGCGGCACCCGTGCGTCCCCCGGTGCTGCGCACCGAGGCCGGCGTCCCGGCCCCGCCCGACGACGACGGGCACGAGGCGGGCCTGATCGCCGAGAACCGGCACGCCCTGGGCCGGCGCTGGGACCAACTCCTCGGCGAGATCCGCACATTGCCCGGCCTCGACGGCTTCCTGCGCCCGCCCTCCCTGCCGGACCTGCTCACCGCCGCCGCCGACGGCCCGGTCGTCGTCGTCAACGTCAGCGAGTACCGCTCCGACGCCCTCGTGGTGACCGCCGACGCGGGGATCGAAGTGGTGCCGTTGCCCGAGCTCACCCCGGCCGCCGTCGTGTCGCGGGCGGCGGACTTCGTCACCGGCGTCGACGAGGCGTACGGGGAGTACGGGGTGCAGCGCGCCGTCGCCGCGGTGCGGACGCTCAGCGGGACGCTGCGGTGGCTGTGGGACACGGTGGCCGCACCGGTGCTCGACCGGCTGGGCCTGCGCACCGTACCTCTCGACGACGAACCCTGGACCCGGCTGTGGTGGTGCCCCACGGGCTGGCTCTCGTTCCTGCCGCTGCACGCGGCGGGGCACGGCGCGCCGGACTCCGGGAAGTGGGTCGTCGACCGCGTCGTCTCCTCGTACACGCCGACGCTGCGCGCCCTGGTCCGGGCGCGCCGCCGGCTTACGTCCGGCGCCTCGCCGCGCCCGGCCCCTTTGGTCGTCGCCCTGGCCGAGACCCCCGGCGCCGCGCCGCTGCCGG
>NZ_QUAC01000002.1 GCF_003389455.1 Streptomyces inhibens | reverse complement strand
GTGGTGGGTGGGGGTGGTGGGTGGGGCGCTCGCGGCTCCAGCCCCCTCAGCCCGTACGCGCATCACCAGGCCGAGTTGCCACCCGTACCCCCGCCCGAAACGATGGGTAAGTGAGCGATGCACCCGAGGCCGTCGGGCCTCGCCCGGAGCCGGACCACACCAAGCCACGCGGCCGGCTGCGCCGCATGCCGGTCACACCGGGGCCGCCACCCGGCTCGTATCTGCGCTATCCGCATCTGCACGGCGAGCTGCTCTGCTTCGCCGCCGAGGACGACCTGTGGGTGGCGCCGATCGCCCCGGACGGCCAGGAGCCCGGCCGCGCCTGGCGGCTGACCGTCGACCGGACCCGCATCGGCCACCCCCGCTTCTCCCCCGACGGGCAGCACATCGCCTTCACCACCTGGCGCAGCCTCGACCCGGAGATCCATCTCGCGGCGGTCGACGGCGGCCCGGCCCGCCGGCTGACGTACTGGGGCAGCACGGACGCCCGGGTCTGCGGCTGGACGCCCCCCGACCACGAGGGCCACACCCAGATCCTCGCGGTCTCCTCGCACGGCCAGCCGTTCTCGTACTACTCGTGGGCCTACAGCCTGCCCACCGACGGCAGCCCCGGCGGCAAGCTGCCCTGGGGCCCGGTCTCCGACATCGCGGTCGCCGACATCGAGGGCGAGCGCCGCACACTCCTGCTCAGCGGCAAACCGCCGCACGAACCCGCCTCCTGGAAGCGCTACCGGGGCGGTGCGATGGGCCGGATGTGGCTGCACGGCACCCGGCTGATGCCGGAGCTGTACGGGCACCTGGACTCGGTGATGTTCGTCGACGGACGGATCGCGTTCCTCTCCGACCACGAGGGCATCGCCAATGTCTACTCCTGTCTGCCCGACAGCACCGATCTGCGCCGGCACACCGACCACGACGACTTCTACGCCCGGCATGCCTCGACCGACGGCTCGCGCATCGTCTACCAGTGCGCCGGCAACATCTGGTTGCTCGACGAGCTGAGCGCGGACTCCGTACCGCGCAAGCTGGCGGTGCGCCTGGGCGGCCCGCGGGCCGGCCGCCGCAGCTATCAGATCCCGGCCGCCTCCCACGTCGCCTCGGTCGCGGTGGACTCCACCGGGCGGGCCAGCGCGGTCGGCGTACGCGGCAGCCTCTACTGGCTCACCCACCGCGACGGCCCGGCCCGGACCATCCACGACACCCCGGGCGTACGGGTCCGGCTGCCCGAAATGCTGGGCACCACCGGCCGGATCGCCTACGTCACCGACGCCGAGGGCGATGACGCCATCGAGATCACCAACCTGCCGCGGGCCAGCGCGCCGGGCGAACCGCGCCGGCTGGCCGCCGGCGAGCTGGGCCGGGTCCATGAGGTGACCTCCTCGCCGGACGGCGAACGCCTCGCGGTGGCCGCGCACGACGGCCGGCTGCTGCTGGTGGACGTGACCCTCCCGGAGGCGGGAGAGGCCGAGGCGGGAGAGGCCGGGGACGGAGAGGCCGGGGACGGAGAGGCCGAGGAGGGCACGGCCGCCGGTGGTGTCACCGAGCTGATCCGCTCCACCAACGGCCCGGTCCGCGACCTGGCGTTCTCCCCCGACTCGCGCTGGCTGACCTGGTCGCACCCCGGGATCGGCCGTTCGCTGCGGCAGATCAAGATGGCCCGGCTGGCCGACCGGCACATCCTGGACGTCACCAACGGCCGGTTCGAGGACGAGCAGCCGGTCTTCACCCGCGACGGCCGCTACCTGGCGTTCCTGTCGTGGCGCGGCTTCGACCCGGTCTACGACGTGCACACCGGCGATCTGTCCTTCCCGCTGGGCTGCCGCCCCTACCTCGTACCGCTGTCGTCGGCGACCCCCTCCCCCTTCGCGCTGTCCCCGGAGGGCCGGCCCGCGGCGGGCGGCCTGGACCCGGACGAGAACCCTCCGCCGCCCGGAGAAGGGCCGGTGCTGGTGGAGGTGGAGGGGCTGGAGAACCGCGTCACGCCCTTCCCGGTCGCGGCGTCCAAGTACTCCTCGCTGGAGCCGGTCAGCGGCGGCGGGCTGGTCTGGCTGCGCTGGCCGATCTCCGGCGCACTGGGCGAGACCTTCGCCGATCCCGACAAGACCTCCGGCAAGCCCACCCTCGAACACTTCGACCTGACCAAGGCACGGCGCACCGAACTCACCAGCTCCCTGGAGGAGTTCGCGCTCAGCGGCGACGGAACGCGGCTGGTCGTCCATGACGAGGGCGAGCTGCGCGCGGTGCCGGCGACCGAGCCGCCGGACAGCGATTCGACGGTCTTCCTGGACCTGCGGCGCATCCTGCACGACGTGGACCCCGCGGCGGAGTGGCGCCAGGCGTTCGAGGAGGCGGGCCGCCTTGTCCGGGCGTACTTCTGGGAGCCGGGGATGTGCGGCATCGACTGGGACACGGTGCTCGCGCAGTACCGGCCGCTGCTCGAACGGGTCGCCTCCCCCGACGAGTTCGCCGACCTGCTGCGTGAGGTGCTGGGCGAGCTGGGCACCTCGCACGCCTATGTCGCCGGCGCCCGGCGCAACGAGGGGCCGCCGCACTACCAGCGCGCCATGGGCCTGCTCGGCGCCAACTTCGTCTGCCGGGACGGCCGTTGGGTGGTGCAGCGGATCCTGCCCGGTGAGTCCTCGGACTCCAAGGCCCGCTCCCCGCTGGCCGGTACGGGCATCCGCGAGGGCGCGGCGCTCACCCATGTCGACGGCCGCCCGGTGGACCCGGTGGCCGGCCCGTCTCCGCTGCTGTCCGCGGCCGGCAACACCACCGTCGAGCTGACCTTCTCACCGGCCGAGGGCAACGGCCATGCGCGCCGGGTCGCGGTGGTCCCGCTGGTCGACGAGCGGCCGCTGCGCTACCAGGACTGGGTGGCCAAACGCCGCGCGGTGGTACGGGAGTTGAGCGGCGGCCGGTGCGGCTATCTGCACATCCCCGACATGGGCGGCTCGGGCTGGGCGCAGTTCAACCGCGATCTGCGGATGGAGGTCTCGCGGCCGGCGCTGATCGTGGACGTACGGGGCAACGCGGGCGGCAATATCTCCGAGCTGGTGATCGAGAAGCTGACCCGCACCATCATGGGCTGGGATCTGACCCGCGACGCCGAGCCCGTCTCGTACACCAGCAATGCGCCGCGCGGCCCGGTCGTGGCGGTCGCCGACGAGATGACCTCGTCCGACGGCGACATGATCACCGCGGCCTTCAAACTGCTGGGCCTGGGTCCGGTGGTCGGCATGCGCACCTGGGGCGGGGTGGTCGGGATGACCGGCCGGCACCGGCTCGCCGACGGCACCACGATCACCGTCCCGATGAACGCCGCGTGGTTCCGGCTCTACGGCTGGGGCGTGGAGAACCACGGCGTCGAGGTCGACATCGAGGCGCTGCGCTCCCCGCTGCACTGGGCCGAGGGCCGGCATCCGCAGCTGGGCGTGGCGATCCGTACGGCGCTGGAGCTGCTGGAGCGGCATCCGGCGGCGACGCCTCCGGATCTGTCGGACGTACCGGACCTCCGGCGGCCCGCGCTGCCGCCGCGGAGCGGGGACACGGCCGAGGCGGCCGGCGCCTGACCCTACGCTCGGCCGCCGGGCCGCTCATGCCGGGCCGATCAGGAACTTCTGGTCGTCGGCCCCGGTGCAGGGCCGCGCCAGCGCCGTGACGCCGGACCCGCCACCGCCGAGGGCGAGGCACCGGTCGCCGTCGCTCAACCGCAGCCGGTACACCGCCCCACCGGAGCCCGCGCGCCCGCCCACCGCTTCGATACGGAACACCTGCGCGGGCCCGCCCGCCGTGCAGTCGTCCCACGGCTCCAGCAAACCCGCCACACCCGGCTCGCGCAGCAGGACCAGACAGCCCTTCCCACCCTTGTCGGGATGCGTCCACTGGATGCGGTGGAGCCCGGCTCCGGCCGCCGTCAGATGCGTATGCGGCGGCACCGCCTCCGTACAGGGCCGCTGCACGGCGACCGTGTGGTACGCGTGCGCCCGCTGCACCCGCCCGTCCGTCAGGCACAGATCCGGAGCCCGCAGCGGACGGATGCGGACCTCGCCCGTGGGCAGCGTCGCGGCGGCCGCCGCCTCGGGCCGCACCCCGCCGTCCCCGACCAGCAGCCGCACTCCCAGGGCAAGCAGCAGCGCGGCGAGCGCGGCGGCAGCGATCATCAGCGCTCTGCGCTTCCGGTACGGGCGGTGGCCCGGCGGGTCCGGTACGGGGACGTCGGGCCCCTCGCCGGTGGCGGGCCGCGCGTCGGCGGCCGACGGCTGCTCCGCCGCGTCCGTCGCCTCCCGTGCGGCCTCCCGCGCCGCGATCCGCTGCCGCGCCGCGCGCCACTCGCCGACCTCGTCCTCCGGACGGCCGCACGCCCGGACGAACGCGGTCAGCACCTCGTCCCTCGGCAGGGTGTGCCGGCGCAGTACATCGGCGAGGGTGCTGCGGGCGAGCACCTCGCCCCGCTGGGCCGCCCGTTGTTCCAGCTGACGGTAGGTCAATCCCGCTGCGTTCTTGAGCCGTTGCATCAGCTCGACGAGTGCGGCCGCATCACCGGCCGCCCGTGGGCATAAGCCGTCGGTATCCCCCGTACTTCCCATGCGAGCCATTGAACCGCTGCCCGGCCGCGGCCACAACACCCGCTCGCGTCAGCCCGGACAACGCCCTTCACTCCCCCGGACACGGCCCGGCACCCCCTTTGACCTGCCCGGACATCCACGGCATGTCCGGACCGGCCGATCCCCCTTGCCGGACACCATCCACCCCAGCATCGTCATGTCCTGCCCGGCCGGCACCGCCCGGCACCGCACCAACGACCGCACACACAACGGGAGATATTCCGATGGGAATCCGTCACCGGATCATTCCGCTCGCCGCCGCACTGGCGCTCACCGGCGGCCTCGCCGCCACCGAGGCGGCCCCCGCGCTGGCCGCCCACCCGGCGCCCGGGCAGACCGCCCAGGCGGCCGCGGCCGGCGGTACGTACCTCTCCTTCGACAAGAACCAGAGCAACCCGAGCAACTCAACGCTCTACCTGATGAAGAGCGTCCCGAACGCCCGGGACAAGGTGCTCGCCAAGTACCGCGCGGGCTCCGGCAACGGCGGCCGCAACGGCAAGAACGAGTGCGCAAGCATGCAGGGCTGGCTACCCAACGGCAACTACCGGGTGCTCGCCCACACCAAGCACCACAACGGCGGGGCCAGGGGCATCAACGGGTACGCGATCCAGGTGCAGGACAAGGTGTGCAGGAACGGCCGGACCAAGCGCACCGAGCTCTTCGTGCACAGCGAGATGAAGCCCAACGGCACCCAGGGCGCCCGGCAGCCCGGCCGGGACAACCCCTACCGCTGGGACGGCACCAACGACTACTACTCGCTGGGCTGCATCAAGCTGACCCCGGCCCACATCAAGAACCTCTTCTCCAAGGCCGCGCACTACGGCTGGCCGAAGAGGCTCAAGGTCGTCAACTGACCTTGTAGCAGGCGGGGTTACGGGGGTCCGCAGGGGTCACGGGGGACCTGCGGAACACGGGGGAAACCCGCGGAACACGGGGGAACACGGGGAAACTGGTGGGGCGCACCCGGTCGACCGGATGCGCCCTTCACGCATGGCGCGTACGTCGCCACGCGNGAAACCCGCGGAACACGGGGGAACACGGGGAAACTGGTGGGGCGCACCCGGTCGACCGGATGCGCCCTTCACGCATGGCGCGTACGTCGCCACGCGTGCCGTTCAGAACGTGCCACGTCAGCTCTGGAAGCGACCCTCGGCGTCGTCCAGCGCGTCCTGAGCGGTCCGACGGCCCTGCTGGCCGCGGTCACGCTGCGGGTCGCGCTCCTGGCCACCCTGGCGACGGCTGCGCTCCTGCTCCTCGCGCCGGCTGCGCTCGTTGGCGTCGTCGCGAGCGCTGCCCATGGCCTTGTTGGCCTGGTTCTTGAGCTCGTTGGCCTTGTCCTCGAACTGGTCCTTGATGCCCATGCTGTTCACTCCTAGTGGGGTGTAGGGGGGGTTGGGCCTCGACCAGCGTGACACGCCCGGACATTGCTCGCATTTCGATCACGAACGACTACACTCCGTGACGAAAGAGGTTGCCTCAGCGGTCCGCGCGTGCCTTCTCGTCGGCCTCCCCGCCCGCGCCGACCAGCCCCACCCGCATCCCGTCCAGCCGGTCCCCGAACCGCCGCATTTCGCGCTGGCCCACCGACCCGATGACCGCCGGCAGATACCCGCGCAGCGACTGCATCCCGCGCAGCCACCACTGCCCGTAGACATGCGCCGAGCGGCGCTCGATGCCCGCGACGATCCGGTCGACGGCGGGGCCCAGTGGATAGGTCTTGTTCGACGGCCAGGGCAGCCGGGAGCGCAGCTCGCGCATGATGTCGTCCTGGTCGGCGCCGCGCACCATGTCGGTGTCGGTCCAGCTCAGATAGCCGACGCCGACCCGTACGCCCCGGTGGCCGACCTCGGCGCGCAGACTGTGTGCGAACGCCTCGACGCCCGACTTGGACGCGCAGTACGCGGTCATCATCGGCGCCGGGGTGATCGCGGCCAGCGAGGCGATCTGCAGGAAGTAGCCGCGGGACTCCATCAGTACGGGCAGGAAGGCGCGGCCGGTGACCGCGCCGCCTATGAGGTTGACCTCGATGACCCGCTTCCAGGCGACCGGGTCGGAGTCGACGAACGGGCCGCCGGTCGCCACCCCGGCGTTGGCGACGACCACATCGACCTTCCCGAAGCGGTCCTTGACCTCGCCCGCGACCCGGGCCATCGCCTCGTGGTCGGTGACATCGGCGTGCCAGTGGTGCGCCGGGCCGTGCAGCGCGGCCGCGACACCGCGCAGTTCGTCCGGCTCCAGACCGACCAGCGCCAGGGTGGCGCCGCGCGCCGACAGCTTGCGGGCCAGCAGCGCACCGACGCCGCGCGCCGCACCGGTCACGACGACGACCTGCCCCTGCAAGCTCCTGTTCGTACTCATGCCGTCTTCTCCTTCTTCTGCCGCTTGCCCCCGGGGGCTTCGGCGGGGGCCGCGGCGGCGTCGGTGCCGGGCACCCGCAGATGGTCCTGTACGAGTGCCCGCAGCCGTCCGGAGACCGCGCCCGGGTCCTCGATCGGCGTCATATGTCCCAGCCCCGGCAGTTCGGTCAGGCCGCGGCAGTCGGGGAGTACGGAGGCCATCCGGCGGGCGTGCACGAGCGGCGTGAGCCGGTCGGCGGTGCCCGCGATGACCGCGGTCGGCATCTCCAGCTTGCTCACCCCGCCTGTCAGCTCCAGACCGGCCAGCACATTGCCCCAGCGGGCCCGTACGCCCGCCGGGCAGGCGTGCACGATGCGCGCGCAGGCCTCGATCTGCTCGGCGGTGGACCCGGCGCCCATGGTGGCGTACTTCAGGGCGCGTTTGGCGAGCGGTGACACGGGGCCGAGCGGGGCGCGTGAGCGCAGCATCAGCCGGTGCGCAAGGCGCCGCCCCTGCGGGCTGCGGAGCGCGAACACCCGTGATTCGGCGGGCAGATCGGCGCTGCCGGTGCTGCACAGCAGGGCGGCCGCGGCCCGCTCGCGCAGCTGCGGACGCTCGGCGGCGGCCATGATCGTCATACCGCCCATGGAGTGGCCGCCCACGACGGCGCGTTCGCCCGGCTCCAGGGCCGCCTCCAGTACGGCGACCAGGTCGTCGGCGAGGGCATGGGTGCTGTGGCCCGCCGGACCGGGGGCCGGGCTGCGGCCGTGCCCCCGCTGGTCGTAGACGACGACCTTGTGGTCGGCGGCCAGATCGCGGACGACCGGGGCCCAGAAGGCGGTCGAGCAGGTCCAGCCGTGTGCCAGGACGACGGCGGGGGCGTGCTCGGGCCCGTGGATCTCGGCGTACAGCCGGGCACCGTCGGCGGAGGTGACGGTCAGCGTGGTGCGCGGCACCGGCGGGGCGTACGGACCACTCGTGACATGCGCGGGCCGGCGGCTCATGCGGCCACCTCCGCCGGCGCGGCGACGGGCGCGGTGACCGGCTTCCTGGGTGGCCTGAGCACTTCGTACTCGGCGAGATCGACCTGCCGGGTCACCTTCTTGAACTCCGAGGTCGTGCCCGGCCAGACGGTGGTGTTGCGGCCGTTCGCGTCCAGGTACCAGCTGTCGCAGCCGCCGGTGTTCCACACCGTGCGCTCCATCCGCTGCTGGAGCTTGCGGTTCCACTCCTTCACCGCGGACGGCCGGGCGCTGAGCGCGATCTTGCCGCCGAGGATGTCCAGTTGCCGCATGAAGTCCCCCAGGTAGTTCAGCTGCGCCTCGATCATCAGGATCATCGAGCTGTTCCCGAGGCCGGTGTTGGGCCCGATGATGGTCAGGAAGTTCGGGAACCCGGCCGCGGTGGCACCCCGCAGCGACTCCATCCCGTCCTTCCACTCCTCCGCCAGCGTCGTGCCGTCGGCCCCCGTGACGCGCTGCGCGATCGGCATGTCCGTCACATGGAATCCGGTGCCGAAAACGATCGCGTCGGCCTCCGCCTCGCTCCCGTCGGACCCCACCAGCGTGCTGCCCCGCACCTCCTTCAGCCCGGCCGCCACGACGTCCACATTCGGCTGCGCCAGCGCGGGGTAATAGGTGTTGGACAGCAGGATCCGCTTGCACCCGATGCGGTAGTCGGGCGTCAGCGCCGCCCGCAGCGCCGGGTCCTTGACCGCCTTCTTCATATGGTTCTTGGCCAGGTACTCGATCGGTCCCAGCTCGTTGGGGCGCTTGGTGAACGCGCTGACCTGCAGTTCCCTGATGCCCCACAGCAGACCGCGGCGCGCGGCCCGGGTCACCGGCAGCTTGGTGTGCAGCCATTTCTCGGCCGCGCTGATCTTGCGGTCGGCGCGCGGCAGCACCCAGGGCGGGGTGCGCTGGAAGAGCGTGAGGCGCTCCACGTCCGGCTGGATGGCCGGGACTATCTGGATCGCGGACGCCCCGGTGCCGATCATGGCAACGCGCTTGCCCCGCAGGTCGTAGTCATGGTCCCAGCGCGCGGAGTGCGAAACCTTGCCGGGGAAGCTGTCCAGCCCCGGAATGTCGGGAACCTTGGGATCCGACAGCGGCCCGGTCGCGGAGACGACCACATCCGCCGTCAGCGGCCCGCTCGCCGTCTCGACCTCCCAGTGCAGCTCCTCGCCGTTCCACCGCAGGCTGTGCACCTCCGAGTTGAAGCGGAGGTGCGGACGCAGTCCGAAGGTGTCCGTCACCCGCTCCAGGTACGCGCGGATGTGCGGCTGCCCGGAGAAGTTCCGCGGCCACTGTGGGTTGGGTGCGAAGGAGAACGAGTACAGATGCGAGGGCACATCGCATGCGCACCCCGGATAACTGTTGTCCCGCCAGGTGCCGCCCACCGAGTCGGCCCGCTCCAGGACCACGAAGTCGGTGATTCCCTGGCGCCGCAGCCGTACCGCCGCCCCCAGTCCACCGAAACCCGATCCGATCACCGCCACCCGCACATGCTTGTGCTCGCGCTCGGCCATCCCTCCGCCTCCCGAGTTCGACGTTCTTCACTGCATCTTTCCGGCCCCAATTGCGCCAGCAATCACTGGCACAGTTGGGAGAGTAGGGCAGCTACGTACCGAGCGGTAGGGGTCGCGCGGCACGAGTTACCGCCGGTCGCACCCCGGCCCGGTGTCATCTCCCCGGCATAGGCTGACCCCGTGGCAGCGAACGAGAACACCGAGGACGAGCGCGCGGAACCCACAGCCCACCCCCGCCCCGCGCGCGAATTCCGCATGGCCGACCTGGCCGAGGAAGCCGGCATCACGGTCCGTACGCTGCGCTTCTACCGCGAGCGCAAGCTCATCCCACCACCGCGCCGCGAGGGCCGGATCGCCTGGTACAACGAGCACCACCTCGCCCGCCTGCGCACCATCGGCGCCCTCCTGGAGCGCGGCCACACCCTCGGCGGCATCGCCGAACTCCTCTCCGCCTTCGAATCCGGCCGCGACGTGGGCGAACTCCTCGGCCTGCAGAACCCCTTCGTCCCGCCCTGGTCCGAGGAGACCCCGGTACGCCTCACCCCCGAGGAACTCGCCGACCACTTCAGCCAGGACATCACCGCCGAGAACCTCACCGCGTCCCTGGACATCGGCTATCTCGCCGTGGACGGCGACGAGTTCGTCCACATCAGCCGCCGCCTCCTGGACGCCTCCACCGAACTCGTCCACAAGGGCATCCCGCTGGCCGCCGTCCTGGAAGCCGGCCGCCGGGTACGCGCCCACGCCGACGCCCTCGCCGACATCTTCACCACCCTCATCCGCACCCACGTCCTCACCGACGTCCTCGAACGCGCCGGCACGGGCGAACCCCCCACGCCCCAAGAGGTCCACCACATAGCCGAGACCATCGAAAACCTCCGCCCCCTGTCCAAGGGCGTGGTCGAGGCCGAACTCTCCATGGCCATGGACCGCCGCGTCCGGGCGGAACTGGCGGAGTGGCTGCGGGAGCAGGGGGAGAAGGACGGTCAGGGGGAGAAGGACAAGCAGGGCCCGTAACCGCCGGGCGCCGGACGGCCCCGGCTCAGCCGAGCCACGGCCGGGGCTGCGCGAAGTGCTCCAGCAGGCGCCGTACGGCGAGGTCGCGATCGGCCCGCGGCTCCTCCGACGCGGCGAGCTGCGCGGCATAGATGCGCACCAGCTCGGCCCGCACGAAGTGCCCCTGGACCTGCTCTTCGAGAAGGTGGACGTCACACAGCTCGGCGAGGTGACGCCGGGTGCGCTCCACGTCCCGTCCGGCCAGTGTCGCGGCGGCGTGGACACCCACACAGGGGCCGGGGTGCAGCCCGAGAAGGCGGAAGAGCCGGGCGGCACCGCTCGACAGCGCCCGGTAGCTGAGATAGAGGTTGGCCTCCATGGACAGATCGGCATCGTGGGTGGACAGCTCCCGCAGCTGACGGCGCTCATCGGCCAGCTTCTTCGTCCAGCACCCCAGTGACCATTCGGGATGGGCCATCAGCCGTGCCGCGGCGATCCGCAGCGCCAGCGGGAGTCTGCCGCATCGCTCGACGAGTGCCTCGGCCGCCGCTTTGTCCGCCTCGATGCGCTGCCGCCCCAGCGCATTGCCCAGCAGCTGCAGGGCATCGCCGCGGGCGAGCGGCCCCACCGTGACCAGGACGGCCCCGTCACGGATCACCAGCCCGCTCAGCCGCCTTCGGCTGGTCACCACGGCCAGACAACCCGGCGTCGCGGGCAGGAGCGGGCGCGTCTGGTCGGCGGTTCCGGCATTGTCCAGCAGGACGAGCATCCGCCGTCCGGCGAGCTGCGAACGGTAGAGCGCCGCCCGCTCCGTCACGGAATCGGGGATCTTCGCTTCCGGGACCCCCAGGGCCAGCAGAAACGTCGACAGAACGGTGCCCGCCCGCATCGGCGGACGCTCGAAGCCCCGCAGATCGGCGAAGAGCTGTCCGTCGGGGAACTCGGCCTTGAGCCGGTGCGCCCACTGCACCGCCAGCGTGGTCTTGCCGGTCCCGCCCCCGCCCGCGAGCACCACACAGTTCGGTCGCGGTACGCGGTCCAGATGCTGGTCCAGCACCGCGAGCTCCCGTGCCCGGCCACAGAAGTCCACGATTTCGGGCGGCAGTTGGGCGATCCGGGGCGGCAGGGCCGGCCGGTGACCGGACACGTACGGCGCGACGGGCGGCGGCGCGGCCGGCGGACGGGCGGGCGCATACGGCGCGGCGGCGCTGCTCCCGCCGAGCACCGCCAGGTAGGCCTCGCTGAGCGCCGGACCGGGATCGATGCCCAGCTGGTTCTTCAGGCGCCTGCGGGCCCGGTGGTAGTGGTCGAGGGCCTCGGCCTGCCGGCCGCTCGCCTGCAGGGCGCGCATCAGCAGCGCGGTCAGCTCCTCGTGCAGCGGATCCTCCGTGATCCACGAGGTCAGCTCCGTGACCAGCTCCCCGTACCGGCCGAGCATCAGCAGCTTCGCACCGAGCTCTTGCAGCGCGGCCACCCGCGCCTGGGCCAGGCCGACGCCCAGCGTCCGGCGCACCCGGTTGCCGGGCACATCCGCCAGCGCATCGCCACGCCACAGCCCAAGGGCCTGGCGCAGCATCGCGACCGCGGTCCATGGCTCGGCCTCCCGGGCGCCGGAGACCAGGTCCTTGAACCGGCGGACGTCCACCGCGCACGGATCGGCGACCAGGACGTACCCCTGTCCCCGCGTGGCGAGCTCGGCATGGCCGGCCAGCAGCTGCCGCAGCCGGTGCACATGGTTGTGGACCACGCCTCTCGCGCGGACCGGCGGATCCGCGTCCCAGGCCAGGTCGATCAGCCTGTTCACAGGGATCACCTGATTGACCTCGCTGATCAGCACGGCGGCCACCGTGCGTATGCGACCCGCCCCCAGACTCAGTAGTCGGCCATTGTTCAACTCGATTTCAACCGGCCCTAGTAGCCGCAACTGAATCATCGCGCCCTCAAGTGCATGCTGCCGAACGAGCGGACAGCGAACCCCGCCTTTTTCAGCAAAGACCACATGGGGGAACACAGGGTTCCGTTTTACTCCCCCGCTCTCACTATATGGACATGGTCTGTGAATTGACGGAAAGTCAGCGGAGCATGCGGACCCCATGAGCACGATGTGAGCAGATCGTGAGCGAGGCGGCTGAACATCGTTCCTGTGCCGGTCGCAGCGGCAATCCCCTGGCGGCTGCCCGGACCAGATCTCCGACACCCGAGACCAGTCGGGTGCCGGAGGACTTCCATCCGACCCATGGAGGAGAACCATGTCCACGAAGAACCTGGTGAAGAAGGGCCTTGCCACGGCAGCCCTGTGCGCCGCACTCACCGCAACGGGTGCCGCCTTCCCGGCAACGGCGATGGCCGCCCCGGCCGCTGCCGCGGCGGCGGCGGGTGATTCGCCGGTCAGCGTCGGCGCCAACGCCAACCTGAACTTCAATGTCGACGTTCTCGGCATAGCCAACAAGATCGAGGCGTCGATCAAGACCGCCCAGAATCGCGAGGGCTTCGTCAAAAACCTTATGGAGTCCGCGTTCTACGCGAGCGGCCAGCGCTACAACGTGATGGTCCACAACCTCAGCCAGGGGTATGAGGAGCACCTCAACGGAGTCCAGGCCTACGGCTCCGCCACCTACGACGGTGTGGTGTACGGAATCTGGGTGTTCGAGGACGGCGAGTTCACGAACAAGGGCGACGGCGGCTACATCAACTGGGCCTTCAAGGGCCTGTGGGAGCGCCCCAACAACGGTGGCTACGTGAAGTTCTTCCGCGCCGCCTGATATTCGTCAGCACAACTGACACGCCACACCCCCCGGTGACGGCCCGTCGAAACCCGGCGGGCCGTTCCGCATTCCCGGCCGCCCCCTCCCGGCCCCCGGAGGCGCCCACAAACCGCCTAGAGATCAAATGCAACCGTCACGGGCGCATGATCGCTCCACCGCTGGTCATAACTGGCCGCCCGCTCCACATACGCCTTGACCGCCTTGGACGCGATACCAGGGGTGGCGCAAATGAGGTCGATCCGCCAGCCCGCGTCATTGTCGAAGGCGCGGCCCCGGTAGGACCACCATGAGTACGGGCCCTCGGTGTCCGGGTGGAGGGCACGGACGACGTCCACATAGCCGCCGTGGGTCTCGTCGAGGACATCGGTCAGCCAGGCGCGCTCCTCGGGGAGGAAGCCGGACTTCTTCTGGTTGGCCTTCCAGTTCTTGAGGTCGGCCTCCTGGTGGGCGATGTTCCAGTCGCCGCACACCACGACCTCCCGGCCGTCGGCCGCGGAGCGCTGGCGCAGCTCGACGAGGTACGGCAGGAATTCCGCCATGAAGCGTTCCTTCTCGTCCTGGCGCTCGGTGCCGACCTCGCCGGAGGGCAGATAGAGACTGGCGACGGTCACCCCGGGCAGGTCCGCCTCGGCGTACCGGCCGCTGGCGTCGAATTCCGACGAGCCGAAGCCGATCTGGACGCGGTCCGGCTCCCGCCGGGTGTAGAGCGAGACACCGGCCCGGCCCTTGGCGGCGGCCGGGGCGTGCACGGTGTGCCAGCCCGCCGGCTCGCGCACCTCCTCCGGCAGCTGGGCGGTCTCGGCCCGTACCTCCTGCAGGCACAGCACATCGGCCGCGGTCTCCGCCAGCCACGGGACGAAGCCCTTCTTGGCCGCGGCGCGCAGCCCGTTCACATTCGCAGAGGTCACGGTGAGCATCCGGGCACGATACCCATCCCCGGACCTCGTCGCGTCGCCCACCCGCTCACCCGTACGATTTCTGGAATGGAGATACGCCCCGTCCGCTATGACCACCCCGACGCGGTCACGCTCGACGCACTGGTCCAGCAGGAGTACGTCCGGCGCTACGGCGACGGCGATATGACGCCGCTGGACCCGGCGATGTTCGCCCCTCCGAACGGTACGTATCTGATCGCGTACGGCGAGGGCCGGCCGCTGGCCACCGGCGGGTGGCGGCTCCAGGAGGACGTGAACGAGGGATACGCCACAGGCGACGCCGAGATCAAGCGGATGTTCGTGGTCCCACAGGCGCGCGGGCGGGGGCTGGCCCGGCGGATCCTGGCCGCCCTGGAAGCGGATGCGCGGGCCGCGGGGCGTTCCCGCATGGTGCTGGAGACCGGCATCAAGCAGCCCGAGGCGCTGGAGCTGTACGCCTCCAGCGGCTACGTGCCGGTGCAGAAGTTCGGTCTTTACCGGACGTATGAGGACAGTCGGTGCATGGCGAAGTCGCTGGTGAGCGTGGGCTGAGAGAACGGGGCGCCGAGCGGGCGCCCCTGGCCGTCCCCCTTTGTTGACAGGGATCCGGGCCGCTCTCCATACTCATTCCACTAATCAACTAGCTAAAGGGGGGATCCGGGTGAGCGAGCCGAGCCCGTGGGCCATCGAGGCCGAAGGACTGGGGAAGAAGTACCGTCGCGGCTGGGCGCTGCGGGACTGCTCCTTCCGGCTCCCCGCCGGCCACATCTGCGCACTCGTCGGCCCCAACGGCGCGGGCAAGAGCACCTTCCTGAGCACCGCGACCCGGCTGGTGCAGCCCACCACCGGGACCCTGAAGCTGTTCGGTGTGCCGGTCTCCGACCCGGCCGTCCTGCAGAGGGTCGCCTTCCTCGCGCAGGACAAGCCGCTCTACCCGCGCTTCACCGTGGCCGAGACCCTGCGGCTCGGCCGCGAGCTGAACCCGCGCTGGGACCAGGCGCTGGCCGAGCGGATCGTGCGCTCGGGAAATGTGCCCTTCACCGCCCGGATCGGCACCCTCTCCGGCGGTCAGCGCACCCGTATCGCCTTCGCCCTCGCCTTCGGCAAACGACCCGAGCTGCTGCTGCTCGACGAGCCGATGTCCGACCTCGACCCGCTCGCCCGGCACGAGCTGTCCGGCCTGCTGATGGCCGAGGCCGCCGAGCACGGCACGACCGTACTGATGTCGTCCCACATGCTCTCCGAGATGGAGGTCATGTGTGACTACCTCCTCGTCCTCGCCGAGGGCCGGCTGCGGATGGCCGGCCAGACCGAGGAGCTGGTGCCCGCGCACCTGCTGGTGACGGGCGTGGCCAGTGGCGACGACGGGGTGCCCGAGGAGCTGCGGCGGCAGCACACGGTGGTCGAATCCAAGGTCACCGGGCGGCAGTTCACCGCACTGGTGCGGCCGGGCGGCCCGCTCTCCGACAGCTGGGAGACGCTGTCGCCGAGCATGGAGGAGGTCCTGCTGGCCTATCTGCGCTCGCCCGACGCGCCCACCCTGATCGCCGACGAGGCCCGGATCGACGGCGGGCAGCAGGAGGCCGCCGCATGAGCGCGAACAGCACCGCCGGCCCTGCCGACACCCGTCGCACCACGAGCGCCACGGCCGCGGCGAGCGGCCCCGTCGAGACGGCCGCCCCCCGCCGCGGCCTGCCGCGCGGCCTGGCCTGGCTGGTCTGGCGCCGGCACCGCACCCTCCTGCGCACCGGCCTGCTGGTGACCGTCGTGGGCTGCGCGCTCTTCGCCTACCAGCGCATCGGCGTCATGGACTTCCTGCACACCAAGGGCTCCTCGCCGGGCGCGGACGGACGGCTGCTCACCGACTTCCAGAGCAACTTCGGCCCGATGTTCAACAGCGACACCCAGTACCTGCAGTTCCTGCCCTTCGTCGTCGGCGTCTTCCTCGGCGCACCGCTGATCGCGGGTGAGCAGGAACGCGGCACCATCAGGCTGGTCACCACCCAGTCGGTGAGCCGCGGCCGCTGGATCGCCGCCACGCTCGGCCTGCCGCTGGCCGTCGCGGTGCTGTGCACCACCCTGCTGTCGGCCGCCTTCACCTGGCTCTGGTCGCCGGCCCATGAGCTGGTGATGAGCGGCGACTGGCTGCAGAGCGGTGCCTTCGAGAGCACCGGCCCGATCCCGGTCGCCAAGACCGTGTTCCTGACCGCCTGCGGCATCGCCCTCGGCATGCTGATCAAGCGGGTGGTGCCGGCGATGGCGGCCACCGCGGTCTTCGCCGCGGCCACCTCCGTGATCTGGTCGGAGAAGGTACGCGACCACCTCGGCACGCTGCGCAGCGTCACCTACCCGTACGACGGCGGCGGCCCCGACCTGCCGCCCAGCTCCGTACGGATCGACGACTGGGTGTCCACCGCGGACGGCAAGCTCTACGGCTTCGGCACCTGCGTCAACGGCGACACCACGGCCTGCCGGGCCAAGCTGGGCATCGTCAACCGGGTGACCCAGTACTTCGACTACGCGCAGATGCCGGGGATGCAGTGGCTCGGCGCGGGGATCCTGCTGGCGCTGGCCGCCGTAGTGCTCGCGCTGGTCGTGTGGCGGGCCCACAGGCGGCCGCTCTGAACGGCGAGGCGCGCGGCGACGGGTGCGGGCGGCGCGGACGGCCGCCCGAGGGGCCGTCCTGTACGCGGCACGCCCCGGGCGGCGCTTTGACACCCGGCACCGGCCGCCCGATCATCAAGCGGTCGGGCAGCGCGGTGCAGGTCGCGCCACGGGCCGCGGTACAGGTGACGGCCCGTGCGGAAGAAGCCGCGGAAGCGGAAGAAGCAGAGAGGTGGTGAGCGTCGTCGAGTTCCGGATCGATCGCCGCAGCGGCGTCGCCACCTACCTCCAGATCGTCCAACAGGTCCAGCAGGCACTGCGGTTGGGCATCCTGGTGGAGGGCGACCGGCTGCCGACCGCGGCGCAGGTCGCCGCCACGACCAAGGTCAACCCCAATACGACCCTCAAGGCGTACCGCGAACTGGAACGCGAGGGCCTGGTCGAACCACGCCCCGGCCTCGGCACGTTCGTCAGCCGCACGCTCGCCCGCCCCGACTCCGCCGCGGACGCCCTGCTGCGCGAGGAACTCCGCTCCTGGATGCAACGGGCCCAGGCGGAGGGGCTGGACCGCGAGGATGTCCAGGCGCTGCTGAATTCGGTACTACAGGAACGCTATCCGGACGCCTGAGCCCCGCCCCGGGCCCGTCGGCGTCCGCCGCGGAGGCCCGTCCGGCCGGTCTCCGGCCCCGGCCCCCGCTTGACCCTCACCCAACGTCAGGCCACACCCTGAACGACGGACGGCACGCACCGCACCACCGGCGGCACCACCACCGGCAGGGCGGTACGACCGCACGACCGCAGATCACGGGATGAAAGGCGCTGCGATGGGCTACTCGGTCGGGCAGGTCTCCGGCTTCGCGGGGATCACGGTGCGCACCCTGCACCACTACGACAAGGCCGGTCTGCTCTCCCCCAGCGACCGCAGCCCCGCCGGCTACCGCCTCTACAGCGACGCCGACCTGGCCCGGCTGCAACAGATCCTCTTCTACCGGGAGCTCGGCTTCCCGCTCGACGAGATCGCCACCATCCTGGAGGACCCCCAGGCCAACGTCCTCGACCATCTCCGCGCCCGGCACCGGCTCCTCAACGACCAGATCACCAAGCTGCGGCGGCTGGTCGAGGTCGCCGAGCAGGCCATGGAGGTCCAGCAGACCGGGGTGGAGCTGACGCCCGAGGAGCGGTTCGAGGTCTTCGGCGAGGTGGCCTTCGACCTGAGTTACGCAACCGAGGCCCATCTGAAGTGGCAGCACAGTGAGGGCCACCAGCGCTCGATGGCACGGGCCGCGGCCCACTCCAAGGAGGACTGGGCGAAGATCATGGCCGAGGCCGCCGAGTGGCGCCGGCGGCTCACCGCCGCCTTCGACGCCGACGAACCGGCGGACGGCGAGCGCGCGATGGACCTCGCGGAGGAACACCGCCGGCACATCACCCGCTGGTTCACCCCGTGCCCCACCGACATGCACGGCCGGATCGCCGACGACTTCGCCGCCGACCCCCGCGCGTTCGCCCTGGTGGTGCCGCCCACCGAACAGCGCCCCGGCCTCGCGCCGTACCTGCGCACCGCGGTCCACGCCAACGCCGTACGCCGGTCCGACGCCGCCGGCGAAGCCTGAGCGCCGCACCCGCATCACCACCGGGCCTGCACGCCCCCCGAACACACCCTCACCCGGGCCTCCACGCCCCCCCGAACACACCCTCACCCGCACCACCGCCGCGGCCCACCCATGCCCGCCGCGGGGCGCCCCGCCCTACCCGAAAGCCACCCGCCCATGACGAAGATCCTGATCACCGCCGCCGGATCGTACGGCGACATCGCCCCGTACACCGGCGTGGGCGCCCGCCTCCGCGACGCCGGCCACGACGTCGCCCTCGCCACCCATGACGCCTACGCGCCCCTCGTCCAAGCCGCCGGCCTGGAGTTCCGCCATCTGCCGGCCGACCCCCGAGCGTCCCGCCCGGCCCCCGGCCCGCGCCCGCGCAGCGCCTCCCCCGACAGCAAACGCGACCTCATGCGCAAGGCCGCCGCCTTCATCCGGGAGCTCGGCGGCGGAATCGCCGACGCCGCCCGGGACGACACCGAACTCCTGCTGCTCTCGACCACCACCGCCCCGCTCGGCCGGCACCTCGCCGAGGCGAGGGACATCCCGTCGCTGGGCCTGTCCCTTGTGCCCAACGCCCCCACCGGCGACTTCGCCCCGGTCGTCGGTGGCGCGAGGTCCCTCGGCCGCTGGGGAAACCGCACCGCCGGCCGCCTCTCCCTCCGTATCGTCGACCGCCTCTTCAAGGACGCCACCCGCGACCTGCGCACCCGCCTCGGCCTGCCGCCCGCCACGCCCCGTACGGTCCGCCGCCGCGCCGAAGCGGCCCTCTGGCCGGTCCTGCACGGCTTCAGCGAGGTCCTGGTGCCCCGGCCCGCGGACTGGCGCACCGGCCTGGACGTCGTCGGGAACTGGTGGCCCTGGCACGCCCCGGATGCCCAACTCCCGCCCGCCGTCGAGGACTTCCTCGCCGCCGGCCCGCCCCCGGTCTTCATCGGCTTCGGCAGCATGGCGGGCGGCGAGGGCGAGCGCCTGAGCAGCCTCGCGGTACGCGCCCTGCGCCGCGCCAAGGTCCGCGGCATCCTCCAGTCCGGCTGGGCCGGCCTCACCACGGAGCACACACGGCAGGACCCCGACATCCTCACCGTCGGCGAAGTCCCGCACGCCCTCCTCTTCCCCCGCATGTCCGCCGTGGTGCACCACTGCGGCGCCGGCACCACCGCCGCGGGTCTGCGCGCGAAAGTCCCCACCGTCCCGGTCCCGGTCACCGCCGACCAGCCCTTCTGGGCCGCCCGCCTGGCGTCACTGGGCGCCGCCACCACCCCGATCCCCTTCAAGGACCTCGCCGCCGACGACGCCGTCACGCGCCTGGCCGACGCCCTCACCAAAGCCACCACCGACCCCGCCCACCGCGACCGCGCCACCGAGGCCGCCCACCGCCTCGCCACCGAGGACGGCACCGGCGCGGTCACCGAAGCGGTCGCCCGCCTGACAACCTGAGCCAACCGCACCCGAACAACCAGGCACACCGGCCGGGAAACACCCGATCGGCGGCCCTGTGCCCCGCCCCGGGATGCGACCGCCCGCCACAAGGCGTGGGCTCGCAACTATGACCACGTTCCGCAAAAGCACCCCGCTGCGCAGAATGCTGCTCCGCGCCATAACGCAGGCGGCCCTGGGCTCCGTCCTCACCCTGGCGGCATCCCAGGCGGCCCACGCTGCCACCGTCGGCACCTGGACCCACCCGGTGCCCACCCACTACCGCATCAGCTCGCCCTACGGCGTACGCGGCACCTGGCAGGCCGGTCACCACACGGGCATCGACCTCGCCGTCCGCGCCGGCACCCGGGTCGGATCCGTCGGCGCCGGCACCGTCGTCCTCGCCAAACGGTCAGGCGCCTACGGAAAGGCCGTCACGATCCGGATGAACGACGGCCACTACACCCTCTTCGGCCACCTCTCCCGCATCACCGTCCACCGCGGCCAGAAGGTCCGCGCCCGCACCCGCCTCGGCTACACCGGCGCCACCGGCCGCGCCACCGGCCCCCACCTCCACTTCGAGGTACGCACCAGCCGCCACTACGGCTCGGACATCAACCCCCTCACCTACCTCGCCCAACACGGCGTCCGCCTGACCTCCCACACCCTCGCCCGCTGACCCCCACAACGGCCAGGCACACAGGGCCGCATACGCAAGGACGCAGGTGCTCAGGTCGGTGGAGCGGCGCCTCGTTGCTGTACTTCGCTGCCGTACGACGCGAAAAAGCCCCCACCGGATCATCCCGGAGGGGGCTTTGACGTGCTGTGGACCTGAGGGGATTCGAACCCCTGACCCCCTCGTTGCGAACGAGGTGCGCTACCAGCTGCGCCACAGGCCCTTGCGACGAGAGAAACTCTAGCATCTCGGTCGTGGTGCTCGGAAATCGCTTCCGGTGCTGGTCAGCGGAGGGCCGTCACTCGTTCGCCGCGCGCGGGCGGTCCTCGTTCTCGTACTGGTCGAAGAGGGGGGTGCGGCCGCGGGTGCGGCGGCCGGGGGCGGCCGGGCGGTCCTGTGCGGTGTCGGGGTGGGGGTGGTCGGGGGCGGCGCTGGAGCGGGCGGAGCTCCAGGCGTCCTCGGCGTCGAGGTCGACATGGCTGGTGGCGCGGGGGGCGACCGGGGCGGTGACGTAGGTGGGGAGCGGGACCGGGACCGGCTCCCAGCTGCCGGCGGCGGGGCGCGGGCGTTCGCGTTCGCGCTGCTGGTCGACCCACTCGGCGTGGTCGGTCTCCTCGACCAGGGCGCGGCGGCCGGCGGTGTGGGCGGGCGTGGCCGGGCGGGACGGTTCCGGGGCGGCGTCGGCGGGGGCGTCAGCGCGGACGTCGGCCGGGTGGTCGTCGGCGGGCGGCTGGACGGCCGCCTGCTGAGGGCGGGACCTGCCTTCCCGCAGTCGTTGCGCTGCCGCCTCCGCCTTGCGCTGGTCCATGGTGAAGGTGAACCGGCGGCGCTCTTGGGCGCGCAGATAAATGATGTAGGCGGTGAGGAGCAGCGCGGGGAGGGCGGGGGCCCAGAGGAAGGGGATGCCGCCGACCGCGGCGACGATGGCGCCGACGGTGAAGGCGAGGAAGAGGACGGTGATGGTGCGCCGGCGGCGGGCGAGGACCTTGGCTCGCTTGGTCCGCTCGGCGGCGGAGGGGCGCGGCGGGGCGGCCTGCACGCGGGTGTGGGAAGCCTCGATGCCGTCCGGCGGAGCGGGGTCGGCGAAGGACCGGGCGGCGGCCGCGTCGGCCGTGGCGTCCGGGCCCGGTTCGTCACCCGCATCGTCGGCGGGGTACTCCCCGTGCTCCTTGTCGTAGCGGCGCTGCATGGCCGCGCGTCCGGACAGCAGCCGGATGGCGGTGCTGAAGCGCTCGGTCGGACGGGCCTCGTTGAGCTCATCCTGTCTACGGAGCCACATCGGCACCAAGTAGGCGGCCCAGGCCCCGACGATGACTGCGTAGATGAGGCCGCTGCTTCTCACAACTCACACGGTAGAGGGGTTTGCATGGGGCCATCCGCCAATTGGGCCGGTGTGTCGCACGATCTGGCTGATATCTCGAACTTTTTTGTGATGGTAGAGATCGGCACCCCCGCCAATCCGGTCAATTCGCGAAGGCATTCGAACATTTATTTTATTTGTGGGGTGTGCCTGGGGTGCTGGGTTTCTCCCGGCGCCAGCGGTTGAGCAGGCCTTCGGCCGCCTCTTCCGCCGTGAGGGCGAAAACCGCATGGTCGCGCCAGGCGCCGTCGATGTGGAGATAACGCGGTCTGATGCCCTCTTCGCGAAAGCCGAGTTTCTCGACCACCCGTCGGCTGGGGATGTTCTCCGGCCGAATGCAGATCTCGATGCGGTGCAGTCCCACGGTGCGGAAGCAGTGGTCGACGGCGAGCGCGACGGCGGTCGGGATGACGCCGCGGCCGGCGACTTCCTGGTCGACCCAGTAGCCGACATGGCCGGAGCACATGGAGCCCCAGGTGATGCCGGCGACCGTCAGCTGGCCGACGAGCCGGCCCTGGTATTCGACGACGAACGGCAGCATCCGGCCGGCGTGCGCCTCGGCGCGCAGATGGCGGACCATCTGGCGGTACGTCGGCCGGTGTGGCGGGGCGACGCCGGGCGGGGGCGGTGGGATGGTGGCTTCCCAGGGGCGCAGCCAGTCGCGGTTGCGGCGGTTGACCTCGCGCCAGGCCCGCTGGTCGCGCAGCTTTATCGGGCGGAGGGTGACATCACCGTCCGTCAGGACCACCGGCCAGGGCGCGTTCAGTTCGGGCTCCCGGAAGAGCGGGGATGGTCGCCGCCGCGGATCTGGTCGACGGCGTGCGGCAGGAGGTCGGCGAGTACGGCGAGGCCGTCGCGGACCCCGCCGGTCGAGCCGGGAAGGTTGACGATCAGGGTCGTACCGGCGACGCCCGCCAGGCCGCGGGAGAGCGCGGCGGTGGGGATCTTCGTACGGCCGGCGGCGCGGATCGCCTCGGGGATGCCGGGGACCTCGTAGTCGAGGATCCGGCGGGTGGCCTCGGGGGTGCGGTCGGTGGGCGAGACGCCGGTGCCGCCGGTGGTGAGGACGACGTCGTAGCGGGCTTCGACGGCCGCGCGCAGGGCGGCCGCCACCGGGTCGCCGTCCTCGACGACCTGCGGCCCGTCGACCTCGAAGCCCATGGCCGCCAGGCCCTCGGCGAGCAGCGGGCCGCCCTTGTCGGCGTAGACGCCGGCCGCGGCGCGGTTGGAGGCGGTGACGACCAGGGCGCGGGCGGGTCTCATGACCGGCTCCAGTCGCCGGACTTGCCGCCGGTCTTCTCCTCGACCCGGATGTCGGAGATCACCGCGGCCTTGTCGACGGCCTTGATCATGTCGACGACGGTGAGGGCGGCGACGGAAACGGCGGTCAGCGCCTCCATCTCGACGCCGGTGCGGTCGGTGGTCTTGACCGTGGCCGTGATCTCGACGGCTTCGTCGGTGACCGAGAGGTCGACCTTCACCCCGGAGACGGCGAGCGGGTGGCAGAGCGGGATCAGCTCGGGGGTGCGCTTGGCGCCCATGATGCCGGCGATCCGGGCGGTCGCCAGGGCATCGCCCTTGGGCATGCCCTCGCCCCGCAGCAACTCGATGACCTGCGGTGATACCAGGACGCGGCCGCGGGCCCGGGCCGTGCGGGCGGTGACGTCCTTCGCGGAGACGTCGACCATCCGCGCCGCGCCCGCCGCGTCGAGATGGGTGAGGTGTTGCTGGCCGCTGCTCATCGTTCTCCCGGTCCAAACTGCCGCCTGTGGGACGACACCGTACCCCCGGCGGCGACGGGCTACCCGAGCAGGACGACGTCCACCGCTCCGCCCTCGGCGACCTCGGTGACGTCCTCGGGGACGATGATCAGCGCATTGGCGTGCGCCATGGCCTTGATCAGGTGGGAGCCGGCGCCGCCGACCGGGGTGACCGTGCCGGCGTCGGGGTCGTAGGAACCGCGCAGGAACTGCCGCTTGCCCTTGGGCGAGGAGGCGATGGCGTCGGTGCAGCGGGCGGGGGTGGTGGGGCGGTGGATCCCGGGCAGGCCCATGAGGGCGCGGATGGCGGGGCGTACGAACAGCTCGAAGGAGACGTACGAGCTGACGGGGTTGCCGGGCAGGGCGAGCAGCGGGATGCGGTCGGGGCCGATGAGGCCGAAGCCCTGGGGCTTGCCGGGCTGCATGGCGAGCTTGCGGAACTCCACCTGCCCCTCCTCCCCGGAGAGGCCGGCCAGGGTCTCCTTGACCACGTCGTACGCGCCGACGCTGACGCCGCCGCTGGTGACGAGGATGTCGGCCCGGATGAGCTGGTCCTCCAGTGTGGAGCGCAGGGTCTCGGCGTCGTCGGCGACGGCGCCGACGCGGTAGGCGATGGCTCCGGCGGCGCGGGCGGCGGCGGTGAGCTGGAAGCTGTTGGAGTCGTAGATCTGGCCGGGGCCCAACGCCTCGCCGGGCTGGACCAGTTCGCTGCCGGTCGACATCACCACGACGCGGGCGCGGGGGCGTACCCGGACCGTGCCGCGGCCGATGGCGGCGAGCAGTCCGATCTGGGACGGGCCGAGCACCGTGCCCGCCGCCAGGGCCGGCTCGCCCGCGCCGACGTCGCTGCCGCGGGCGCGGATGTGGGCTCCGGCGGCCACCGGGCGGTGGACCAGGACCTCGCCGCCGGCGTCCTGGGGGGCGGCGCTGTGGGCGCGCATCGTGGCGGCCGGTCCCTCGCCCGTGCCGCCGTCGGTCCACTCGACGGGGACGACGGCGTCGGCGCCGGGCGGCACCGGGGCGCCGGTCATGATGCGGGCGGCCTGGCCGGGGCCGACCTCGGGCAGCTCACCGCTGCCCGCCGCGACATCGCCGATGACGGTCAGGGCGACGGGCGCCCCTTCCGCGGCGCCCGCGACATCGGCGACGCGGACGGCATAGCCGTCCATGGAGCTGTTGTCGAAGGGCGGCAGGGCGACGGGGACCGTGATGTCCTCGACCAGGACGCAGCCCTGGGCGTCCGGGAGCTGCAGCTCGATCGGGTCGAGCGGTTCGATCTTCGACAGGACGTCGTCGAGATGCTCGGCCACCGACCAGACGCGGTCCGGGTGGCTGGTCTGGCCGGTGGCGGGGTTCAACGTCCTACATCTCCTCGGTGACGTAACTGCGAAGCCAGGTCCGGAAGTCGGGGCCCAGGTCTTCACGTTCGCATGCCAGTCGGACAATGGCACGCAGATAGTCGCCGCGGTCACCGGTGTCATAGCGGCGGCCCTTGAAGATCACGCCGTGCACCGGGCCGCCCAGGGCGGGGTCGGCGGCCAGCGCCTGGAGGGCGTCGGTGAGCTGGATCTCGCCGCCGCGGCCCGGGTCGGTCTTGCGCAGCACCTCGAAGACGGCCGGGTCGAGGACGTAGCGGCCGATGATGGCGAGGTTGCTGGGGGCCTCGGCCGGGTCGGGCTTCTCGACCAGGTCGGAGACGATCACGAGGTCGTCGTCGCCGGTGGGGGTGGCGGCCGCGCAGCCGTAGAGGTGGATCTGCGCCGGGTCGACCTCCATGAGGGCGATGACGGAGCCGCCGTGCTGCTCCTGCACCTCGACCATGCGCTGCAGCAGCGGGTCGCGGGGGTCGATCAGGTCGTCGCCGAGGAGGACCGCGAAGGGCTGGTCGCCGACGTGCGGGGCGGCGCACAGCACCGCGTGGCCCAGGCCCTTGGGGTCGCCCTGCCGTACGTAGTGCATGGTCGCCAGGTCGCTGGACTCCTGGACCTTGGCGAGCCGGGACTCGTCGCCCTTGCGGTGCAGGGCCTCTTCGAGCTCGTAGTTACGGTCGAAGTGGTCCTCAAGGGGGCGCTTGTTGCGGCCGGTCACCATCAGGACGTCGGAGAGCCCGGCGGCGGCCGCCTCCTCCACCACGTACTGGATGGCGGGCTTGTCGACGACCGGGAGCATCTCCTTGGGTGTGGCCTTTGTGGCGGGGAGAAACCTGGTGCCGAGGCCGGCTGCTGGGATGACAGCCTTGCTGATCCGTGTGTGCGATGGGGTCATGCGCGACACCATAACCGGCCCTATCGGAACGATGATGAGGGTCCGGTGAATAGAGCATGAGAGCGGGAGCAAGGGCACACAGTGAGCATTGGTCACGATAGAAAGCGCAGGTTGCGACGGGATCTCCTGGAGGTAAGGAGAGCGTTGCCGCCGGATGTCATCGCGGCGGCGGGCGAGGAGCTGGCCCGACGGACCCTGGAGCTGGACGAGTTGGCACCGGGCGCCGCCCCGTCGCCCGCCACCCCGCCGACCGTCGCCGCGTATGTCTCCATAGGCGGCGAGCCCTCCACCCGCGCCCTGCTCGACCGGCTGCGGGCGGCCGGGGTGCGGGTGCTGCTGCCCGTACTGCTGCCGGACAACGATCTGGACTGGGCGCGCTACGAGGGCGCCGGGCGGCTCGTACGGGCGGGCCGGGGGCTGCTGGAGCCGGACGGCGAGCGGCTGGGCCCCGAGGCCGTCACCCGGGCGGATGTGGTGCTGCTGCCGGGGCTCGCGGTGGACCGGCGGGGGCTGCGGCTGGGGCGCGGGGGCGGCTCGTACGACCGGGTGCTGGCGCGGCTGGAGCGGGCCGGGGCGCGGGCGTCGCTGGTGGTGCTGCTCTACGACGCGGAGGTGCTGGACGAGGTGCCGGCCGAGCCGCACGACCGGCATGTACATGCCGCGGTGACGCCCTCGGGGGTGCACCGCTTCGCGGCGCCGCAGGGGCGTACGGGCGTCTGACCTGCGGCGCAGAAACGCCGTCGGGCGGACCGGAACCCTCCGGCCCGCCCGACGGCGCGGCACTCACTGTGTGACGGCGGGACGGCCGCCCGCCCCTACGGCGACAGCGTCAGCGTGTCCTTGCCCGCCTTCTTGACGGCCTCTTCGCTGAATGCCCAGGGCAGCAGTTCGCCCTTGGCCCACTTGTCGGTCTGGTCGTAGTAGTGCGCGTCGTAGGCGTGGCCGGAGGCGCCGGTGAGGTTGATCCAGCGGGACTTGTCGAGCTCGGCGAGGTTGACGACCATCCGCATCGACGGGACCCAGGTGACCTTGTAGCCGCCCGCGGCGTTCCAGCCGGTGGCGTCGACCGCGGCCTCACCGCCGCCGACGTTCCAGGGGCCGCGGTTGAACAGGCCCTGGAGGATGCCGGGGCCGTCGGTGCCCAGGGTCTGGTTCTTCAGGAACATCTGGTGCAGCCGGCCCCAGCTCCAGTTGTCGATGTTCTTGCCGAGCTTGGAGGTCAGCTCGTAGCGCGCGTCCTTCATGGCGTGCGCGAGGAGCTGGTCGCGGTTCTTGTCGCCGGGGCGGCCGGGCCGGTCCTCGGTCTTCCACCAGGCGTTGTCGGGCTCGTCGATGATGGTGCGGACGACCTCGTACCAGCGGTCACCGCCGTCGGGCTGGGCGGTGTCGCCGGCCCGCTCGCCGCATTCGCGGACCAGCTTGTCGAGGTCGTCGGCGGGGCCGGTCTCACTGGACGGGCGGACGTTGAGGCACTGTCCCTCGACGCGCAGCTCCTTGGGCATCTTGTTGCCGAAGGCGAGCTTGAGGGTGTTGCGCCAGACGGCGTTGAAGTAGGCGGCCGCGGCGGAGTCGGGCTCCTGGGTGAAGTCCCAGCCCTCCAGCAGCTGTTGGGCGTCGCGGACGTACTTGTCCTTGATGTCGATCTTCGTCAGGTAGGGCGTCAGCAGCCGGGCGATCTCGCTGCTGTTGTCCTTCTGGAAGGCCTGCATATCGTCCGTGGAGACCTTGCTGCCGTCCTTGATCTTCGACTCGATGAGGTCGTTGATCCGCTGGCTGCGGGAGCCGTAGCCCCAGTCCTTGGTGAGGAGGTAGGGGTACTTCTCGTCGACGACGGCCTGGTTGGCGGTGACGATGTAGCCGCGCTTGGGGTTGTACTCGTACGGCAGGGCCTTTTGCGGGATGTAGCCGTTCCACCGGTACTTCGGGTCCCAGCCGGGCGCCGGGTAGGTGCCGTCGAAGTGGCCGTCGCCCTTGCCGCGGACCGGGATCCGGCCGGGAGCCTGGTAGCCGATGTTGCCCTTGGTGTCGGCGTAGATCAGGTTCTGGGACGGGACCTCGAAATGGCCGGCGGCCTTGCGGAATGCGTTCCAGTCCTTCGCGCGGTCGAGTTCGAGGACGGCGTCCATGGACTTGCCGGGGTCCAGCGCGGTCCAGCGCAGCGAGACGGCGTAGCCGTCGCCGCGGTCCGGTGCGGCGTTGCCGACCGGGGCGTCCTTGCCGACGTTGCCGAGCTCGTCGTCGCGGTCGGAGACGATCGGCCCGTTGTTGGTGGACCGGACGGTGATCTCGTGGCTCTCACCGCCGGCGACCTTGATGGTCTCCTTGCGCGTGAGGAACGGCCGCTGCTTGTTGTCGAAGAGGTACCCGTCGGCGTTGATCTTCTCCAGGTACAGATCGGTGACATCCGCACCCAGGTTGGTCATGCCCCAGGAGATGTCCTGGTTGTGGCCGATGACGACGCCGGGCATGCCGGAGAAGGTGAAGCCGGAGACGTCGTAGTTGCACTTGGGGCCGGTGGCGCGGCAGTGCAGGCCCATCTGGTACCAGAGCGAGGGCATCTGCGGTGCCAGGTGCGGGTCGTTGGCGAGCAGCGGCTTGCGGGTGGTGGTGTGCGCACCGGAGACGACCCAGGAGTTGGAGCCGATGCCGTTGCCGTTGGGGCCGAGCAGCGCCGGGATCTCGTCAAGGGACTTGGAGAGCGAGGACAGCTGCGACTGCAGGCCGGCGGCCGCGGTTCCGGGGCCGGCGGGGGCGGCGTTGGCCGAGCCCTTGGGCGTGAACTCCTTGGTGGCGGGGGCGACCGCGCCACCGTCGACGATCGGTTTGTTCCGCTTGTACGGGTATGCCGGGTAGAGCTGGGCGATCTGCGCCGGCGTGAAGCGGCTGGCCATCAGGGAGCGGTCGATCTCTTCCTGCATATTGCCGCGCAGGTCCCAGGCCATCGCCTTGAGCCAGGCCACCGAGTCGACCGGCGTCCACTTCTCGGGCTGGTAGTCGTTCTCGAAGTCCAGCGCCGCGTACTCCAGGGACAGCGCCGAGCCCTTGTGGTCCTTGAGGTAGGCGTTGACGCCCGCGGAGTAGGCCTGCAGGTACTTCTTGGTGCTGGGCGACAGCTTGGTGTCGTACTCCTTCTGCGCCACCTCGTGCCAGCCGAGGGTGCGCAGGAACGAGTCGGTCTTGACCTGGCTCTTGCCGAACATCTCCGAGAGCCGGCCGGCGGTCATGTGCCGCCGGACGTCCATCTCCCAGAAACGGTCCTGGGCCTGGACGTATCCCTGGGCGCGGAAGAGGTCTTCGTCGGTGTCCGCGTAGATCTGCGGAATGCCGTTGGCATCGCGGGTGACGTCCACCGGGTTGGTCAGGCCCGGGAGTTTGAGCGAGCCGGTGGTCTGCGGGAACGACGCGCGTACGGTACTGACACCCCAGAACGCGCCGAAGCCGATGCCCGCCACGAGCAGCAGCACGACCGTGATCGCGACGAGGCGGCCGCGCCGCCCCTTCTTCTTCCTGGGGACTGGGCCGGACTTGTTGGCGGGCATCTCTGTCCTTCGAGGGGCAGGGTGGGAGTGCTGGAGCAACCATAGGCGCACGGGTTCGGCGACCCCTACGCGGAGTCACTGCCAGCACATCCAACTTTCAAGCAATGGTAAATTGTTAGTCTCAGTAACTAGATACGGTAAGGAAAGCCGACCCCGAGCCCACCCGACCGGACCCGTGCGAGGAAGGACCAGCTCCTGACTGTCGACCACCTCAACGAACTCCTGCTGATCTGCTCGCTCGTACTGCTCATTGCGGTCGCCGCGGTACGGCTCTCCTCGCGCAGCGGGCTCCCCAGCCTGCTCATTTACCTGGGGATAGGCGTTGCCATAGGACAGGACGGGCCTGGCGGCGTCATCTTCGACAACGCCGAGCTGACCCAACTCCTGGGCTATGCCGCGCTGGTCGTGATCCTCGCCGAGGGCGGTCTGGGCACCAAATGGAAGGAGATCAAACCGGCGCTGCCCCGGGCGGCGGCGCTTTCGACGGTCGGCGTCGCGGTGAGCGTGGGGGTCACCGCGGCCGGAGCGCACTATCTGGCCGGACTTGACTGGCGCCAGGCGCTGCTGATCGGCGCCGTGGTCTCCTCGACGGATGCCGCGGCCGTCTTCTCGGTCCTGCGCAGCGTGCCGCTGCCGGCCCGCCTGACGGGCGTACTGGAAGCCGAATCCGGCTTCAACGACGCCCCGGTGGTCATCCTCGTCGTCGCCTTCTCCACCTCGGGTCCGGTCGATCACTGGTACACCCTGCTCGGCGAGATCACCCTGGAGCTGGCGATCGGCGCCGCCATCGGACTGGCCATCGGCTGGCTCGGCGCGTACGGCATGCGGCATGTGGCGCTGCCCGCCTCCGGCCTCTATCCGATCGCCGTCATGGCCATCGCGGTCTCCGCCTACGCGGCCGGCGCACTGGCGCACGGCTCCGGCTTCCTCGCCGTCTATCTGGCCGCGGTGATCCTCGGCAACGCCAAACTGCCGCACTCACCGGCCACCCGCGGCTTCGCCGAAGGCCTCGGCTGGATCGGCCAGATCGGCATGTTCGTCCTGCTGGGCCTGCTGGTGACCCCGCACAACCTGATCGACGACATCGTCCCGGCGCTGGTCATCGGCATGATCCTGACGATCGTGGCCCGGCCGACGTCCGTGTTCGTCGCGCTGGCGCCCTTCCGGGTGCCCTGGCGGGAGAAGACCCTGCTGTCGTGGGCCGGCCTGCGCGGCGCGGTCCCGATTGTGCTGGCCACCATCCCGATGGTGGGCGACGTCCCCGGCAGCGAACGGGTCTTCAACATCGTCTTCGTCCTGGTCGTCGTCTACACCCTCGTCCAGGGGCCGACACTGCCCTGGCTCGCCCGGCGGCTGCGGCTGGGCGACGGCGAGGAGGCCGCCGACCTGGGCATCGAGTCCGCGCCCCTGGAGCGGCTGCGCGGCCATCTGCTGTCCACGTCCATCGGGCCGGGGTCCCGTATGCACGGCGTCGAGGTCGGCGAGCTGCGGATGCCGGCGGGCGCCGCGGTCACCCTCGTCGTACGGGACGGCTCCAGCTTCGTGCCCTCGCCCACCACGGTGCTGCGGCGCGGCGACGAGCTGCTGGTGGTCGCCACCGACCCGGTGCGCGATGCCGCCGAGCGGCGGCTGCAGGCGGTCTCCCAGGGCGGCAAGCTGGCCGGCTGGCTGGGGACGGACGGCTCACGGGGCCATCGCACCCAGCGCCACCGCCCCCGCTGATCCCCGTCCCGGGGCCGTGAATGTGCTGTAGATCTCCACGGATCCCAAGGAAAACTCCGTGAAGCCCTGGTTAATCCCAGGGCTTCACGTGCTCCGGCCTGTAGTATGAAGAGGCAACAATACGAACCACCTCTGCCTGAAGCAGAGCTGGCGCGACCGCTCGGCGGCCGCGGTCCCCCTGCCACACGCAGCCACCTCTCGGTGCGGACCATGCGGTATCACTCGGTCCTGCGCGAGAGGACAGCTCTCGGCGCGTACCCGTGACGACCTTGCGGCGGCGCGCTACCAGGCGGCAGAAAGGCCCGGCCGTGGCATCCGCGGTCAAGGACTCCCGTCCCGGTTACGGACAACTGCTCCGCACCCCTGGTGCATGGACATTCCTGCTGCCCGGCTTTCTGGCCCGGCAGCCCTTCGCGATGCTGACGATCGGCATCGTGCTGCTCGTCCAATCCACCACCGGCTCGTACGGCACCGCAGGCGCGGTCTCGGCCACGACCGGTGTCTCGATGGCCCTGTTCGCCCCGCAGAGCGGCAAGCTCGCCGACCGTTTCGGCCAGCGCGCGGTGCTGCTCCCCGGCGTACTGGTGCATGCCGCCGGCGTCTCGGCACTGATCGCCCTCGCCCTTGCGCACGCCCCCCTGTGGGCGCTGCTCGCCGTGGCCGTTCCCACGGGTGCCTCGACTCCGCAGGTCGGCCCGATGGTGCGGGCCCGCTGGGCCTCCCGGCTCGGCGGCAGCCCGCTGATGCCGACGGCCGCCGCCTTCGAATCGGTGACCGACGAGTTCACCTTCGTGGTCGGCCCGGTGCTGGCGACCGCGCTGTGCACCGGCATCCACCCGGCGGCCGGTCTGGTCGCCGAGGCCGTGCTGACACTGGCCGGCGGGCTGCTGTTCGCCGCGCAGCGCCGCAGCCAGCCGCCCGTGCACCGGGCGCAGGCCGGTGACCTGCCGCGCGTCTCGGCGCTGTCGGTGCCCGGCGTACGCGTCCTGATCGTGGCGTTCCTCGGCATCGGCGCCGTCTTCGGCGGAATGCAGGTCTCGCTGACGGCGTTCACCCAGCACATCGGGCAGCCCGGCATCAATGGCGTGCTCTACGGGATCTTCGCGGGCGGCAACATGCTCGCCGGTATCGTCTGCGGCGCCCTCGCCTGGAAGGTCGGCCCGCGACGCCGGCTGCTGGTCGCCTACGGGCTGCTGGCGCTGGCCACCACCCCGCTGTGGGCGGTCACCGCGGTGCCGCTGCTCGGCGCCGTCGGCCTGATCGTCGGCCTGTGCATCGCCCCGGCCCTGATCACCGGCTACACGCTGGTCGAGTCGCTGGTGCCGGCCGCCGCCCGTACGGAGGCCTTCACCTGGCTGACCGGCGCGGTCGCGCTCGGCCAGGCCGCCGCGGCCACCTCCGCCGGCCAGCTGACCGACCGCTTCGGGCCGAGCTCCGGATTCCTGGTGCCGCTGGCCGGTACGGCGCTGGCCCTGGTGGTGCTGCTGGCGCTCCGCGCCCACCTGCAGCCGCGTCCGTCGACCGTGCTCGTCGGCGGCGCCGAGAACGGCCGGACCGCCGAGGCCTCCGCGGTCGCCGACGGCCGGGAGCGGGAGCTGGCGAGCGCGTGAGCGGACGTGGAGTCGGTCACCGTACGCCGTTCACGGTGGACTGACGGGCGGGAATACTGCAATATGGAGCGTCGTTAGCACTCATCGAGTGAGAGTGCCAGGAGGAAGTCAAGTGCCGACCTACCAGTACCAGTGCACCGAGTGTGGCGAGGGCCTCGAGGCGGTGCAGAAGTTCACCGATGACGCGCTGACGGAGTGCCCCAGCTGCAACGGACGCCTCAAGAAGGTGTTCTCCGCGGTAGGCATCGTCTTCAAGGGCTCCGGCTTCTACCGCAACGACAGCCGCGGCTCGTCGTCCAGCAGCAGCCCCGCGAAGAGCTCCTCGTCGAGCTCCGCGTCCTCCTCGGACTCGTCGAGCAGCTCCGACGCCAAGCCGTCCACTCCGGCCGCCGCGTCGTCCAGCAGCACCTCGGGCACCAGCTCCGCGGCCTGACCTGCAGCCTTTCGGATCCCGCCGTCATCGGACGGCGGGATCCGCTGCATTCCGCCGTATTGCCGGTGCGCTCCGCCGCATTACCGGTGTCTTACCGCTGCCGTCCGGCGCCGCCCACCGGGCATCGCCCGGCCGCCGTACCCCGATAGTGTGACCGGCATGGCTGACGCGGAAATTGGCGTGATAGGCGGGTCGGGGTTCTACTCCTTCCTCGACGACGTGACCGAGATCACGGTGGACACCCCCTATGGGAGCCCCAGCGACTCGGTGTTCCTGGGCGAGATCGCCGGCCGCCAGGTCGCGTTCCTGCCCCGGCACGGGCGCGACCACCGCCTCCCGCCGCACCGCATCAACTACCGCGCCAACCTGTGGGCGCTGCGCTCGCTCGGCGTACGCCAGGTCCTCGGCCCGTGCGCGGTCGGCGGGCTGCGCCCCGAATACGGCCCCGGCACGCTCCTGGTCCCCGACCAGCTCGTGGATCGCACCAAGGCCCGCACCCAGACCTACTTCGACGGCCACCCGCTGCCCGGCGGGGACATCCCCAACGTCGTCCACCTCAGCTTCGCCGACCCGTACTGCCCCACCGGACGCCAGGCCGCCGTCACGGCCGCCCGCGGCCGCGACTGGGAGCCGGTCGACGGCGGCACCCTCGTCGTCATCGAAGGCCCCCGCTTCTCGACCCGCGCCGAGTCGCGCTGGCACGCCGCACAGGGCTGGTCGGTGGTCGGCATGACCGGCCACCCCGAAGCCGTCCTGGCCCGCGAACTGAGCCTGTGCTACACCTCGTTGACCCTGGTCACCGACCTGGACGCGGGCGCCGAGGCCGGCGACGGCGTCTCCCACGAGGAAGTCCTGCAGGTCTTCGCCCAGAACGTCGGCCGGCTGCGCGAGGTCCTCTTCGACGCCGTCGCCGCCCTCCCCGACAGCGCCGACCGCGACTGCCTGTGCGCCGACGCCCACGCCGGCTGGGACCTGGGCATCGAGCTGCCATAACGCCGTAACGGCCGGCTCGGCCTCCCCCTCCCGGGTGGCCGAGTTGTCCACAGTCACGCGGTCGTACACAGCCCGGAGCGAGCGGGCGCGAAGTGCGGCACGGTGGTGATCGCCGGTTCGCCCGAACCCCTGACCCAGGCGGTGATCACGTGCCCCACACCCCTCCTTCCCTCACGTACTCCCCTCCCTCACCCTCCTCTCCCTTCCCGGATCCCGATCTCCACTCCCCGCCGCTCCCCGCTCCCCCACCGTGTGAGGTAGCGCACTTCGCTCCGGTACGGGCCGGCGGCGGCCGATGCCGCTGGGGACGGACCACGCGACAGCGGATGCTGGCCGCCGGCCTGGCGATGACCGCCGCAGCACTGGCCGGTGGCGCGTCGTACGGTGCCGTACGAACCGCTCCGGCCCCCGGCTGCCCGTCGGCGACGGCCTGGGGAGGGCGGTAGCGATGCCCCAAGATCAAGTGGCGTCTCTTCCCGCGTCACGCGAGACTGCTGCGAGTGGCGTGGCAGCTGCCGCGCGCCAATGGGGGCGCGCCCACCGCACCGATACCGCGGTATCCGTCCACGGAGCCCGCAGGACCCATCCTCTCCGCCAGATCCGCACTGACGCCCTGGCCGATCGCTGGTTCGTGTTGCGCGACTGGACACCTCTGCCCCGCCCTGCCGTAAGTTGCGGTGCTGATTGTTGGTGCACCGTCCGTAGTGAACGTGGAAAGAGGCTGTCAGGTGAGCGAGAGCAAGGGCGTCCTGCAGGGATTCAAGGAATTCCTGATGCGCGGCAACGTCATCGAACTCGCGGTCGCGGTGGTCGTCGGTGCCGCGTTCACGAACATCGTGAACGCCGTGGTCAAGGGCGTGATCAACCCGATCATCGGTGCCCTGGGCTCGCAGAACCTCGACAACTACAAGGCCTGTCTCACCGATTGCCATACGGACAGGAAGACGGGCCAGTTCACCGACGGCATCTACATTCTCTGGGGCTCGGTGCTCAGCGCCGCGCTGACGTTCCTGATCACCGCCGCGGTCGTCTACTTCCTCATGATCCTTCCGATGAACAAGTGGAAGGAACGCCAGGCGGCGAAGCAGCCGGTCGACAACTCCCCGGCGGACCCGACCGAGGTCGAGCTGCTCATCGAGATCCGCGACGCACTGATCGCCCAGCGCACCGTCGCGCCCTCCGTGCCCACGTCCACCTCGGGCACCATCGGCGCGCAGAAGACTCAGGAGTAGCAGGCGCCACAGGCCGGCACATGCCGCCCCCTCGCCTCGCTCAGAGGTGGTGGGGCGGCTTTTCGTCGAGGAAGCGGGCGAGGTCGGCGGCGCTGTCACCGGTGGCCGAGGACTCGCCCCAGCCGCGGTCGGTGTCGTCCGACGACTGCTGGCTCAGCGGGTCGTCGAAGATCAGGCGCGCGGCGGGCTTGGGCGCCGGGCGCGCGGCGGACGCGGGCGCGGGGGCCGCGGCCTGGTCGCCATCGGCTCCGGAGGTGGCCTGGGGCCCGGGGGCCGACTCGGGTTCGGGGGTGGTGCTCACCCCTCCAGGGTACGGGCGGACCACACACGACCATCGTCCCCGGCAGCCCCGCGGCACCCCATCGGCCGTACGGCCCCTCGGTACGGCCCCGACACGACACTCGGCACAGCCCGCCGACACAGCCCTCGGCACAACCCTGTGCACAGCGACCGGCCCGTTGTCAGTGCTCGGCCGATTGTCAGTCCCCGGCCGATTGCCGGCGCCCGGCACATTGCCAGCACTCGGCCGATTGTCAGCGTCCCGCGCTACCTTCCCCGCATCCGGCCCGACCCACGGGCCGCTCGATCGGGGAGCCGCCGCCATGAGCTATCACCTGCACTTTCGTGCCGTACCGGAAGCCGAGATCCGGGACGACTACACCTGGCTGGAGGAGTTCATGTGCGATGCCTGGGACGACCTTCCCGCCGAGTGCGCCGCAGGCATCGCCGACTCCATCGATAAGGACTTCAGCCTCGTCGACAATCTCTACGCCGCGGCCGCCACCCTCGGCGAGACGAAGAACGGATCCGGCGAGAGCGGAACCTGGGAACTGCCCATCTTCGGAGGCCGCCCCGTCTACCACCCCGACCACTCCCAGCCGCCCCTCTTGATCCTCACCCCGGAAGAGACAAGGACAGCGGCGGACTTCCTCATAGCCGCACCGTTCGACACCCTCTGGGAAGCCGCCGGCGCCAAGATCCGCGCACCGTTCTTCAACTGGGACGAGGCCGAGGTCAAAGCAATCTTCGTCAGCCACCACACAAGCCTGCGCGCCTTCTACCAACAGACCGCCTCGGCGGGCCATGCCGTGATCAAGATGGCCCGGTACTAGGGGTTGTCCGACGGATCAGGGTCGGATTCCCGGGTACGGTCCGAGGCTCTCAGGTGGCGGAGAGGGCCAGTTCGCCGACGACCTGATCGCCGCTCAGTTCTCCGGTGGGGACGAATCCGAGGCGGAGGTAGAACTTCTCGGGGCCGTGCTTGCCCGGGACCCAGCTCACTGTCGCGCGGGGCTGCCCGCGCCGTCGGACCTCGTCGCACACGGACTGCACGGCGAACCGGCCGTATCCCCGGCCCTGTTGGTCGGCGGCGATGTTCAGTCGCCAGATTCCCGAGCGGAACCTGTCGTCCGGGTTGTCAGGATCGAACTGCACCAGGAAGAAGCCCATGACAAAGCCCACGAGTTGCTCGCCATCGAAGATCAATCGCGGCCAGGCGATATCGGGTTGCGCATACGCCTCGGCCAGCGACCGGGCAACCGGAGCCACCAGCCCCTCCTGGTCGGGCCGCACCTTCAGCCGGCAGGCGGCCTCGACATTGTCCGGGGTGACCTTCTCCAGGCGCAGCGCTGACGTCATACCGGAAATCTAGTGGGCACACGATGAGCGCTCGACGGAATAAATGGCCCGCCTGCCGCGTATCGGCGCGAGGGGCCATGGCGTGTGATGCGGGCTCAGTGCGTGAGGTGAAGTGGTCGGCGTCGCTGATCGCCGTACCGAAGCACCGAAGTACCGACGTACCGACGTACCGACGTACCGACGTACCGACGTGCCGATGTGCCGATGTGCCGGCGTACATGATCCGGGGCCGGCGTTCATGGGCTCTCGACAGAGCTCGTGCGCTGTGGGCCTTGGTGCCCGTGCTCTGTGGCCTTCGTGCTCGTCTTGTGTTCGCTGCTCGTTCTGGCTCGGCTCAGCTGCCCTTGTCGTGGGTGGGTATGGGGTGCGGGCGGCCGCTCTGGGGGCGGGTCGGCGGGCTCTGGGAGCCGTTGCCGCGCTTGAGGAGGCGGTTCCGGTCTGTGCCGGGCAGGGCGTGGCGGGGGTGCGCGGATATGCGGCGGGGCATGGGATTTCGGCCTTTCTGGTGGGAGGGGGCGGTTGGCGGTTAGCGGTCGTTTTTGTCGAGGGACCACAGGGTCAGGACCACGAGGAAGGAGAGGAGCAGGAATCCGGCGCACCACCAGGCCGTATCGGTGTCGCCGCGCATCCAGGCGTTGACGGCGATCGACAGCGCCCACAGCTGGCCGATGACGACGGTCATCGCCAGCATCAGGCGGCCGGAGAGCTTCGCCGATCGCTCCGGTTCCTGCTCGGTGCCGGCGCCGGGTCCGGGGCCGGTGCTGTGTACCCGCGGGTCGGCGTAGCCGCTGGTCGACCGGATCTGGGGATAGCGCTCGCGCAGGGGCCGGTTGAGCCGGGGGTCCGCGCTGCCAGGGCGGTAAGGCGGGGGTGGCGGAGG
>NZ_QUAC01000196.1 GCF_003389455.1 Streptomyces inhibens | reverse complement strand
GCCGCAGTCGACGACTGCGGCCCCGCGCCTGATGACAACCCTTGTCTCACACCGAGACCGCTGACCGCGGCCCTGACACGAGCGACCGGGAAATCTCAGCGCCCCGGAGGCTGAGTGGGCGGTGCCGGCGGGTAAGCGCCAGGGCCTCCCGACTGCGGGTAGGCACCGAACTGCTGCTGAGGCGGAACTCCAGCACCACCGCTCGGACCGCCGAAGCCAGTGCCACCAGGAGGCGGACCATTGCCGCGCTTCTTACTGGCAACGATCACACCGATGACAATTCCCAGAACGACGATCACGCCGACAGCGATGCCGATGACCACGATGGGGCTCAGGCCGCTCTTCTCGCTCGCGCTCCCCTGAGCTTCGTTCCCTGGAGCATCCGCACCCGCGCCGGCAGAAGGCTCAGAATCCTTCGGCATGGTGAGCGGCCCGTTCTTCGACCCGGCAGGGATGTTCTCCGAGAGGGCCCGGTACGGGCGAATCACGCCGTAGCCGTACTTGGGGTCAGGGGATGTGATGCCCGTCTTGCCATCTGGGGTGATCGCCGTCTTCGTGAGTCGATTGGCGACCTGCCCCGCAGTGAGGTCCGGGAACTTCGAGCGGACGAGGGCTGCGGCGGCCGATACATAGGCCGTTGCGTCGGACGTGCCGGTTCCCTGGCGGTACTTCGGGGAGGTTCCGGCGGAGTAGATTTTCTCACCAGGAGCGATCAAACGGATATGTGGGCCATAGTTTGACTCAGCTAGAACCTGGCCGTCCTTGGCCACCGCCCCTACTGCAAGCACACCGGGTGCCGCAGCCGGATAGAGCGGCTTTCCGGATCCGTCATTGCCGGAACCACCAACTACCAGCACATCCTTCTTTACCGCGTAGTTGATCGCATCCTTTTCCTGCTCATTCAAGCGAGGGGTCACAATGGACATATTGATGACCTTTGCGCCGTGATCTACTGCATAGCGAATAGGACCATCAAGACTGTTTGCGTCACCACCGATCTGTTCATTCTTCTTAATAGGAAGGATCTTGGCGTCCGGTGCCAGACCCATGATTCCATCGGCATGGTTAGGCCCGTGGCCGTGCCCCGCGATCAGGGCTGCCATGGCAGTGCCATGGTCATCAACGGTTTCGTGATCCGCCGTACCGCCCTCGGTGTCAAAGCTCTTACCGGGAAGCACATTGCCCTTGAGGTCGACGTGACCTCCGTTGACGCCCGTGTCAATGACCGCCACGATGACGTTCTTGCCGGTCGACACTTTCCACACCTTCTGCGGATTGAACGCGTCAAGCGCCCACTGTCCGTCCCGGATGTAGTCCGCCGAAGCGGTCGGCGCGGCGGTGAAGAGCAGCGCTCCTGCCGCTGCCACGCCACCTACCGCACGCAGCGTCCGCGTGAAGCTCATGCTGTAACACCTCTCCTCAACAGGTTGCGGCCCGCAGCCCGAAGACTGCGGGCCCAACTCGTTTCCGCCGCTGTCACACCCGAAGGCTAGCTACTCAATCACCTTCGGAGCCACATTGCGCTCGCTTGTCCAGGTCTCCTCGTCCTCAACCAGGTAGTCCGGCCGCTCGCCGTTCTGCCCCTTGTCATCCTTGCCCTTGGCGCCATGGGCACCATGCGCCCCCGGCATCCCGGCCGGACGCCGGCTACCGGAAGCACCGGCACCCGACTGGGCGCCGCCACGGCTGCGGTGCAGACCCGAGCCGCCTTGAGAGCCACCAGCCCCCTTACCTCCGGCAGTGCCGCCGATGAGGCCACCCTTCTGGCGGGCGAGGGCACCGCCGCGGCCTCCTGCCCCAGCGCCCTTGGCACCGCCCTTGGCACCTGCAGCACCGGCACCACCCATACCGGGCATGCCTGGACGTCCACCACCACGTCCGGCTGCACCAGCGCCGGCACCAGCAGCACCGGCACGGCCACCGGGAACCCCACCGGGAATCCCACCGGTACGGCCACCCTTAGCGCCACCGGCCATTCCGCCGGCACCGATGCCGCCCGGCACGCCCACGCCACCGCCGATGCCACCACCACCGCTCAAGCCGCCGGTACCAGCGCCTCCACCGATGCCACCAGGGACACCGACACCACCGCCGGTACCGCCACCGGTACCACCACCGACACCCTGCGGCGGAGTGAAGCTGTCAAGCCCCGTACCCACACTCGGCGTGAAGGAGCCCTTGGCCGGCATCGAGTTGCCGATGCCGCCGTCGATCCCCGGCGTCTTCAGGCCGTCGCTCGAGAAGCCCGGCCCTTGCCCCATGGGCTTCAGCGAGCCCTTCGGCATTCCCTTGGGCTTGGTGACGCTCCCCGGCAGAGGGTAATGAACCGGCGGGATGCCCGGGTTGTCCGGCGGCGGGATGTCGGTTGAGTCGTCAACGATCTTGGCGGGCTTACCGATTGCAGCCGCATTGGTCCGATATGCGGCACCCAGGTACTCCATGGTCGCCGCAGCTTTCAGCTGGGTCTCCTTCTGGGCTGACAGGTCGTCTTCGTTGTCCTCAACAACCTGAGTCGCGCTCTTGCCGCTGGCAAGCTGCGAGTCAGCGTTCTTGTCCTGGCGGTCGATGTGGTCCGTCGCCCAGTCCCAGGCCCGGTCGCCCCAGTCAGGCATCTCCATGCCGTCGAGGTGCTGCTTGTACGCGCTCAGAGCCTCATGAGCACGGCCCATGCCTTCGCTTACGTTCTTGGCGTACTGAGCACCGTTCCCGATGCTCTCGCTGATCTTCTTCGCACGCTCGCGGAACGCCTTCGCAGCGTCGCCCTCCCAGTGCCCCAAGACCTCGTCGATGGCCTTGTCGAAATACGCACGGATGCCACCGCCGTTGTCGACCACCATCGTGTTGTGCACCTGTTCCCAGGCGTGGGCAACGCCGGCGACCGTCTCCGGCTTCGCATCGGCCACCATGGCCTTCAGCGACGTGAAGTCGATCTTGTAGAACTTCGTGGTGTTCTCGATGGCGTAGCACTTGTCCTGTGGTGCGTACTTGTTGTCCGCGTAACTACCCACGCCCCTGCCCCCTCTTCCTCTGCGAACTCATCACTGTCGCTCAGGAGTACTTGTTGTGCGAAGAAGACTGGCCGCTCTTCATCGCATTGCTCGTGTTCTGCTCCTGGTCCTGGTAGGCGCCATGAGTCTTCGTAGTCTTCTTCTGGAGATCATCGATCAGACGCTCAAGCTTATGAAGAACGCCATTCTCAATGAACGTCTTCATTTCGGTATGCGTCTGCCGAAGCTCGCCCTCTTCCGCGAAGCCCTTGCCCAGCGCGCCTTCCGGCAGATGGGTCCCGCTCTTCGCCTTGCCCGAGGCGCTCTGCATGTCCTTGAGCACGTTGTTGAGCTTCTTGACGACCTCATCGAGTCTGTCGAGATCAACGCGATAGGAATCGCTAGCCATATCTGGCCTCCCCGTGTTTGCTATGCGTTCTTCCGTCGCCAGTCGCGAAGCGCGATGGCGCACCCTACAACCGTACCGACGGCGAGAAGCCCGCCACCGACAATGTAGATGGAAATGCGGGCACGTTGGTCTTCCGGGCTCTCGCCGAGGGTGACGGCGACCGGGTGGATGTTGGAGCCGTCGGCCACGCTGGAGGGCCGGTCCGGCTTCGGTGCGCCGGTGGGCTTGGTGTCGTCGTTGAGGGCCGCGACCGGATCGATGACACCCCAGCCGATGAAGTCGTCCCGGCCCCTCTTGACGCGCTCAGCGGTCTGTTCGAGGTGCCAGATGAGTTCCTGCGGCTTCCAGTCCGGGTGCTTGGCCTTCAGGAGGGCCGCGGCTCCGGCGGCGTAGGGAGCGGCGAAGCTTGTGCCCTGGTCCACGCAGTTGCCACCGTCAGGGACCGTGGAGACCATCTCCACGCCGGGTGCGGCGATATTGACGAACTTCCCGGACTGCGAGAAGGGCGCGCGCTCGTTGTTGCGGTCCGAGGCGGCCACGGCCAGGACGTTGGAGTACTGGTCCGAGTAGGCAGCGGGGTAAGTGTTCTTCTCCCCGCCGTCAGCTCCGCCGTTGCCCGCGGAAGCGACGATGAGGACACCGTGCCGTTCAGCGTTGCTGACAGCATCCGCGAGGGGGAGCAGACGAGCTGGGCTGGCGTCGGTTCCCTGGGAGATGTTGATGATCTGGACCTTCTGGGCCACGGCCAAGTTGATGGCCTTGGCCAGGCTCGCCGAGTCGCCGGCCTTCTCCTGCGAAGTCTGCTGGAAGGGGATGACCGTCGCCTTGGGCGCGATTCCGTAGAAGCCGGAGCCGGACATGGGCCGGGCGGCGATGATGCCGGCCACCTTCGTGCCGTGGCCCACCGTGTCCTGGGTCTTGCTGGCGCCCTTGACCAGGCTCGCTCCACCACTGCCGATCGCGCCCGCGAGCTGCTTGTTGCCCGCGTCGATACCGGTGTCGATGACGGCGACCTTGATGCCCTGCCCCATCATCCGACCGTTCGCCCACAGCTGGTTGGTCAGCAGGCGCTGCAACGACCAGGGGGTCTCTTTGATGTAGTCGGCGCCGAATTTGCACTCACCGCTGTTGAGCGGCACATTCTCGTCCGCGACCGCCGGCGCGGCCGCGATGCCCAACAGGCCGACAATGCACGCCGCCGTGACCAGTGCGCCCGCCGCTCGGCGACGGTGCCCGGCTCGATGACCTATGGCGCGAGATCCCACGGGTTGTCTGCTCTCCATGTGTGGCGAAAGGGGCGGGAACGAGGGGTGAGGAAACCAGAGGTGTAGGGGGCGAGGCCGGTATGGACGGCAGAAGGGCGAGCGCACTGTTGCAGCGCGCTCGCCCTCATTGACCACTGTGCGAGCCGTCGGGGCTGCTCAGCCGATCGCCGTCCGTACCTGTGCTGACGCGAGGTCAGCCTGCCCAGATACCGGAGTTCTTGTGCTCGGTGGCCTGGTAGTTCTGGGCGGCGGTGTCCAGCGCCTTGGCGATGGCCTCGAGCGTCGAGTGCAGGGATGCCGCGCGCTGGTCCCACTCGCGCTGGCGGGCCTGGTAGCCCTCCTGCGCCGCGCCTTCCCAGCTGGCGGCGATCTTCTTGACGCCCGCCTCGAGGTCGTCGAGCTGCTGGCGGATGTTGTTGGCCGTACCGCGCACGTCGGAACTGGCCTGCGAGATCGTCGCGAAATTAACGAGGATCTGGCCTGACATGGTGTCTCCTCAGGAGTTGATGATGCCTGGTCGATTCATGCCGCAGCGGGCCGGCGGACTGGCCGGCTGGCCCGGGCTGCGGCGGTGGGCCATGCGCCGCGGTCAGCGACGCGGCCCCATCATCCGAACGGCGAAGCCGAGGAGGCGACGTGCGAAATCGACTGGGCCTGCTCCTCTTCGGAGGCGGAGTAGTTCTTCGTGGTCTCGTCGATCGCTTCCTTGATCTCACCCAGGAGCTGGTTGAGACGGTTGGCGTCTTCGTTCACCTGCGACTGGAGCTGGTTGTACGAGGTGGCCGCAGCACCCTTCCACCCAGACGTGATGGTGTCGACGACCGTGTTCAGGCGCGAGATCTCGCCCTGGATCGACTGGTTGACCGAGGAGATCTTGCCGCTGAACGCGACCATCTCCTCCTCGGTGGTTGTGTACTGCTGACCAGCCATAGTCAACGTCCCCCATGAGACTCGTACGTTGTTCCGCGCCGTACCGGCTAGCCGGCTCGCGTGGATCGGCGTCTCCTGCTGACGCCTCCGACCACTTTAACCACTCCGCACGCCTGTCCCCAACAGGGGGCGGGGACTTGTGACGGGATCACAACATTGTCAACTACCCGTCCGGAAAGCGCCGTTCATGGAATTCGGGCAGATGTGGCGCTATCGGTCAGAATTCGAAAGTCACAGTGGCAGGAAAAGACCACCACGAGATCAGTGGTCGCGATGCGGCAGGGGGCCGCGCCGGCAAGCGCAGGGGCTGTCGGCGCGGCCTTTGTCCGTCAGGAAGCCTGCGGCTTCCTGGCGCTGTTGGCATCCAGCGACGGACCCGCGGAGAGCAGTTCGGACCACGCCTTCAGGACCAGCGGCGGATGCGCTCCCTTGTAGCCGAGGCGCAGCTGCGACTGCCCCTGTTCCTGGTCCGCCTTGCCGGCCTTGTTGCCGCCGTCGTTGTTCTCGGGAATCGAGTAGCGCAGACCGGTGTCGGTGACCAGGAAGAGGCTGCCGGAGGTCGAGGCGGGCGTGGACACCTGGCGGTAGAGCAGGCCGCTGCCGGGGGTGACGTACGAGGTCGCGCCAGGCGCGATCTTGGCCGGGTAGTCCTTGCCGACCCAGGTCGTCATGTCCGGCACGCCGTTGGGGTAGCCCAGCTTGTCGGTGCCGGGGTACTTGGTGCTGGTGCCCTTGTAGACGCTGCAGGACACACCGTTGGCCGTGGGCGTGGTCAGGCCGCCGGTCTGGGAGCCGTGTGCGAAGTCGTTCGCCACGTTGACGTCCTCGGTCGGCCACGGCGAGGGGAAGCCCAGGATCTTCCCGTACCAGACCTCCGGGTGCTCGGCCTCGTCCTTCTTGGCCTGGATACCGGTGGAGACCGACACGGGAGTCAGCGCCTCGTGGTCCGAGGACAGGCGGCTCGCGTTCGCGCCCTGCTCCAGGAGGTTGGCGACGAAGTTCGACACCTGCTCGACGCCGTCCTTGAGGACGACGTACTTCTGGCCGTCGCTGTCCACAAGAAGTGAGCCGACCTTCTTGGCCTTCTCCGGGACCTGGCTGTCCGTGGTCATGGTGCCCACATCAGGGACGATGGGCATGGTGATCGGGACTTTGTCGACCTTGATGAGGGTGCCCATGAACTGGTCGGTGACCTTCTGCGGCTCGGCCTTCGCCCCGAAGACGATCTGGCGCAGGACCTCGTCGCCCGCCTCTTTCCCTCCCGGCGGAGTCCATCCTCCGCGCGTGGAGTCGAACGGGAAGGCCATCCCGTTGTGGTCGACCAGCCACTTCTTGCCCTGCTCGTCCTCGACGTACAGGGCCTGGTGGAAGTCGAGCTTGCCCTTGTTGTTGTCGTCGACGATCTGCTTGTCCTTGCCGTCCAGGACGAACACGGACTGCTGGGCCTTGCTGTTGGCGCCGCTGCCGGGGCGGTTGCACACCGCCCAGACCTTGGGCTTGTCCGCGATCTTGGCGTTGGGCAGCCGGTCGGGCGCGTACGGGATGCCGACGGCCGGGCCGTGCGAAAGCTTGCCGTCCAGCTCGGATTCCTTGACCTTGACGACCTGGAACTTGTCGGGGTCGAGAAGGAGCCTTGCCGAGGCGAGATTCAGGACGGGGTGCAGAAGCTTTTGCTTGTGACCGTTTGCATCCGTATTGGACAGAACAACATAGCGCGTGGTCGATTCGTCACCGACGAGGACATTTGCCCCCACAGTGTCCCACCCCTGCGGCGCAACCGGCTTGATAATGCCGCAGGCGCCGAATCCCACGAGAATCAGGACGCCCACCACGATGCCCGGCACCACCGCCTTGAGTGGCTTGGGGGCACTCTCGATCGAACCGTTCGGCAGCGGCTTCAGAAATGCCGCATTCGTACGCTTTCGAGCGAACGAATACGCATTCAGCTCGTCCCGACGTGATGCCATTGTTGCTTTCTCTCCCCGCCTGTTGGATCCACATCGACCGCCCCCGGCACTCACGCCGTAGCGCCCTCTACTATGCCGTGTATCGATCGACCCGTACGGTACGGGTGCCACCTTCCAACGCACCAGTCTCGGCGGCGGTTGATACGCCTAGAGGCCACACCACCAGTAGAGGAGCAGGCCGGGGGATGTCCAGCGCCACCAGGGCTCGACGCCGCAATGGGCGGCAACAGCAGCAACAGCCTTCCGCTGCACCGCAATACGCGGGAAATGCTGGCCAAAACGGTACAGCGCCGGGCAACAGAGGAAATGGCGGCCGGGGTGCGGCCCGCCCGGCCGGTCCGGTGGCGCCGCGGCTGCGCCAACAGGCCGGAACCATCGGCGGGGTGCGCGTACAGCAGCTGGCCATCANACAGGCCGGAACCATCGGCGGGGTGCGCGTACAGCAGCTGGCCATCATCGAACTCGCCGCGGCGCTGGTGCTGGTGGGCCTGTCGATCCATCACCCCGTCGCGCTGATCGCGGCCATCGTGGTGGCGGCCGTTCTGGTCGTCTTCGCGCTCGGCCGGCGGCGCAGGATCCCGCTGCCGGAGTGGATCACGACCGTGCGCGCGATGAAGCGCCGCGGGAAGGACAGCGCCTCCGCGGTCGCGGCCACGCAGGGCGTCGACCCCGCGTTCGCCCCCGTCGTGGAGTGCGAACCGGCGCTGCGGACCTATGAGTTCACGACCGAGTCGGACCAGCGCGCCATCGGGTTCGTCGGTGACGGTACGTTCCTGACGGCCATCGTCCAGGTGGACGCCCGGGACGAGCCGCTGCGGCCGCAGCGCGGCAGCCACATGCTTCCGCTCGAAGTGCTGCACACCGCGCTCGACATCGAGGACATCCACCTGGAGTCCGTGCAGTTCGTGCAGTACACCCAGCCCGCGCCGGCGCCGCATCTGCCCGAACAGGCCGTCGCGGCCCGTTCGTACGCGCCGCTGCAGGCCCAGGCACAGACGCCGGCCCTGCAGCTCACCTGGATCGCGCTCAAGCTCGACCCGGAGCTGTGCTCGGAGGCGATCGAGGCCCGCGGTGGCGGGATGGAGGGCACCAAGCGTTCGCTGCTGCGCGCCGCCGACCAGCTCGTCAGCCGGCTGACCGCGCACGGCGTACGTGCCAGGGTGCTCTCCGAGCGCGAGGTCGTGGCCGCGATCGGTACCGCGGTGTGTGTCAGCCCGCGGGCCGCGAACGGCGCGATGGGGCGTGACGGCCGGGCGGCCCGGCGCACCCAGGAGACGACCCGGGCCATGCGCTGTGACGACCGCTGGCACTCCACGTACTGGATCGGCCGGTGGCCCCAACTGGGCCAGGGCGGCGCCCCGTTGGCGGCCGTCACCCAGCTGCTGACCAGCACCAGGGCGATGGCCAGCACCTTCGCGCTGACCGCCACGCACGGCGGCGGCCGCGCCCCGGCCATCTCGGGCTACGTCCGTCTTTCCACCCGCAGTGAGAACGAACTCTCCGCCGCCCAGAGCGAGTTGGAGCAACGTTCCGGTTCCGTGAAGGTCGGGCTCGTACGACTCGACCGTGAACAGCTGCCCGGCCTGCTGGCCACGCTTCCCCTCGGAGGTACCCGCTGATGGCCTCTCCCACCTATCAGCCCCGCGTCAACACCACCGGCAACGGCTGGCGCAATCCCCCGATCGGTGGCACCGGTGGTGGCGGCCGCCGGCTCTCGCACCAGCCGCGCCCGGATGAGGAGCAGTCGGGTCCGACCGGTCCGAAGCCGCGGCCCGGTTTCGGCCTGCGCGGCCCGCGGCGCAGCCCGCACGTCCTGACGGCCGAGTCGCTCGCCGCGCTGACCCTGCCGGTCGGCGACGACGGCGTGATCATCGGCATCGACCCGCAGAACCAGCCCGCCGTGCTGAGCCTGCTGCGGCCGGCGCCGCTGGAGATCGCGCTGGTCGGCAGCATGTGGATGGCGCAGGTGCTGGCGCTGCGTACGGTCGCCACCGGCGCCCGGGTCGCGGTCGAGACGGCGCGGCCGCCGGCCTGGGCCCAGATGGCGCAGTCCGCGGGCGGCGGCCAGCAGTGTGTCTCGGTCCACGACGTACGCCAGATCGCGCCCCAGGGACCGTCGGTTTCCAGCCCCGTGCTGGTCGTACGGGACATGGGCGCGCGGCCGCCGCGCAATCAGCTCGCCCCGAGCCCCTGGCAGTCGGTGCTGACCGTGCTGCCGTTCCTCGGGCCGCGGTCGCCGCAGATGCTCGGCCGCGCCGATCTGGTCGGTCTGCAGCGGCTTTCGCCCGAGGAGGCGGAGGTTGTGACGCGAATCATGCGGCTGCCGGAGCAGGTCGGTGCGGTGCTGCCGACGCTCAGCGACAACGCCATGCTGTGGTGCTCGCGCGAGGGCCATCAGTTCGTCATGACCCAGCCCACGGAGGCGGAGACCAACCTGCTCGGCGGGCCGCGCCGTATGGACTGACCGTTGTTACGGGCCGGTTGGCCGCGAGGCGCTGAGCGCAGCGCGCAGACAACCGGCCGCGGGCACGACTCACGGGCGCATCCTCGGGTGCGCCCGTAAGTGTGCCGAAGGGGCTTGAAGACGACATGACATCGACTGCCGTTATGGGCCGACTCTTGATTAGGCTGTGTGGGAGAGCCGCAGGAGCACAGCACGACGGCAGTAGATACGGGGATGGAGACAGTTAGTGTTGGCGCAACCCCGGGTGGTGTGTTCCGACTTCCGCTACATCCGATCGATCCGCCTGTATCCGGTCCTGCCGTTCAGGTGCGTTGCAGTACACCAGGAGGCACAGTGAACGAGCAGGAGGCTTTCCGTCCGGACGGAAACGATCCTGACGACGACCAGTCCGAGTTCGACCTGACCGGCGAGTTCAAGATCGACTTTGCCGCGCCGGCCTGGTACGCGAGCAACGACACCAGTGGTGGCGGCACAAGTGCCGCACCCGGTCCCTCGGCTCCTCCTGCGTCTTCGCCCACCACTCCGCCTCCCGGACCGCCCACAGGGCAGCCGCTGCCGGGGCCCGCTCAGGGCGCGCCGGTGCCCGGAGTTCCGCAGCAGGGTGTGCCGACGGCCCCGCCGCCCGTGGAGGCCGCACCGCCCGGGTTCCCGACGCTGCGCCCGCAGGACGCGGGCAACGCCGCGCCGGCCGCCGTCGCTCCCCCGGTGGCGGAGGCTCCCGCCGAGGCCGCGCCGGCCGCGAACGACGGTGCCGGCAATCAGCGCTCGGGCACGGGTGTCGACCCCTCGGCCTCGCTCTGGGACGACGACGATGACGCGGAGCCGGAGACGGCGAACGCGTCCGAGCCGGAGGTCGCACCCGCTGCCCCGGCACCGCAGCCGGAGGCCGCACCCGCGGCCGACTCCCCCGCCGAGGGCGGTGCTCCGGCCCCTGAGGCCGCCGTCCCCGCCCAGCCTGCCCCCGAGGCCGCCGCGCAGGGCGGGCAGCCCGTTCAGAGCCAGCCGCAGCCGCAGCAGGTGCCCCAGCAGGGCGTTGCGCAGCAGCAGCCGGCCCCGCAGGGTGTGCAGGCTCCGCAGCAGGTGGCTCCGCAGCAGGGGATGCCTCAGCAGGGCGCTCCTTGGGGCGCCGCGGCGGACGGTCAGCAGCAGGGTGTGCCCGGGCAGGGCGCGCTGCCGCCGCTGCCGCCGGAGTTCCAGCCCGCGGATCCGCGGGTGGCGCAGGCGCAGGCCGGTCAGCAGCCGCAGCAGGGCCAGCCGCAGGCACCGGTCCAGCAGCAGCAACCGCAGGCGCAGCAGGCCGGTTACCCGCAGGGCCGGCCCCAGCAGCAGGCCGGCTACCCGCAACAGCAGCAGGGCGCGCCCGCGCAGCCGCAGCCTGCGTACGGCTATCCGCAGCCCGCGTACGGCTACCCCCAGCAGGGCCAGCAGCAGGCGCAGCACCACCCCAACGTGCCCGCGCAGCAGCCCGCTTACGGCTATCCGCAGACCGGCGCCCAGGGCTACCCGCAGCAGGGTCAGCAGGCGCAGCCCGGCTACGACCAGCAGCAGGCGGCCCAACAGGCAGCGCAGGCCCACCAAGCCCAGCAGGCAGCGCAGGCTCAGCAAGCGCAGCAGGCCCAACAGGCACAGCAAGCCCAGCAGACCCCGTACCAGCCGCTCCCCGGACAGCAGGTCGGTGACCCGAACGCGGCGGCGAACTACGCCTCGTACTCGCAGCCGGGTCAGCAGCAGCCACAGCAGCGGGCCGCTCCGGGCGCGCCGCTGGGCTACAGCGCCGCGGTCGAGCTGACCTCCGACCGGCTGCTGCGCAACCAGCCCAAGAAGCGCAAGCCGGGCGCCAATGCCCAGCCGTCCAAGTTCAAGCTGGGCGCGAAGAAGGAGGAGGCGGAGCGCCAGCGCAAGCTGGATCTCATCCGGACTCCGGTGATGTCGTGCTACCGGATCGCGGTGATCAGCCTCAAGGGTGGCGTCGGCAAGACCACCACGACCACCGCGCTGGGCTCCACGCTCGCGTCCGAGCGGCAGGACAAGATCCTGGCGATCGACGCCAACCCCGACGCCGGCACGCTCGGCCGACGGGTGCGCCGGGAGACCGGTGCGACCATCCGTGACCTGGTGCACGCGATCCCGCATCTGCACAGCTACATGGACATCCGCCGGTTCACCTCACAGGCCCCCTCGGGCCTGGAGATCCTCGCCAACGACGTGGACCCCGCGGTCTCCACGACGTTCAACGACGAGGACTACCGGCGGGCGATCGACATCCTCGGCAAGCAGTACCCGATCATCCTCACCGACTCGGGTACCGGTCTGCTCTACAGCGCGATGCGTGGAGTCCTCGACCTCGCCGACCAGTTGATCATCATCTCCACCCCGTCCGTGGACGGTGCGAGCAGTGCCAGCACCACCCTGGACTGGCTGTCCGCGCACGGCTATGCCGACCTGGTGCAGCGCGGTATCACGGTGATCTCCGGTGTCCGTGAGACCGGCAAGATGATCAAGATCGATGACATCGTGTCGCACTTCGAGACCCGTTGCCGCGGTGTGGTGGTCGTCCCCTTCGACGAGCATCTCGCCGCCGGTGCCGAGGTCGACCTCGACATGATGCGGCCCAAGACCCGCGAGGCGTACTTCAACCTCTCCGCCCTGGTGGCCGAGGACTTCTCGCGGGCGCAGCAGGCGCAGGGGATGTACCCGCAGCAGCAGATGGGCGGCGACCCGTACGCCCAGCAGCAGTACGCCCAGCAGGGCCAGCCCCAGCAACAGGGCCAGCCCCAGCAGGCACAGCAGCCGCAGCAGGGCCAGCCGCCGGCCGGCTACCCGCCGCAGCAGGGCGGCTGGACCCAGCAGCCCGCCCAGCCGCCGGCGCACTGGCAGCAGCAACAGGCCGCTCCGGACGCCCCGCAGCCGGAACAGCCGGGTCTGGCGCCGGGCTGGCAGCAGCAGCCGCCTCCGCAGTGAGGCAGGGCGGAAGGCCGTAGGGCAATACGGGGCGGGGCCCGGCACCAGTAAGGTGCCGGGC
>NZ_QUAC01000191.1 GCF_003389455.1 Streptomyces inhibens | reverse complement strand
CCGCGGCTTGAAGGCCGCGGCCACGGTGGCGCGAGGGGGCGGGGGGTGCCGGCCGGTCGGGGCCGGGGTGGCTCAGGCGTGCGTATAGGCCACCAGCGAGATGCCGACGTAGTGGACGACGAAGGCCGCCAGCGTGAGGGAGTGGAAGACCTCGTGGAAGCCGAACCAGCGGGGTGAGGGGTTGGGGCGCTTGATTCCGTAGATCACGCCGCCGGCGCTGTAGAGCAGTCCGCCGACGATGACGAGTACGAGGACGGCGACGCCGCCGCTGCGCAGGAAGTCGGGCAGGAAGAAGACGGCGGCCCAGCCCATCGCGATGTAGCAGGGGGTGTAGAGCCAACGTGGTGCACCGACCCAGAAGACCCGGAAGGCGATACCGGCCACGGCGGCCGCCCAGACCGCCCAGAGCAGGGCCTGGCCGCGCGATCCGGGCACGAGCAGCATCGTCAGCGGGGTGTAGGTGCCGGCGATGATCAGGAAGATATTGGCGTGGTCGAGGCGCCGCAGGACGCCATCGGCGCGCGGGCCCCAATTTCCGCGGTGGTAGAGGGCGCTCACCCCGAAGAGCAGACAGGCGGAGAGCGTGTAGATGGCGCAGGCCAGGCGGCCTCGGGGGCTGTCGGCGAGCGCGGTGAGGATGACACCTGAGAGGAGGGCGGCGGGGAACATTCCGGCGTGCAGCCAACCACGCATTTTGGGTTTGAGCGGCGCGGCCGCGGCGGTGACCGCCGCGATCGCGGGCGGCGCGGAGGGGGGCTGGCTCTCGGCGGCGTCGGGCGCGGAAGTCATGGCGCAATGCTACCTACGCAACCGTAAGTTACCGATTCGTGCGGAAGTGGTGACGGTCACGAAGTCGCCCTCTGGACAGAACCTTATTGGGGTCGGATGATCAAATGAGTGCGGTCGGCACCGGATGAGCGGTCACGAAGCATCCGGGTCGCAGCCCCCAAGGGGCAAACAAAAAAAGAAGCGGATTTTTCCCTCAAAACGGGCAGGAATCCGTCCACACCCTCATCTAGGAGCGATCGTGGCGCGCGACAACGCGGCTCCCACCATTCCGACCCGTCACCAGGACCTCATCTCCTGGGTCGACGAGATCGCAGCGATCACCCAGCCCGACCGGGTCGTCTGGTGTGACGGCTCGGAGGCGGAGTACGAGCGTCTGTGCGAAGAGCTCGTCGACAAGGGAACGTTCAAGAAGCTCGACCCGATCAAGCGCCCCAACTCGTACTACGCGGCATCCGACCCCACGGACGTGGCGCGCGTCGAGGACCGCACCTTCATCTGCTCCGAGAAGGAGGAGGACGCCGGCCCAACCAACCACTGGAAGGCCCCTGCCGAGATGCGGGCCATCTTTACCGGAGAAGAAGGAAACAGCTTCGCGGGCGAGAAGGGCATCTTCCGCGGCTCGATGCGCGGCCGGACGATGTACGTAGTCCCGTTCTGTATGGGCCCGCTCGGCTCCGAGCTCTCCGCCATCGGGGTGGAGATCACCGACTCCGCCTACGTCGCGGTCTCGATGCGCACCATGACGCGCATGGGCCGGCCGGTGCTCGACGAGCTCGGCGAGGACGGCTTCTTCGTCAAGGCGGTGCACACCCTCGGCGCCCCGCTGGCCGAAGGCGAGGCCGACGTTCCGTGGCCGTGCAACTCCACCAAGTACATCTCACACTTCCCCGAGGCCCGCGAGATCTGGTCCTACGGCTCCGGCTACGGCGGCAACGCCCTGCTCGGCAAGAAGTGCTACGCGCTGCGCATCGCCTCCGTCATGGCCCGCGACGAGGGCTGGCTGGCCGAGCACATGCTGATCCTCAAGCTCACCCCGCCGCAGGGTGAGTCCAAGTACGTCGCCGCCGCCTTCCCGAGCGCCTGTGGCAAGACCAACCTCGCGATGCTGGAGCCCACCATCTCCGGCTGGACGGTCGAGACCATCGGCGACGACATCGCCTGGATGCGCTTCGGCGAGGACGGCCGCCTCTACGCCATCAACCCCGAGGCCGGCTTCTTCGGCGTCGCGCCCGGCACCGGCGAGCACACCAACGCCAACGCCATGAAGACGATGTGGGGCAACTCCGTCTTCACCAACGTCGCGCTCACCGACGACGGCGATGTGTGGTGGGAGGGCATGACCGAGGAGCAGCCCGCACACCTCACGGACTGGAAGGGCAATGACTGGACCCCGGAGTCCGGGACCCCGGCGGCGCACCCCAACGCCCGCTTCACCGTCCCGGCCGGCCAGTGCCCGATCATCGCGCCCGAGTGGGAGGACCCCAAGGGCGTGCCGATCTCGGCGATCCTCTTCGGCGGCCGCCGCGCCAGCGCCGTACCGCTGGTGACCGAGTCGCTGACCTGGCAGCACGGTGTCTTCCTCGGCGCCAACGTCGCCAGCGAGAAGACCGCGGCGGCCGAGGGCAAGGTCGGCGAGCTGCGCCGCGACCCGTTCGCCATGCTGCCGTTCTGCGGTTACAACATGGGCGACTACATGGCCCACTGGGTCAAGGTCGGTGCGGACAAGGACCAGTCCAAGCTGCCGAAGATCTACTACGTCAACTGGTTCCGCAAGGACGACAAGGGCCGTTTCGTGTGGCCGGGCTTCGGCGAGAACAGCCGGGTGCTCAAGTGGATCGTCGAGCGGCTGGAGGGCAAGGCCGAGGGCGTCGAGACCCCCATCGGCGTGCTGCCCACGAAGGCCGCGCTGGACACCGAGGGCCTCGGCCTCGACGACGCCGACCTCGACTTCCTGCTCACCGTCGACAAGGACGTGTGGCGCGAGGAGGCGGCGCTGATCCCCGAGCACCTCAACACCTTCGGTGACCACACGCCGAAGGAGCTGTGGGACGAGTACCGCGCGCTGGTTCAGCGCCTCGGCTGAGCACCGTGTCCGGTGGCTGATCGCCGTGGTGGCGGGAGAAGGTTTCCCGCCACCACGGCGTCACGGCGTCACGGCACCACGGTTCGCGAGACGGCATGGCGGGCGTGTGCGTTCGAGCCGATCAGTGACGCCAAGGTGCTCACCGGCCGCCTACCCCAGGACCGCCTGGGTCGAGCACTTCGAATGGCTGGAGCCGCTGTTCAACGAGCAGCTGGAGCTGCGCGAGGGCCGGATGTTCGTACCGGACCGGCCGGGCCTGGGCCTCTCGCTGAGTGAACGGGCAACGGCCTGGACCGTGGACCGGTGCGAGATGTCGGCGGCGGACCGCGTCGCACCGGCCGGCGCGAGATGAACCGCCCTGGATGGGCCGGTGGAGTGATGCCGGGGCCGCGCCGGTCCGCCTGACGGCGGCCCGCCCGCGGGCACGTTCACGCCGTGGCGAGATCCCGGAGCGGCGCGGCGTGCGCCTCCATCCGCTCCGCCGCCAGGGCCATCGCCGCGGCGTCGTCCCGGGACGTGGCGACCGCCAGGGCGTTCCCGGCGAGGGTGTGGGCGCGCTGCCGGAGCGCCTCGACCCGGGCGGGGGTGCCGCCGTCGCTGGGCTCGGCGCGCAGCGGGTAGGGGCCGCCGCTCAGCCGCGCGACCTGCTCGGCGATGCGGTCCGCGGCGTCGGCCAGCGCGGCGGCGTCCAGCTCCCGGGCCTCCTGGGTGTCGGCCCGCGTCGCCAGCGCATGCAGCTCGTCGGTGACCGTGAGCAGCGCGGTCAGCTGCCCGGCGAGCCGAATGTCCAGCTCCTCCTCGCGGGAGCGGTGCGGGATCTCCTGGGCTGCGGCCATGGTGTGGACCGACTTGGTGCGGATCGGTTCGTACATGGGATGGCCTCCTGAGGAACGTCCAGGGGGCCATCCTAGCTTGGACACTGTCTAAAATTGTGGCCCGTATAGAAGTCGCGGTGGTTCAGTACTGTCCGTAACCGTCGAGGAAGGAGCCGATCCGGGTGACGGCATCCGTCAGATCGTCCTTGCTGGGCAGCGTGACCAGGCGGAAGTGATCGGGCTCCGGCCAGTTGAAGCCGGTGCCGTGCACGATCATGATCTTCTCGGCGCGCAGCAGATCGAGCACCATCCGCCGGTCGTCCTTGACCTTGTAGACCTTCGGATCCAGCCGCGGGAAGGCGTACAGCGCGCCCTTGGGCTTGACGCAGCTGACACCAGGGATCTGCGTCAGCAGCTCGTACGCCGTATCGCGCTGCTCCAGCAGCCGGCCGCCGGGCAGCACCAGATCATTGATCGACTGACGGCCGCCGAGGGCCGTGGCCACCGCATGCTGGGCCGGCATATTGGCGCACAGCCGCATATTGGCGAGGATCGTCAGCCCCTCGATGTACGAGGCGGCATGTGCCTTCGGGCCGCAGACCGCCAGCCAGCCGCTGCGGTAGCCGGCGACCCGGTACGCCTTGGACAGCCCGTTGAAGGTCAAGGTCAGCAGGTCGGGGGCGAGCGAGGCGAACGGGGTGTGGGTGACACCGTCGTAGAGGATCTTGTCGTAGATCTCGTCGGCGCAGACGATCAGGTTGTGCCGGCGGGCGATCTCCGCGATGCCCCGCAGCAGCTCATCGCCGTATACCGCGCCCGTGGGGTTGTTGGGGTTGATGACGACGATCGCTTTGGTGCGGTCGGTGACCTTGCGCTCGATGTCGGCGAGGTCCGGCATCCAGTCCGCCTGCTCGTCGCAGCGGTAGTGCACGGCCGTACCGCCGGACAGCGAGACCGACGCCGTCCACAGCGGATAGTCGGGGGCCGGCACCAGCACCTCGTCGCCGTCGTCCAGCAGCGCCTGCATCGACATCTGGATCAGCTCGGAGACACCGTTGCCGAGGTAGATGTCGTCGACGGAGAGGTCGATGCCCTTGGTCTGGTAGTGCTGCATCACCGCGCGGCGGGCGGAGAGCAGGCCCTTCGCGTCGCCGTAGCCGTGCGCGGTCCCGACCGTACGGAGGATGTCCTCCAGGATCTCGGGCGGGCAGTCGAAGCCGAACGCCGCCGGGTTGCCCGTGTTGAGCTTGAGGATGCGGTGCCCCGCCGCCTCCAGCCGCATGGCCTCCTCAAGCACCGGGCCACGGATTTCGTAGCAGACGTTGGCGAGCTTCGTTGACTGGATGACCTGCATGTCCGCCACTTTACGGGCGCGTTTCGGCGCCCGCCCGGTGTTTTTCCCCACGTTGATCAGCGGAAGGTGTGGATTTCCTCACGGGCGGTGACGGGATGCGGCCGGCCGTCGCGGCGATGAGTCCGTGCATGCTGCTGATTTCGCGGGGAACCGGCGGGCGGAGGCGTACGCCGGTACGCTCCGGGCGCATGTCCACTTCGGCGCCCTTACCGCCACCCGCTCCCGCACCGACCGGCACGCCCGCACCACCCCCGGCGCACGGCCCCTTCGCGCTGCTCAACGACGAACCGGTCGCCGAGCCCGGCGCGGATCTGCTCGGCGCCGGCCAGGCCGCCCGCCAGCTCGCCGGGCTGCTGGTCGCCTCCCGCGAGTCCACTCCGTTCACGCTCGCCGTCGACGCCGGCTGGGGCATGGGCAAGAGCAGCCTGATGCGGCTCGTCGACGCGGAGCTGGCGCTCGCCCCCGAGGTGGAGACCGTCTGGTACAACGCCTGGACCTCGACCGGCGCCGACGCGCTGGAAGGGCTGATCAAGTCCGTCCTGATGCGCTTCGACCGGCGGGTGCTGCGCCGCGGACTGCAACGGGTCACCGAACGGCGCGCGCTGCTGCGGGCCGTACGGGCGCTGACCACGGTCGCCGCCGGGCCGCTCGGGGTGGCCGGCCTGGTCGACGAGCTGTGGAAGAGCCTCTCCGTCAACTCCCAGGCCCGCAACGAGATGCGGGGCGCGATCGGCGATCTGGTGCAGGAGTGGTCGCAGACCGCCGAGTTCCGGCCACGCCGGCTCCTGGTGGTCTTCATCGACGACCTCGACCGCTGCTCGGAGGAGACGGTCCTCGCGGTCTGCGAGGCGGTGAAGGTCTATCTGGACGTACCGGGGCTGGCGTTCGTGATCGGCTGCGACCGGTCGGCGCTGGGGCCGAACGGGCTGCTGCGCGATCTGTCGCCGGCCGGCTCGGCGTTCATGGAAAAGATCTTTCAGACCAGCTACCGGATTCCGGCCGCCGACAACCATGGCGTCAAGGAGTACATCCGCTGGTGCGCACGGACCGCGGGCGTGGAGCCGCTGCTCGACGACGCCCTGGTGGATCTGCTGGCCCAGCGCTCGGACCGCAACCCGCGCCGCATCAAACGCCTGGTCAACGGCTTCGTCCTGGAAGCCACGCTGAACCCCGTCTGGCGCGACTTCGGTCCAGGCGCGGTGATCAGGACGCTGCTGCTGCAGTACTTCTATCCCGACTTCTACCGGATGATGACCGGGCCGTCGGGCACCATCGACGGCGATGTGATGGCCGAATTCCGTACGTACAGGGAGGTGCGGCGGACGCTGCTGGCCGCCGCGGCCGGGCAGCCGGTCGTACAGTCGCCGGCGGAGGTACGGGACTTCCTCGCGAGGTACGAGTTGCTGCCGCCGGAGCCGGTCGGCGCGTCCGGCGAAGCGGTACTGACGGCGCTGGAGCGCCAACTGCCCAGTGAATTCCCGGACTTGGTGATCAATTCGGCGTTCACTTCACTGGTCGACGAGCTGACCGGCCGCCCGGACGCGGACCGGCTGCTCCAGCGGCTGCGCGAGGGCCCCCTCGGCTCCGGCGGGGAGCCGACCCGGATGTCCCAGGAGTGGGCCCCGGTGTGGCAGGAGATGCCGGGGTCCCGCGTGGACGGCTACGCCACAGGCTTCGGGCCGCCGCTGGCGTGGCCGGGGCACGAGCCGTACGGGGGTTACGGGACACCGCAGCCCCAGCCGTTGCAGATGCCGCCGCCGCAGGGCGGGGTGCCGGTGGGGCAGTCGCCGCAGGGCCCGGTGCCACAGGGGGCATACCCGCCGCAGAGCGGTTACCCGGTGCCACAGGGGGCGTACCCGGCGCCGAGCGGGTACCCGCCGCAGAGCGGTTACCCGGCACCGGCCTTCGACGTCCTGTGGGTTGACGACCAGCCGGAGCGCAAGGGCGTGGTGCGCGAGGTGCTGGAGGGTCTCGGGGTGCAGGTGAACCACGTGCCGAAGAGCGCCGCCGCCGTGCAGGCTCTCCGCAATCGCACCCCGGACCTGCTGATCTCCGACATCAGCCGGGGCTCGGACCACTCTGCGGGCTTCGAGATGGTGGAGCGGCTCAAGGCGGACGGGAACTACGGCGGTCCGGTGGTCTTCTTCACCATCCGTCGCTCCACCGACCGTGAGGAGCGGGCCGCCGCGATGGGCGCCAAGCTGACCAACAACGAGCAGGAGCTGCGCGAACTGGTGCTGGCCGCCATGCAGGACAGGGGCAGGGATGGGGACGGGACCCGGGCCCCGACTCCGCCGCGTGACCAGGAGCCGCCGCGGCGTACGAAACGGAGCTTCGGGGAGCCGGAGGGGTGGGCCACCTTCATCTGACCCTCAGCCGCGACCGGCCGTCCGCCGCACCGCCCGCCCCGCCAGCACATCCGTCCGCCGCCCGTCCTCGATCACGAACCGGCCGTCGATCAGGACGTGCGGGATGCCGGTCGGGAGCGTGCGTGGGGCGTCGAAGGTCGATCCCGCCGCGACCGTGTCGGGGTCGAAGAGGACCAGATCGGCGCGGTAGCCCTCGCGGACCAGGCCGCGGTCGGGCAGCCGCAGCCGGGCCGCCGCGCGCGCGGTGAGATGGGCGACGCACTCCTCCAGCGACAGCACGCCCAGTTCGCGGACGTACCTGCCGAGGTACTGGGGGAAGGTGCCGTACGCGCGCGGATGCGGCTTGTGGCCCTGGAGGATGCCGTCGCTGCCGCCGGTGTGCACCCGGTGGCGCATGATCTGGCGGACGTTGTCCTCGTGTCCGACGTGCTGGAGGATCGTCGAGCCGAGGCGGTCGTCGATCAGGAGGCGGCGGGCCGTCACCCACGGTTCCTCGCCGCGTTCGGCGGCGCTGCGGGCGAGGGTCTTGCCCACGCAGCCCGCCAGGCCCGGGTCCGAGACCCCGGAGATCTCGATGGTGTCCCACTCGATGGGGACGCCATGGCAGCCGTCGGCGCCCTCCACCTCCATGACGTGGCGGATGCGCTCGGCCGTCGCCTCGTCCTTCAGGCGGGCCAGGATCGCCTCGGGACCGCCCTCGCTCGCCCAGCTCGGCAGCATCGCGACCAGGGTCGTACAGCCCGGAGTGTAGGGGTAGGTGTCGAGGGTGATGTCCGCGCCGGCGTCCAGCGCGCCGTCCAGGAGGGACAGCAGCTCGGGCGCGCGGCCCTTGTTGACGCCGAAGTTCATGGTGGCGTGCGCGAGATGGAGCGCACAGCCGGCCTCGCGGGTGAGCGCGACCATCTCCTCGTACGCCTGGAGGGCGCCCGCCCCGTAGGAGCGGTGGTGCGGGCAGTAGTAGCCGTCGTAGCGGGCCACCACCCGGCACAGTTCGGTCAGTTCGGCGTCCGAGGCGTACATGCCGGGGGTGTACGTCAGACCGGAGGAGAGGCCGACCGCGCCCTGCTCCAGGCCCTCGGCGACCAGTTGCTTCATCCATGCCAGCTCGTCGGCGGTGGCCTCGCGGTCGTCCCAGCCCACGGCGAGCATCCGGACGGTGCCCTGCGGGACGAGGTAGGCGGCGTTGACGGCGATGCCCCGGCCGTCGAAGCCGTGGTCGAGGCGGTCGAGGTATGCGCCGACCGTGCGCCAGTTGAAGTCGAGGGAGGTGTCGCCGGGCGCTCCGCCGTTCCAGCCGGTGATCTGCGCGCGGACCTCGGCGAGCGTGCGGTCGTCGACCGGCGCGTACGACAGGCCGTCCTGGCCGAGGACTTCGAGGGTGACGCCCTGGGCCACCTTGGCCTCGTGCCCGGGGTCACGCAGCAGCGCGAGATCGCTGTGCGCATGCATATCGATGAAGCCGGGGGAGAGGGCGAGCCCGTCGGCGGCGACGACACGGGCGGCGCCCGGGCGCGGGCCGCCGTCCGACTCACGGTGGATCTCGGCGATCCGGCCGCCGACCAGGGCGACATCGGCGCGGTAGGACGGGCCGCCGGATCCGTCGATGACGTGTATGCCGCGGAGCACGGTGTCCATGGGCCGGGGCTGCCTTCAGAAGAAGGTGCGGATGAAGTCCGTGACCGTGCCGTCCCGCTCGACCAGCGGGATCAGCTGCCACTTGTCGAAGGACGTGCACGGGTGCGACAGGCCCAGGCCGACCCAGTCGCCCACCTCCAGATCGCCGCTCCGCTCGGTGGCGACCCAGGCATGCTGGTCGGACAGCCCGGTGACGGTGAGGCCGTCCGCCGGCCGCAGGGTGCCGTCCCGGCCGGACCGTACGACCTGGGCCTGCGGCAGATCCAGGTCGTACGCCGCATCGCGCTTGCCCGCGTTGAGGAACGCCTGCTGGGGCGTGGGGCGGGAGACGACCTGCGCCCACAGACGGAAGGCGGGCTCCAGGGCGCCCTCCTCCGGGATGCGGTTGAAGGGGGTCAGACGGCGGTAGTGGCCGTCGTCGTGCGACACATACGCGCCCGAGCGCAGCAGCTTGAGGACCGGGGCGGACAGTGCGGGGATCTCCGCGAAGACCTCGGCGACCGTATCGAACCAGGCGCTGCCGCCGGCGCTGATGACGATCTGGTCGAGGTCGGCGAACCGGCCCGCCTTGTCGAACTCCACGGCCAGCGCGACCAGTCGGCGCAGCCAGGCCGCCACTCGCTCGAAGTCGGCCCGGGGCACCTCGCCCTCGTAGCCGGCGATGCCGACCAGGCGCAGGGTGTCCACGCCCGCGATGGCGTCGGCGAGTTCCAGGCACTCGGTCTCCGTACGGACGCCGGTACGGGCGCCCTCACCGGCGCCCAGCTCGACGACGACGTCCACCGGGCGGGTGGCGCCGGCCGCGCGCAGCGCCGTGTCCATCAGCTCGATGCCGCGCAGCGAGTCGACGTAACAGATGAAGCGGAAGTCCGGATCGTCGGCCAGCTCGCCGGCGAGCCAGCGCAGCGCGGCCGCGTCCACGATCTCGTTCGCCAGGAAGATCTTCTGGATGCCGTAGCTGCGGTAGACCCGGGCCTGGTGGGGGACGGCGGCGGTGATGCCCCAGGCGCCGTGCTCCAGCTGGCGGGCGAAGAGCTGCGGGGCCATGCAGGTCTTGCCGTGCGGGGCGAAGGCCAGGCCGTGCCGGGTGGAGTAGGTCTCCATCAGCGCCAGGTTGTGCTCGACCGACTCGGCGGAGAGGGCGAGGACGGGGGTGGTGAACCCGTCGGCGAAGAGGTTGCGTCGCTCGGCGGCCAGCTCGCCGACGGTCAGGCCCTCGGCGTCCGGGGGGAGCGCCTTGAAGCGGTGATCGACCCGTTCGTCCGCGAGTCCCTTGAGTCCCTGCGCGAGCCGCTCGCCGGCCATGTGGGGCCTCCTCAGATATCCTGTTGCACTCTCTGCAACACTCATTGCGCATATCGCTTACAGCTGTCTAACATCCGAGCCAGCGCCCGGTCAATGGTGCGAAACCCGGCGGGAACCCGGCGGGAAACGCCCGCATGCCGTGCGGAGACGGCCCGCCCGGACGCACAAGGACACCGGACATCCGCGTCCCCCGCACAGCGAAGGAGCGCAGCCGATCGTGACCAGGTCCTCGAACGTCAGCGACACCACCGGCCCGGACGGCGAAACCGTCCCGGACGTCGATGTCGTCTGCCTCGGCGAGTCCATGGTCACCTTCCTGCCCAGCCTGCCCGGACGGCTCGCCGACGTACCCTCCTTCGACCGCGCCATCGGCGGTGCCGAGTCCAACGTCGCCTGCACCCTCGCCCGCACCGGCCACACCACCCGCTGGATCTCCCGGGTCGGCACCGACGGCTTCGGCGACCACCTCGTCGCCGCCATCGCCGACTGCGGCGTCGACACCCGCCACGTCCAGCGCGACCCGCTGCGCCCCACCGGCATCTACTTCCGCACCGCCGGCGAACGCGCCACCGGCGTCGACGGCGAAGCCACCGACCGCGCCGAAGTGCTCTACTACCGCGCCGGCTCCGCCGCCTCCGCCATGGCCCCCGGCCTCCTCGACCACGACGCGCTGCACCACGCCCGCATCGTCCACCTCACCGGCATCACCGCGGCCCTCTCCGGCAGCTGCCTCGACGTCCTGCGCACCCTCACCCGCCGCACCCCGGGCCGCCCCCTCGTCTCCTTCGACGTCAACTACCGCGTCGGCCTCTGGCGCAACCCCGCCCAGGGCCCCGAGATCCTCCTCGACCTCGTCCGCGGCTGCGACCTGGTCTTCGTCGGCGAGGACGAGGCCGAGGCCGCCTGGGACCTGCACGGCCCCGACGCCCTCCGCGACGCCCTCCCCGAGCCCGCCACCCTCGTCGTCAAACAGGGCGCCGCCGGCGCCACCGTCCACGACCGGCAGGCCGACGGCACCGACACCGTCACCCACGCCCCCGCCCTCAAGGTCGACATCGTCGCCCCGGTCGGCGCCGGCGACGCCTTCGCCGCCGGATTCCTCTCCGGCACCCTCCGCGAGCTGCCCGTCCACGCCCGCCTTCGGCACGGCCACCTCATGGCCGCCGCCTCCCTCACCGTCCTCGGCGACCTCGGCACCCCGCCAGCCCGCGCCCTCGCTGACCGGCTCGCCGCCCTCGACGCCGCCGACTGGGGCACACTGCGACTCGGCCCCGATTGGACGACCGACGGGGTGCGCACCGCACGGGTGGAGGTCCCAGCACAGTGAACGAGCGAAGCGAGAGAACCATGAAAAGCCGCGTCCCGGACGCACGCCGGGGCGGGACCGGCGAGGTTCGATCATGAGTCAGACAGTCGATCGCGCACTGAGCATCCTTCCGCTGCTCGCCGAAGGACCGGCCAACCTGGAGCAGGTGGCGAGCCGGCTGGGCGTGCACAAATCCACCGCCCTGCGCCTGCTGCGCACCCTGCACGAACACGGCATCGTCTACCGCCAGCCCGACCAGCGCTACCGCCTCGGCGCCCGGCTCTTCGCCCTCGCCCAGCAAGCCGTCGAAAACCTCGACGTACGCGAGATCGCCCACCCCCACCTCGTCGCACTCAACGAGAAATGCGGACACACCGTCCACCTCGCGGTCTACGAGGAGAACGAGGTCCTCTACATCGACAAGGTCGAGAGCCGCTACCCGGTCCGGATGTACTCCAGGATCGGCAAACCCGTCGCGATCACCGTCGCCGCGGTCGCCAAGCTGCTCCTCGCCGACCTCCCCGAACCCGAGCGCCGCGCCCTCGCGGAAAGGCTCGACTACCCCCTCTACACGTCCCGTTCGGCCCCCCACGCCACGGCCTTCCTCGCCGAACTGGCCAAGGTCCGCGAACAGGGCTGGGCCACCGACCTCGGTGGCCACGAGGAGTCCATCAACTGCGTCGGGGCCCCCATCCGCGGCGCGGACGGACGCGTGGTCGCCGCCATGTCGGTCTCCGCGCCGAATGTCGTCGTCAGCGCCGATGAACTCCTCACATTGCTCCCGCTGGTACGCCGCACCGCCGACACCATCAGCCGGGAGTACTCCGGAACCGCCATTCCCCAGTCACCCACCGGTCCCGTACAGGAAGCCTGAACACCATGACCGAGAAGATCGCGCTCACCCCGGCCACCCACACCACCCCGCCCGCGAAGTTCTCCCACGGCGTCAAGAAGGGCAACATCCTTCAGGTCGCGGGCCAGGTCGGCTTCCTCCCCGCCATCGAGGGCCAGGCCCCCACCCCGGCCGGCCCCACACTGCGCGAGCAGACCCTGCAGACCTTCGCCAACGTCAAGGCGATCCTTCAGGAGGGCGGCGCGAGCTGGGACGACGTGATGATGATGCGCGTCTACCTCACCGACGTGGACCACTTCGCCGAGATGAACGAGATCTACAACGCCTACTTCGAGGCCGAGGGCCTCAAGGAGGCGGCATCCGCCCGCACCACGGTCTACGTCGGGCTGCCCAAGGGCCTGCTCATCGAGATCGACGCGCTCGCGGTCTTGAGCTGAGGCGCCAACCCCCTTGCCCCGCCTGCTGTTAACGCCGGCGCGAGCGCACCACCCACCGCACGCGCACCCCTCGCCGCACGGCACGGCGCCCCGGACCGACGGGGCGCCGTGCCGCGGTCCCCCCTGCCCTGGAACCTCCTCTGCCTGCCCACGGAGTCACTCCATGTTCCTCGCTGCCACGACCCCCACCCCGCCACCACCACCCCACACCGGTGGACTGCTCGCCCTGATACCGGGCACCGCGGGCCTCCTGACGGTCGCCGCCCTGGGCATCGCCCTGCTCCTCTTCCTGATCATCAAGGTCCGGCTGCAGCCCTTCGTCGCGCTGCTCGGCGTCTCCATCGCCGTCGGCCTGGCCGCCGGCCTCTCCGTCACCGAACTCTTCGGCACGGTGCAGAAGTCCGACGCCGTCTCGATGATCGAGACCGGTATGGGCGGCATCCTCGGGCATGTCGCCATCATCATCGGCCTGGGCACCATGCTCGGCGCGATCCTCGAAGTCTCCGGCGGCGCCGAGGTGTTGAGCGCCCGCCTGCTCCGCGTCTTCGGTGAAAAGCGCGCCCCGCTGGCCATGGGCCTCACGGGCCTCATCTTCGGCATACCGGTCTTCTTCGACGTCGGCATCTTCGTCCTCGCGCCGATCGTCTACGCCGCCGCCAAGGGCAGCGGCAAATCCATCCTCCTCTACTGCATGCCGCTGCTGGCCGGCCTGTCCATGACCCACGCCTTCCTGCCGCCGCACCCCGGCCCGGTCGCCGCCGCCGGCCTGTTCAAGGTCGACCTGGGCTGGGTCATCCTCATGGGCATCGTCTGCGGCATCCCGGCCGTGCTCGCCGCCTGGGGCTACGCGGCCTGGATCGGCAAGCGCCTCTTCGTCGCGGTCCCGCAGGACATGGTCGAGGCCGCCGAGGAGGCCAAGGCCGCGGTCACCGCGGAGAAGGCCGCGTCCGGCGTCAAACCCCACGAGCGGCCGGTCTCCCTGGGCACCGTCCTCACCATCATCGGCACCCCCCTGATCCTCATCCTCCTGGCGACCTTCTCCTCGATCGCCCTGGCGCCTTCCACCGGCCGCTCGGTCATCGAGTTCTTCGGGCACCCCTTCGTCGCCCTGACCTTCGCCCTGCTGCTCTCCTACTACCTGCTGGGCATCCGCCGCGGCTGGTCCCGCAAGTCCCTGGAGACGGTCTCCACCGCCTCGCTCAAGCCGGTCGGCAACATCATCCTGGTCGTCGGCGCCGGCGGTATCTTCGGCGCCGTCCTCAAGGGCAGCGGCATCGCCACCGCCCTCTCCGACACCTTCCACAACGTCGGCCTCCCCGTCATCGTCCTGGCCTACCTCCTCTCCCTCGTCCTACGGGTGGCCCAGGGCTCGGCAACGGTCGCCATCGTGACGACAGCGGGAATCGTCGTCCCCCTCATCGAGGGCCAGGGCATGTCGCAGGCCCATCTGGCGCTGATCATCATGGCGATCTCGGCGGGGTCGATTTTTGCCTCGCACGTGAATGACGGGGGCTTTTGGATGGTCAGCAAATACTTCGGGATCTCGGAGCGCGACACGTTGAAGTCCTGGACGGTCCTGGAGTCGGTGCTCTCGGTCGCCGGATTCGCGGTGGCGGCGCTGGTGAGCTTGGTCGTGTAGGGCACGCGCCCCGGCACGCCACGAGCCGGCGCCCCGGAACCCGACGACGGGTTCCGGGG
>NZ_QUAC01000209.1 GCF_003389455.1 Streptomyces inhibens | reverse complement strand
GTGCGCGGCGGCGCGCCGGGTGGCGGCGGCGCAGCACACGCGGCTGGTGCGCTGCTCGATGACCGGGGCGGTCGCCGACGTCTCGGCCGAGGCCGGCAGCCGGCCGTTCACCTCGCGGGTACGGGCGCGAGCGGGGCCTGCCGGGCCCCTGCGGCCCCGTGTGGGCCGAGCCGTCGCGGCCCGGTACCGGGCGGGCGCCCTGCCCGCGCTGCACCCGCTACGCCCCCTGTGGCGCCCCTCGCAGCAGTTCTCCCAGCAGCCGGATGGCGCCCCGTTTGTGGAGCGGGTCGTTGCCGTTGCCGCACTTGGGGGACTGGATGCACGACGGGCAGCCGGCGTCGCATTCGCAGGAGGCGATGGCGGTGCGGGTGGCGGCGAGCCAGTCGGCGGCCGTGTGGAAGGCGCGTTCGGCGAATCCGGCGCCGCCCGGGTGGCCGTCGTAGACGAAGACGGTCGGCAGAAGGGTGTCCGGGTGGAGGGGGACGGAGACGCCGCCGATGTCCCAGCGGTCGCAGGTGGCGAAGAGCGGCAGCATGCCGATGGAGGCGTGCTCCGCGGCGTGCAGGGCGCCGCCCAGCTGCTCGGGATTGACACGCGCGGCGTCGAGCTGGTCCTCGGTGACCGTCCACCACACCGCGCGGGTGCGCAGCGTACGGGGCGGCAGATCCAATTTGGTCTCGCCCAGGACCTCGCCGGTGATCAGTTTGCGGCGCAGGAAGGAGACGACCTGATTGGTGACCTCGACGGAGCCGAAGCACAGCCGGGCGTCGCCCCACGGAATCTCGGTGTCCGTTTCGAGGATGGAGATGGCGGTGGTGTCTCGGGCGGTCGTGGAATACGGGGGGCTCGCCTCCTCGACGAGGGCGACATCGTCGTCCAGGTCGAGCCGTTGGACGATGTAGGTACGGCCCTGATGGAGATGGACCGCCCCGTCGTGGACGGTGGTGTGCGCGGCGGCGGCGTCCACGGTGCCCAGCAGCCGCCCCGTGCCGGCCTCCACGATCTGCACCGGCGAGCCGCCCTGGCCGCGGATATCGGTGAGGTCGGCGGCCCGCTCGCGGCGCGTCCAGTGCCAGGCGGTGGCGCGCCGCCGCAGCAGGTTCGCGGCCTCCAGCTGCGGCAGCAGACCGGCCGTCGCGGGCCCGAAGAGCGGGAAGTCGGCTTCGGTGAGCGGAAGTTCGGAGGCGGCCGCGCACAGATGCGGGGCGAGCACGTAGGGGTTGTCGGGGTCGAGGACGGTGGACTCGACGGGCTGGTCGAAGAGCGCCTCGGGGTGGTGGACGAGATAGGTGTCCAGCGGGTCGTCGCGGGCCACGAGCACGGCGAGCGCGCCCTGCCCGGAGCGGCCCGCCCGCCCGGCCTGCTGCCACAGGGACGCGCGGGTCCCCGGATAGCCGGCGATGACCACGGCATCCAGACCGGAGACGTCCACGCCCAGTTCGAGCGCGGTGGTGGCGGCCAGGCCGAGCAGATCACCGCGGTGCAGGGCGCGTTCCAGCGCGCGGCGCTCCTCGGGCAGATAGCCCCCGCGATACGCGGCGACCCGCCCCGGCAGCGAGCGGTCCACCTCCGCGAGCCGCTCCTGCGCGATCAGGGCGATCAGCTCGGCGCCGCGCCGGGAGCGCACGAAGGCGACGGTGCGTACGCCCTGGACCGCGAGGTCGGTGAGCAGATCGGCGGTCTCGGCCGTGGCGGTACGGCGGACCGGGGCGCCCTGCTCGCCGTGCAGTTCGGTCAGCGGCGGCTCCCACAGTGCGAAGACCAACTCGCCGCGCGGCGAGGCGTCCTCGGTGATTTCCACCACGGGCAGACCGGTGAGCCGGGTCGCGGCCTGCGCCGGCTCCGCGGCCGTGGCGGAGGCGAGCAGAAAGACCGGCTCGGAGCCGTAGCGGGCGCAGATACGGCGCAGCCGGCGGACGACCTGCGCGACATGGGAGCCGAAGACGCCGCGGTAACTGTGGCACTCGTCGATCACGACATAGCGCAGCGCGCGCAGAAAGGAGGACCAGCGGGGGTGGGACGGCAGGATGCCCTGGTGCAGCATGTCGGGGTTGGTCAGCACATAGTTGCCGTACTGGCGGACCCATTCGCGCTCCTCGACGGGGGTGTCACCGTCGTAGACCGCGGGCCGGACGGCGGTGCCCAGCGGGGCGGCCAGCTCGCGTACGGCGCGCCGCTGATCGGCCGCCAGTGCCTTCGTAGGGGCCAGGTACAGGGCCGTGGCCCCCCGGCCGTTCGGGGCCTCGGAGCCGTCCAGGAGCGTGGAGAGGACCGGTGCGAGATATGCCAGGGACTTGCCCGAGGCGGTGCCGGTGGCGACGACGACCGATTCGCCCCGCAGTGCGTGTTCGGATGTCCGTGCCTGGTGGGTCCAGGGACGATCGATTCCGGCCGAACGGATGGCATCGATCACTTCCGGCCGGATCCGTGCCGGCCAGTCGGCATGGCTGCCGATGCGCGGGGGCAAGTGCTCCGTATGAGTGATGCGCGCAGCGCGGGTCGCGCCCCGGGCGAGACGTTCGAGAATCATGCCTGGGGAAGGGCGCGCGCCCGCATCCGGCGGAAGTCGATTGGAGGCCATCGGCACCGAGTGTGTCACCGGAGTGACGGACAATGCTCAAAGGGCGTCGTGCACGCCTACCGGTAAGTGATTGAATGCCATCGCGGCTGCCAGATCCGCCCCTACCTTCGGTGGGGAGGCCCCAGGGGGGCGACCGCTCGATAGCAAGGTGCTGGAGGATCCGTGGACCTGTCCCTGTCGACCCGGACCGTTGGCGACCGTACGGTCGTCGAGGTCGGTGGCGAGATTGATGTATACACCGCGCCCAAGCTGCGGGAGCAGCTGGTCGAGCTTGTGAACGACGGAAGCTACCACCTCGTGGTGGACATGGAACGTGTCGACTTCCTGGACTCCACTGGGCTCGGCGTGCTGGTCGGCGGGCTCAAGCGGGTGCGTGCCCATGAGGGCTCGCTGCGCCTGGTCTGCAACCAGGAGCGCATTCTCAAGATCTTCCGTATCACCGGACTGACCAAGGTGTTCCCGATTCACACCTCGGTCGAGGAAGCCGTCGCAGCAACCGACTGACGGCTTGCCGGTCCCCCGCGCCACCAGGCGCGGGGGGAGGAAGTAGTGGGGGGTTCCGGACGCACTGTCCGGCCCCCTGCGTCGCACGCCCGCATATCGAGGGGGATGGCATGGCCACCGTCGAACTTCGCTTCAGCGCCCTTCCCGAGCATGTCCGCACCGCGCGTCTGGTCGCGGCTGCCGTGGCCCGGCGTGCCGGGGTGGACGAGGCCGTGCTGGACGAGGTGCGGCTGGCCGTCGGTGAGGCCTGCAGCCGGGCCGTAGGGCTGCACGAGAGCCACGACATCACATCACCGGTGCGGGTTCTGCTGATCGAGGACGAGAAGAAGTTCTCGATCGAGGTGGGCGACGGGGTGTCCGACCACTCGGGTACGTCCGGCGCACACGGCGGGGCCGAGGGCACCGCGGAGAGCGACGCCGAGGGCGAGGACGAGATGGGCCTCGCGGTCATCAGCGGGCTGGTCGACGACGTCGAGGTGACCACCGGCGAGGACGGCGGGCTGATCCGCATGAGCTGGCCCACGGCGACCGCAGCGACGCTGCCGTAGCGCGCCGGTGGAGCGCCGGGCGACGGCGCGCCGGTCTTCGTCCGTAGTTGTTCGGAGACGAATCGTTTCGCCTGCCTTGTCGCAGCCTGGTCGGCCACCATCCGGTCGACGGCAACCCGGTCGGCCCAGTGCTGATCATGTTTGTGCGGGCCATCGCGAGCGTCGCCCTGCTCGTCCCGAGTGATCAGAGCGACCGCGGCGGTGAAGCGAGCGGCCGCGCGGCCCCGGAGCACCGTGGACGGCCCGGATACGGGTTCATTCCGTATGTCCCCGACGCGCGCCCTCGTCCCAGCCCATGCGTTGCGATCCGGACTCGATCTGACGGCCCATCATCGTGCCTGGGGGAGCGCCCCGCGGGCCGTGGGTCACCCGTACGGCCCCGTCCGGGCGGCTCAATTCTCTCCGGCGTCACCCACGCCACAATCGGACCGGGATTCCGGGCGGCGTCCTTGAGCAGCGGCGATCACTGTGCGATCGGTTGACGATCAGTACGACAGAGAGATCATCGGGCGGCGGTCAGCGAATTAGCCGCATTCCTTCGTCCGGGCGAATTCCGTGCACCGTCGGCCTATTGATCTTCGCCGCTACCGGCGAATTCCCTTTGACGCGTACTGTTTTGATCAACCGCGGCTCCCTACAATCCGTCCACATCTTGCTCAGGACGCCTGAGCGTGCTTCCGCGCGCCCATGTGCCAAACGTCAAGGAGGACGAATGGCGGGGCCTTACACCCCTCAGTTGCTTGACACCCCCTCTTTTCTGGCCGGGCCGGCACTTACGGCGGGCAACCGCGGCATCGTGCTGGCCATTGCCGTGGTCGCCCTGGCGGCACTGGCTGTCGCGGCGGTGCTGGTCCGCCAAGTGCTCGCGGCCGGTGAGGGAACCGACAGTATGAAGAAGATCGCGGCGGCCGTGCAGGAAGGCGCAAATGCCTACCTGGCACGGCAGTTGCGAACCCTCGGCGTATTCGCCGTCGTGGTGTTCTTCCTGCTCATGCTGCTGCCCGCGGAAAATTGGACGCAGCGTGCCGGACGCAGCGCCTTCTTCTTGATCGGCGCCGGATTCTCGGCGGCCACCGGCTATATCGGCATGTGGCTCGCGGTACGCAGCAATGTGCGTGTGGCGGCGGCCGCCCGGGAAGCCACTCCGGCCGAGGGCGATACCCGGGAAAAGGATCTTACGGCCGTCTCTCACAAGGCGATGAAGATCGCATTCCGTACCGGTGGCGTGGTCGGCATGTTCACCGTGGGGCTCGGCCTGCTCGGCGCGTCCTGCGTGGTGCTCGTGTACGCCGTCGACGCGCCCAAGGTGCTGGAGGGCTTCGGCCTCGGCGCCGCGCTGATCGCGATGTTCATGAGGGTCGGCGGCGGCATCTTCACCAAGGCCGCGGACGTCGGCGCCGACCTCGTCGGCAAGGTCGAGCAGGGCATCCCCGAGGACGACCCGCGCAACGCCGCGACCATCGCCGACAACGTGGGCGACAACGTCGGCGACTGCGCCGGTATGGCGGCCGACCTCTTCGAGTCGTACGCGGTGACCCTGGTTGCCGCGCTCATCCTGGGCATGGCGGCCTTCGGTGACGCCGGGCTCGCCTTCCCGCTGCTGGTCCCGGCCATCGGCGTGCTCACCGCGATGGTCGGCATCTTCGTCGTGGCGCCCCGGCGCAGCGACCGCAGCGGCATGACGGCCATCAACCGCGGCTTCTTCATCTCCGCCGGCATCTCGCTGGTCCTGGTGGCCGCCGCGGTGTTCACCTACCTGCCCTCCCGCTACAAGGACCTGGACGGTGTCACCGACCCGGACATCATCGGGCGGAGCGGCGACCCGCGGATGCTGGCGCTGGTGGCGGTCGCCATCGGCATCGTGCTCGCCGCGCTGATCCAGCAGCTGACCGGCTACTTCACCGAGACCAACCGACGGCCCGTGCGGGACATCGGGAAGACCTCGCTGACCGGCCCGGCCACCGTCATCCTCTCCGGTATCTCGCTCGGTCTGGAGTCGGCCGTCTACTCGGCGGTACTGATCGGCCTGGCCGTCTACGGGGCGTTCCTGCTGGGCGGTGCCTCCATCATGCTGGCGCTGTTCGCGGTGGCGCTGGCCGGTACCGGCCTGCTGACCACGGTCGGCGTGATCGTGGCGATGGACACCTTCGGCCCGGTCTCCGACAACGCGCAGGGCATCGCCGAGATGTCCGGCGATGTCACCGGTGACGGCGCGCAGGTGCTGACCGACCTGGACGCGGTCGGCAACACGACCAAGGCCATCACCAAGGGCATCGCCATCGCGACGGCCGTACTGGCCGCGTCCGCGCTCTTCGGCTCTTACCGGGACGCGATCGCCACCGCCGTACGGGAGATCGGCAGCGCCGCGAGCGGGATGGGCCTCAGCCTGGACATCTCGCAGCCGAACAACCTGGTCGGGCTGGTCCTCGGCGCCTCGGTCGTCTTCCTGTTCTCCGGGCTGGCGATCAACGCGGTGTCGCGGTCGGCGGGCGCGGTGGTCTTCGAGGTGCGCCGCCAGTTCCGCGAGCACCCCGGGATCATGGACTACACCGAGAAGCCCGAGTACGGGCGGGTCGTCGACATCTGCACCAAGGACGCGCTGCGCGAGCTGGCCACCCCCGGTCTGCTGGCGGTGCTCACCCCGATCGCGGTCGGCTTCTCGCTCGGTGTCGGCGCGCTCGGCTCGTTCCTGGCGGGTGCGATCGGCACCGGCACGCTGATGGCGGTCTTCCTCGCCAACTCCGGTGGCGCATGGGACAACGCCAAGAAGCTTGTCGAGGACGGCCATTACGGCGGCAAGGGCAGCGAGGCGCATGCCGCGACGGTCATCGGTGACACCGTCGGTGACCCGTTCAAGGACACCGCGGGCCCGGCGATCAACCCGCTGCTCAAGGTCATGAACCTGGTGGCGCTGCTGATCGCACCCGCTGTGGTGAAGTTCTCGTACGGCGAGGACAAGAGCAGCGGTGTGCGGCTCGTGGTCGCGGTGCTGGCGATCGCCGTCATCATCGGTGCGGTGTACGTCTCCAAGCGGCGCGGAATCGCCATGGGTGACGAAGACAACTCCGAAGACCCGGAAAGCATCGCCAAGAAGGCCGAGACGGCGGTGGCGTCCTAGCCGGAAAGGATCCCCGGAAAGGCTCGCGGACCGCTCAACTGGGCGGGTGGACGGCGTATTTTGCAGGCGCCGGCCACCCGCCTTCCGTGTGCTCGGGTGGCCCTGCGGTCCTTGGTGCAAATGGCTGCAATGAGGGGCGGCCGGGATGCCCGACCCATGGGCCAGGCCCTTTGGACGTGTATGTTCCGGGGCCGAGAGCCATGGAAGGGACCAATCCGGTGAACAAGAAGCTTGTGGCTGCACTGTCCGGCGGTGCCGCACTGGTGCTCGCGCTGACCGGCTGCAGCGACGACAGCGGCAAGAAGCTCAACAACTGGGCGAAGACTTTCTGCGACCCTGCGCAGGCGCAGTTCAAGCAGATCCAGGACGCCAACGCCGCCATGCAGACGGCCGACAGCGGCAACACGGACTCCAAGAAGGTCCAGCAGACCGACTCGGCGGCCTTCCAGAAGATTTCCCAGGCCTACGCCTCGCTGGCCAAGTCCCTGGAAAAGGCCGGGCCTCCGCCCACCGACGAGGGCCAGAAGGCCCAGCAGAACGCCGTCAAGGAGCTCAACTCGCTCTCCAAGGGCTACGCGGACCTCCAGAAGCAGGTCAACAACCTGGACACCTCGGACAAGCTCAAGTTCGCGGACGGGCTGCGCGATCTGTCCAACGGCATCAACAAGCTCAACAAGCAGAGCGAGCAAGCCTTCAAGAACCTGGAGGCCGGCGACGTCGGCACCGCGATGGCCAAACAGAAGGGCTGTCAGAACCAGAGCGCCAGCGGTTCCCCGGCTCCCACGCCGTCCAAGAAGTCGTAGCGGACACGAACCGGCGGCGGCCCGGCGACGCGCCCGAGACGGGCGTGGCGCCGGGCCGTCGCCGATTGTCAGTGGCAGGGCCGACAATGGTGGGCGTGAGTACGCACCTCCCCACCGCAGATGCCCAGGACCCCGAGAGCACCGCCCGCACCGCCCGGCTGCGTGAGGCGCTGCAGACCGCCGCCTTCACCGCCGACGGGCTGCTGGACCTGCTCGGCGCGCCGGCCTATGCCGCACTGGCGCGCAGCGAGACCGTCCCCGCACTGCGGGCGACGCGCGGCGACAGCCCGCTGGAGACCCTGGTGCGGCTGTTCCTGTTGCAGCGTCCGGTGGAGCTGCGGCGGGCGCAGGCGGCGCTGCCGGTCGAGGACTGCCTCGCCGACGGCTGGCTGGTGCAGGACGGCGACGAACTGCGCGCCAGTGTGGACGTCCGCCCGTACGGCGGCCCCGAGGGGCAGGACTGGTGGATCGTCTCCGACCTGGGCTGCGCGGTCGGCGGCGCCGGCGGCATCCGGGGCGCCGGTGAGGCCGAGCGCGCGCAGCTGGTGCTCGGCGTCGGCGGTGCGTCCACGACCCTCGCCGGGATCACGGTGCGCAGGCCCGTCGCCAAGGCGCTCGACCTGGGTACGGGCTCCGGCATCCAGGCGCTGCACGCCGCCCAGCACGCCACCCGCGTCACGGCCACCGACCTCAACCCCCGGGCACTGCGGATCGCCGCGCTGACGCTGGCGCTCTCCGGGGCGCCGGCCGCGGATCTGCGGGACGGCTCGCTGTTCGAGCCGGTCGGGGCGGGGGGCCCGCCGGCGAAGCAGGGGGCGGAGACGCACGACCTGATCGTGTCCAACCCGCCGTTCGTGATCTCGCCCGGCGCCCGGCTCACGTACCGGGACGGCGGGATGGGCGGCGACGACCTGTGCCGGACGCTCGTCCAGCAGTCCGCCACGTACCTCAACGACGGCGGATACTGCCAGCTGCTGGCCAATTGGCAGCATGTGGAGGGCGAGGAGTGGCGCGACCGGCTGCGCTCCTGGGTGCCGCGGGGCTGCGACGCCTGGATCGTGCAGCGCGAGGTGCAGGACATCACCCAGTACGCCGAGCTGTGGCTGCGCGATGCCGGCGACCATCGCGCCGGTGACGAGACGTACGCCGCGCGGTACGACTCCTGGCTCGACGAATTCGAGGCGCGCAAGACCAAGGCCGTCGGTTTTGGCTGGATCACGCTGCGCAAGTCCGGGTCCGACACTCCGTCGATCACGGTCGAGGAATGGCCGCACCCGGTCGAACAGCCGCTGGGGGAGTCGGTCGTACGGCACTTCGACCGCCAGGACTATCTGCGGGCCACGGACGACGCGGCGCTGCTGGCCGGCCACTTCCGGCTCGCCGACGAGGTGGTGCAGGAGCAGGTCGGGCTGCCCGGGGCGGAGGACCCCGAGCATGTGGTGCTGCGTCAGAACCGCGGGATGCGGCGGGCTACGAAGGTCGACACGGTCGGTGCGGGCTTCGCCGGTGTGTGTGACGGCTCGCTGCCCGCCGGGCGGATTCTGGACGCCATCGCCCAACTCGTCGGCGAGGATCCGGTCCTGCTGCGGGACCGTACGCCGGCCTCGATCCGGACGCTGATCGAGCAGGGGTTCCTGGAGCCGGTGGCCGCGGGGGACTGACGGGGGCAAGGGGGGAGGGAACCGTACGGGACAGGGGCCGCGGGGGAGGGATCCGTACGGGACAAGCGGAAGTCGTTCATCCGGCGTTCGCCGGGAGGCCGCCCTGGAGTGCCACGCTGCCCGCATGGAGAGTGGACCCGAGGCGTTCGCCGGTACGGCGTTCGCGCTGTTCGGCGCCGGACTGCTGGTGTGGACGGGCGTATGCGTGCGGACCGGCATGCCGGTCGCCGACGGCGTCAGCCGGCCGGTCGCCGCCGTCGCGGCGCTGCTGGCCGGAGCGCTGTTCCTGACCACGGGGTGCTGGTTGCTGGCCGGATTGTAGCCGCGGCCGACGGGCAGCCGGGAGCTGTTTCTCAACTGCTTTTGCGGGGCGCTACGTTCACTTCCGGCCAGTTCTGTCGCAGTTGGCCGGTGGAGGGCGGTACGAGGGAACTTTCGCGGCCTGTCAGCCCATGTTCCTCAGTGAAGGTCACCAACAGGCCACAGACCGTCAGTGAGGACTCTCCATGAACCGTGCACTTCGCTTCGCCGCCGTCGGCGTCGTCGCCGTCTCCCTGCTCGCCGGAGGCTCGGCCGCCGCATTCGCCGCACCGAAGGACCTCCACTCGCCCGCGCCGATCGTGGCCACCGCACCGGCCGCGGCGACGCTGACGGCCAAGGCCAGCGCCACTACGGTCAACGCCTGGCAGGAGTTCCGGATCTCCGGCGTCGCCAAGGGCATCACTGCGGGCACCAAGGTCACCGTCCAGCAGAAGCAGGGCGTCAAGTGGGTCTCGCTGCCCGCCCAGTCGCCGGTCAACGCAAGCGGTTCGTACTCGGTGCGGGTCAAGCTGGGCCTCAAGGGCGTCAACCAGCTCCGTATCGGCGCCGGCAGCACGGTCTCGCCGGTGGTCACCGTCACCGTCCGCTGACGCGGGGCGGTCCGCGCCACGGCCGGACCGCCAGGGCGCGCCCCGGGGCGTGTCGTGTCGGGCCCGGTGGCCCTGCAAGACGCGCCCTAACCCACGAGGTTGCGCCCGACCATCCACACCGCGGCAATGCCCAGCACCACGGCATTGCCGCGGGCCGTCAGCCCTGGCCGGTAGGCGCGTCCGCGGAGGCCCGCGACCAGCCAGCGTGCGAGGAAGTACGCCGCGGCCGGGATGCCCAGGGTGAGCAGCACGGCGTTGTCGTGGAAGGCCGTCACCACGTCGCCGTGCATCAGGTCGTAGGCCATCCGGGTTCCGCCGCACACCGGGCACAGCAGCCCGGTGGCCCATTTGAACGGGCAGGGGATCAGCAGCTGCCCGGGCCGGTGCGGATCGGTGTGCCAGAGGTAGACGGCGGCCGCCGCACCGATGCCGAGCGCGATCGACGCTCGGCGGACGGTGCGGGTCCGGATCGACGCCCCGGTGGGCCCGGCAGGTTCGAGCGGGCTCACACGCTCAGCGACCTGGCGTAGTTGACCTGGTTGAGCACGAACATCACCTGCTCGCGCGACTGCACCGGGACCATCGTGGAGTGGTGCCGGCCCCCGCTGTTGACCGTGACCTGCACGAACCCGGTCGTCACCCGCTCCTTCATCAGCAGGAAGAGCAGACCGAGCAGACAGAAGAGGAAGAAGACGATGGCGAGCACGACCGCATGCGCCGGCATCTTCTCCTCCGTCCGCGACATGTCGGTCGCCGTCCACACCGCGCCCTTGAGCGGCATCGGCCCGGCCGGCGTCATGATCGTGTCGCCGCTCACCGCTATATCGCCGAGCGACAGCGACATTCCGCCGATCTGCGGCCCGGCCTGGAATCCGCCGGGCGCCGGCGGCACCGGTGCGCTCGGGGGCGCGCTCGGCGGGAAACCGGGCGGGGGAGGCTGCGAACCGGCCTGCGGATAGCCGTATCCGGGGTCCCCGGGGCGGCCGCCCTGCGGGTATCCGTAACCGGCGTCGGCGGGCTGACCGCCCGGCGGCGTGGCGTACGGATTGTGGCCCGGCTGTTCCGGCTGTTCCGGTGGCGGTCCGGGGTACTGGTTCGCCATGGGTGATCTTCCCCCCGATAGTGCGTGATGACGGCAGTACTCGGCTCGAGCGGCGAGCCGTGCCGTCTCCATCCTGCCAGCCCGCTTACGTGCTGTATCAAGGCGATGACAGCATCCGGGGCCGCCTTGTGACAGTCGCCTGGCCCTTGGACGGCGCCGCGGGTGACCCGCGCGACCTGCGTACCGTCGGGTTTCCGTCACTGTGTGAGATCGCCGACGGCGCGGGGACCGCGTCGCACGGGGGGTGGCCGGGCAGGATGCCGGGGAGCGTCGCGGACCCGCCATGATCGACAAACCTGTCCCAGGGCCCGTGATGATGCGGCTGATGTGGTCCGGGCGGCATGAAGGCATGTAGTCGGGTTACCGTTCGAGTGGCGTTGCGGGGTTTTTCCGTTTGACACGGGGGCGGGAGGTACCGTCACACTCCGCAGCGTCAAGCGTCACCGCAGTGCACCCCGGCGTCCGGCCGGGGGGCATTTCCAGCGTCGACCGGAGAGAAGAGCGAAGTTGTCCCCGACCAACGAAGCCACAGAGGGCGGCGGCCGCCGACTTGTCATCGTCGAGTCGCCTGCCAAGGCGAAGACGATCAAGGGCTACCTCGGCCCTGGCTATGTGGTCGAGGCCAGCGTGGGGCACATCCGCGACCTGCCCAATGGCGCGGCAGAGGTCCCGGCGAAGTACAAGGGCGAGCCCTGGGCCCGGCTCGGCGTGAACGTCGACGCCGACTTCCAGCCGATCTATGTGGTCAACAGCGATAAGAAGGACCAGGTCAAGAAGCTCAAGGAGCTGCTGGCCGAATCCGACGAGCTCTACCTCGCCACCGATGAGGACCGCGAGGGCGAGGCCATCGCCTGGCACCTCCAGGAGATCCTCAAGCCCAAGGTCCCGGTCCACCGGATGGTCTTCCATGAGATCACCAAGGACGCGATCCGCGAGGCCGTGGCCAATCCGCGCGAACTGAACCAGAAGCTGGTCGACGCCCAGGAGACCCGCCGTATCCTCGACCGCCTCTATGGCTACGAGGTCTCGCCGGTCCTGTGGAAGAAGGTCATGCCGCGGCTGTCGGCCGGCCGGGTGCAGTCCGTCGCGACCCGTCTCGTCGTCGAGCGGGAGCGCGAGCGCATCGCCTTCCGCTCCGCCGAGTACTGGGACCTGACCGGCATCTTTGCCACCGGCCGGGCCGGCGACGCCAGCGACCCCTCGACGCTGACCGCCCGGCTGAACACCGTCGACGGCCGCCGTATCGCCCAGGGCCGCGACTTCGGCCCCAACGGGCAGCTGAAGACCGATGTGCTCCATCTGGACGAAGCGAACGCCCGCGCGCTCGCCGCCGCCCTGGAGAACACCGACTTCGCGGTGCGCTCGGTCGAGTCCAAGCCGTACCGCCGCTCGCCGTACGCCCCGTTCCGTACGACCACCCTCCAGCAGGAGGCCAGCCGCAAGCTCGGCTTCGGCGCCAAGGCCACCATGCAGGTGGCGCAGAAGCTGTACGAGAACGGCTTCATCACCTATATGCGTACGGACTCCACCACGCTCTCGGACACCGCGGTCGCCGCGGCCCGGGCGCAGGTGACGCACCTGTACGGCGCGAACTACCTGCCGGACAAGCCGCGCACGTACGCCGGCAAGGTCAAGAACGCCCAGGAGGCGCACGAGGCGATCCGCCCCTCCGGCGACCGCTTCCGCACCCCCGCGGAGACCGGTCTGACCGGCGACCAGTTCAGGCTCTACGAGCTGATCTGGAAGCGGACCGTCGCCTCCCAGATGAAGGACGCGACCGGTAATTCCGTCACGGTCAAGATCGGTGGCCGGGCCGCCGACGGCCGGGACGTCGAGTTCAGCGCGTCCGGCAAGACGATCACCTTCCACGGCTTCCTGAAGGCCTACGTGGAGGGCGCCGACGACCCGAACGCGGAGCTGGACGACCGCGAGCGCCGGCTGCCGCAGGTCGCCGAGGGCGAGGCGCTGGCCGCACGGGAGATCACCGCCGACGGGCACGCCACCAAGCCGCCCGCCCGCTACACCGAGGCCACGCTGGTCAAGGAGCTGGAAGAGCGCGAGATCGGCCGCCCGTCGACATATGCGTCGATCATCGGCACGATCCTCGACCGCGGCTATGTCTTCAAGAAGGGCACCGCGCTCGTCCCGTCGTTCCTCTCCTTCGCGGTGGTCAACCTCCTGGAGAAGCACTTCGGCCGGCTGGTCGACTACGACTTCACCGCCAAGATGGAGGACGATCTTGACCGCATCGCCCGCGGTGAGGCGCAGGCCGTGCCGTGGCTGCGGCGCTTCTACTTCGGCGAGGGCGAGGCCGAGGGTGCCGCGTCGGACGCCGGCAACGGCGACGGCGACCACCTCGGCGGCCTGAAGGAGCTGGTCGAGGACCTGGGCGCGATCGACGCCCGGGAGATCTCGTCCTTCCCGGTCGGCGACGACATCACGCTGCGGGTCGGCCGCTACGGCCCGTACGTCGAGCGCGGCGAGAAGGACTCCGAGGGCCATCAGCGCGCCGATGTCCCCGACGATCTCGCACCCGACGAGCTGACGGTCGAGTACGCGGAGGAGCTGCTGGCCAAGCCGAGCGGCGACTTCGAGCTGGGCATGGATCCGGAGAGCGGCCACCAGATCGTCGCCAAGGACGGCCGCTACGGCCCGTACGTCACCGAGATCCTGCCCGAGGGCACGCCGAAGACGGGCAAGAACGCGGTCAAGCCGCGTACCGCCTCGCTCTTCAAGTCGATGTCCCTGGACACGGTGACCCTGGAGGACGCGCTCAAGCTGATGTCGCTGCCGCGCGTCGTGGGCAAGGACGCCGAAGGCGTGGAGATCACCGCGCAGAACGGCCGCTACGGCCCGTACCTCAAGAAGGGCACCGACTCGCGCTCCCTGGAGAACGAGGAGCAGCTCTTCTCGATCACCCTCGACGAGGCGCTGGTGATCTACGCACAGCCCAAGCAGCGCGGGCGGGCCGCCGCCAAGCCGCCGCTGAAGGAACTGGGCACGGACCCGGTGAGCGGCAAGCCCGTGGTGGTCAAGGACGGCCGCTTCGGTGCGTATGTCACCGACGGCGAGACCAATGCGACGCTGCGGCGGGACGACGACGTCGAGACGATCACCGCCGAGCGGGGTTACGAGCTGCTGGCGGAGAAGCGCGCCAAGGGTCCGGCGAAGAAGACCGCGAAGAAGACGGTGGCCAAGAAGGCGCCGGCGAAGAAGACGGCCGCGAAGAAGACGGTCGCCAAGAAGACCGCGGCGAAGAAGACGACCACGGCGAAGAAGACGACCGCCAAGAAGGCCACCGCGAAGACGGCGGCGGCGAAGAAGACGGCGGCGCCGACCGAGGACTGAGGTCGCACCGGCGGGTGCCGCCGGTCGAAAAGCGCAGGACAAGGGCGGGCAAGACGGACACGTTCCGTCGGGCCCGCCCATTTGTTCGGGCGGGCGCCCGACGGTGTGGGTCGTCCCGATAGGCTGGCGGGATGACGCGTGCCGAGCAGCCAACGGTCGTGACCCCCACTTCAGGCGCCCTAGCGGCGGATTCCCGCGAGCGCGCCGTGCGAGCCCTGCTCCGCTTCCCCCCGATGAAGCGACTGTGGAGCGCCCAATTTGTCGGGGGCATCGGCGATGCCCTGTCCATGCTTGTCCTGGTACTCCTCGCCCTTCAGGCGGCGCTGTACGTACCACTGGGAGGCGAGGCCGTCTTCGGTGGTGGCTATCGCGGCGCCGCCCTCGCGGTCACCGCGGTCTTCGCGGCCCGGATGCTGGCGATGCTGCTCTTCGGAGCCGTTCTGCTGGGTCCGCTGTCCGCGCTGACAGCGCCCTCCGGGCCGCTGGACCGGCGCTGGACCATGATCGGCGCGGATGTGCTGCGGCTCGCGCTGCTGGTCGTCGCCCCCCTGTGGATCGACTGGACGCCGACCGACGCACTGGCCTGGCTGCTGGTCACGGTCTTCGTCACCGGCGTCGGCGAACGCTTCTGGACCGTCGCCCGGGAGAGCGCGGCGCCCGGACTGCTGCCCACGCCTCCCCCCGAGGGCGCCGCGGTGCGGCCGCTGCCCGACAACATGGACGCCCTGCGCCGCCTCTCGCTGCGCACCACCTTCGTCTCGCTGCCGATCGCGGCCGCCGCCCTGGTGGTCGTCACGCTCATCAGCAAGCTGCTGGGCACCGGCATCGACTGGTTCCACCTCCACCAGGTCGCGCTCGGCTCGTACGTCGCCGCCGGTCTGTTCGCCGCCTCCGTATCGATCCTCTACTTCATCGAACTCCCCGGTGTGCAGACACCGCGGCCGCGCTCCCCTCTGGAGGGGCTGCGCCGCCCGAAGAGCGCCGGTGCGAGGACCGGAGCGCCGGGGCAGGGCGAGAAGGCGGAGAACGGCACGTCCCGGCCGGCCGCCGACAAGGGCCGTACGGGCGCGATCCCGCTGCTGGTGCTGGCCTGCGCCGCGGTGGCCGCCGCGATCGCCGCGGCCGTCTCGCTGGCTGTTCTGCACGCCTTCGACCTCTCCGGCGGACCGGCCGCCTTCGCGCTCCTGGTGCTCGCGCTGACCGGCGGTACGGCCGTCGGCATCCGCGGCGCCCAGCGGGTGCTGCCCGCCCTCTCGCGGCGCCGGCTGCTCGCCCTCGCGGTGGCCGCCACCGGCGTGGCGCTGCTGGCCATGGGGCTGGTCCCGGACTCGACGACGGTGCTGCTGCTCGCCCTGCTGGCCGGTATCGGCGCCGGAATCTCCGCCAATACGGGGCACGTCCTGCTGGAGCAGGAGTCCGAGGAATCCCGCACCGCCCGTACGACCGAGCATCTGCACGCCGTCGTACGGCTCGCGGTCGCGCTGGCCGCCATCGTCGCGCCGCTGCTCGCGGCCGTCATCGGCCCGCACCACCTCGGCAACGACACCTTCGACTTCGCGTACGGCGGCGCCGCCTACACCCTGATGCTGGTCGGCGCGCTGCTGTTGCCGGTCGCCGCCTTGGTGCTCGGCAAGGTCGACGACCGTCAGGGCGTACCGCTGCGGCGCGATCTGCGGGAGGCGCTGCGCGGCGGCGACCCGGACCAGGCGCCCGCCCCCACCGGCTTCTTCATCGCCCTGGAAGGCGGCGACGGCGCCGGTAAGTCCACCCAGGTCGAGGCGCTCGCGGAGTGGATCCGCGGCAAGGGCCACGAGGTCGTGGTGACCCGCGAGCCGGGCGCCACCGCCATCGGGAAACGACTGCGCTCGATCATCCTGGACGTCTCGACGTCCGGGCTCTCCGACCGTGCGGAGGCGCTGATGTTCGCCGCCGACCGGGCCGAGCACGTCAACAGCGTCGTCCGGCCCGCCCTGGAGCGCGGCGCGATCGTCATCACCGACCGGTACATCGACTCCTCGGTCGCCTACCAGGGCGCCGGGCGCAACCTCGCGCCCACGGAGATCGCCCGGATCAACCGCTGGGCAACGGACGGCCTGGTCCCGCACCTGACCGTCTTGCTCGACGTCTCCCCCGAGACCGCTCGCGAGCGCTTCACCGAGGCACCCGACCGGCTGGAGTCCGAGCCCGCCGAATTCCACCAGCGGGTACGGACCGGCTTCCTGACCCTGGCCGCCGCCGACCCGGCGCGCTATCTGGTCGTCGACGCCGGGCAGGAGCCGGAAGACGTCACCACCGTCGTACGCCACCGTCTCGACCAGGTGCTCCCGCTGTCCGAAGCCGAGGTCAAGGCGCAGGCCGAGGCCCGTAAGGCGGCCGAGGAAGAGGCCCGCCGCAAGGCCGAGGAGGAGGCCGCGCGCAAGGCCGAGGAGGCGCGCCTGGAGCGTGAGCGCCAGGAGCAGCTCGCCAAGCTGCGCGCCGAGGAGGAGGAGCGCAAGCGCCAGGAGGCCGAGCAGGCCAAGGCGCTGGAGGCCGCCCGCCAGGCGGCCGAGGCCCGGCAGCGTGCCGAGGAGGCCCGTCAGGCCGCGGAGGTGGAGCGGCTGCGGCGGGAGGCCGAGGAGCGGACCCGCCAGGCCGAGCAGGAGCGGCTGCGCAAGCAGCACGAGGAAGAGGCGCGGCTGCGCCAGGAGGCCGAGGAGCGCCGCCTGGAGAAGCAGCGCAAGGCCGAGGAGGCCCTGCTCCGCGCCGAACAGGCCCGGGTGGCGGCGGCCGAAGCGGCGGCTGCCGCGGAGGCCAGGGCGGCGGCCGAGGCGGCCGTGGCAGCAGAGGCGCCCACCGCGGAGACGGCGGTGGCGGATCTGCGCAAGCGGCTGGGGGAGGGCGACGGCGGGTCCGAGGCGCGGACCGAGCGGCGCGACGATGTGTCCCGTGCGGCGGATGAGACGGCTGTGCTGCCGCCGGTACGGGATGCCCGTGACACCCGTGGGCGCGGCTCGGACGTCGAGGAGACGACGGTGCTGCCGCCCGTTCGGGATGCCCGTGACACCCGTGGGCGTGGCTCGGACGTCGAGGAGACGACGGTGCTGCCGCCCGTTCGGGATGCCCGTGACACCTCTGGGCGCGGCTCGGACGTCGAGGAGACCACCGTGCTGCCGCCCGTACGGGACGGGGGCGTGCGGAGCGATGACGTACGGGGCGACGACCCCGCCGACCGCGTGCCGCCGTGGATGTTCCGCAAGGAGGCTCCGAGCGGCGCGACCCACGCGAACGGCGCAAACGGCATGACGGGTACGGCGTCGGGGCAGCCCTCGGCCCCCGCCGCCGATTCCGGCATCGAGCGCACCCGCGAACTCCCGCAGATCGACCCGGCAACGTGCCGCCCCGCGGAGACCCCGCAGCGCAGCCGCCCCCGCCCCGAATGGGCGGAGGAGACCCCGCTGGACGATCTGCCCACGCTCGCCGACGAGCTGCTCGGCCCGCGCGACGACGAGGACGCGGACGGCGGCGCGGGTGACGACGGCCGTCGCGACGGCCGGGGTCGGCGCCGCTAGCCGAACGGGAAGCCCCGTACCACCGGCCGTGGCCGTAGCAGAGATGCTGCGGCCACGGCCGTTTTCCGGTTCCGGACGCGTTCCGGGCCGGTGCCGGCCGCCCGCTCGGAACCGGCTTCCGGATTCGTTTGTCAGTGGGTTGCACCACAATGGGTCAAGCGCGGAGCAACGCGCGGAGTGTGGGCCCGTGTGCGCTCGCACTCCGCACGCACGAGCAGGACCGAACGGATCAGGAACGGCAGGCAGCGATGGCGGTATGGGACGACGTGGTCGGCCAGGACCGGTTGACGGCGCAGCTGGCCGCGGCCGCACGCGATGCGGACGCCATCGTCACCGCGGAGCACGCGGCACACATGGCACGCGAGGCCCGGCCCGGTGAGCAGCCGGCGCCGCCTTCCGCCGACCGGACCGGCGCCTCCCAGATGACGCACGCCTGGCTGTTCACGGGCCCGCCCGGCTCCGGCCGGTCCACCGCGGCCCGTGCCTTCGCCGCCGCCCTGCAGTGCGTCAGCCCGGACCGCGCCCTCGGCGGCGCCCCCGGCTGCGGCTTCTGCGACGGCTGCCACACCGCCCTGATCGGCACGCACGCCGACGTCGAGATCGTCCGTACGGACCTGCTGTCCATCGGCGTCAAGGAAACCCGCGACCTGGTCCGCCGATCCTCGCTCTCCCCGGCCGGCGGGCGCTGGCAAGTGATCGTCCTGGAGGATGCGGACCGGCTGACCGAAGGCGCCGGCAATGTCCTCCTCAAGGCCGTCGAGGAGCCCGCGCCCCGTACGGTCTGGCTGCTGTGCGCCCCCTCCATCGAGGACGTCCTCCCCACCATCCGCTCCCGCTGCCGCCACCTCACCCTGCGTACGCCGCCGGTCGGCGCGGTCGCCGACGTCCTCGTACGGCGCGACGGCATCGACCCGGCGGCCGCCGACCTGGCCGCCCGCGCCACCCAGGGCCATATCGGCCGGGCCCGCCGCCTGGCCACCGACGAGCGCGCCCGCGCCCGTCGCGCCGCCGTGCTCAAACTCCCGCTCCGCATCGACGACATCGGCGGCTGCCTCAAGGCCGCCCAGGAGCTGATCGATGCCGCGGGCGAGGACGCCAAGCAGGTCGCCGAGGAGGTCGACACCAAGGAGACCGAGGAGCTGCGCGCCGCGCTCGGCGCCGTCGCCGGGACCGGAGGACGGCTGCCGCGCGGCACGGCCGGCGCCATGAAGGAGCTCCAGGACAAGCAGAAGCGCCGCTCGACCCGCACCCAGCGCGACAGCCTCGACCTGGCCCTGGTCGACCTCACCGGCTTCTACCGCGATGTCCTCGCCCTCCAGATGGGCGCCTCGGTCCCGCTCGCCAACGACGAGGTGCGCGACAGCGTCCAGCGCATCGCCGCCGGCTCGACCCCGGAGCGCACCCTCCGCCGGATAGAAGCGGTGATCGCCTGCCGCGATGCCCTGGACCGCAATGTGGCGCCCCTGCTCGCCGTCGAAGCCATGACGGTGGCCCTCCGAGCCGGCTGACCCCACCGGACCGCGGCCCGTCCGCCGTCCACTCACTCACCCCGAAGAGAACGGAGAGTCGACACTCAAGGTCCCCACCCGGATACTCTCCGTTCGGACCCGTCACTGCTCATCCGCCCTCACCTCGCCACCGAAGCGGTCGCGACCGCACCAAGCCGTCGCCACCACACCAAGCCGACCGCAGCACGGGGACGGCTGCCCGGCACCGCGACCGCAGCTCCGCACCACCACAACCCTCCAGGGACTGACACCGCACTTCAGGGACTGACACCGCACCTCAGGGACCAAGACCAAGGGACCGCCCATGGCCACCAGCCGACTGCTCCGCACCTCCGCCGCCGCCCTCGCGGCCACCGCTCTGCTGATCTCCGGCTGCTCCTCGGGGAGTTCGTCCTCCGACGCCGCGGCGTCCCCGGGGCGCACGGCGGAGGCCGGCGCCCAACGCCCCGCCGACGATGCCTCCCTCGCGCCCCTCCCGGCGGCCACCCCGGCCAATCTGCGTCCGTACTACGACCAGAAGCTGAGCTGGCATCCCTGCGGGGTGGCCGGCTTCGAGTGCGCGACGCTGAAGGCGCCCCTGGACTACACCAAGCCCGGCGCGGCCACGGACCTGAAGCTTGCGGTGGCCCGCAAGAAGGCCACCGGCCCCGGCAGCCGGATCGGCTCCCTCATGGTGAATCCGGGCGGCCCCGGCGGTTCGGCGATCGACTATCTCGAGCAGTACGCGCCACAGCCCGCGGCGGTCCGCGCGCGCTACGACATGGTGGCGATGGATCCGCGCGGTGTGGCCCGCAGCGAGCCGGTCGAGTGTCTCTCCAACAAGCAGATGGACCGCTACACCCAGACCGACCAGACCCCGGACTCACCGGCCGAGGTCAACAAGCTCACCACCGCCTACCGCAACTTCGCCAAGGGCTGTGAGGCCCACTCCGGCAAGCTGCTCCCGCACGTCTCCACGATCGAGGCCGCCCGCGACATGGACGTGCTGCGCGCCGTCCTGGGCGACCAGAAGCTCAACTATGTGGGCTCCTCGTACGGCACCTTCCTCGGCGCGACCTATGCCGGCCTCTACCCGTCCCGGGTCGGCCGCATGGTCCTCGACGGTGCCATGAACCCGGCGCTGGACAGCCGCACCATCAACATCGACCAGACCGCCGGCTTCAACACCGCCTTCACGGCGTTCGCCAAGGAGTGCATCAAGCGGAAGGACTGCCCGCTCGGCACCAAGAGCGTCCAGGACGCCGGCCGGCAGCTCTCCGCCCTCTTCAAGAAGCTCGACGCCCATCCGGCGGAAACGGACGAGACCCGCAAGCTCACCGAATCCCTCGCCACCACGGGCGTCATCGCCGCCATGTACGACAACCGGGCCTGGCCCGTCCTGCGCCAGTACCTCGCCCAGGCCAAGGCCGGCAACGGCCGCGGGCTGCTCACCCTCTCCGACAGCTACTACGAGCGTGACCCCTCGGGCGCCTACGCCAACCAGATGTACGCCAACCCCGCCGTCAACTGCCTCGACCTCCCGTCCGCCTTCACCACCCCCGACCAGGTCCGGGCCGCCCTGCCCAGCTTCCGCAAGGCCTCCCCGGTCTTCGGCGAGAGCTTCGCCTGGGCCTCCCTGAACTGCGGCTACTGGCCGGTCAAGCCCACCGGCACGGCCCACCGCATCGTGGCCAAGGGCGCCGCCCCGATCCTCGTCGTCGGCACCACCCGCGACCCGGCCACCCCCTACGTCTGGGCCAAGGCCCTCGCCTCCCAGCTCTCCAGCGCCACCCTCCTCACCTACGACGGCGACGGCCACACCGCCTACGGCCGCGGCAGCGACTGCATCGACACCGCGATCAACACCTACCTCGTCGAAGGCACCGTCCCGCCCAAGGGCAAACGCTGCAAGTGACCCCCCTCACACCCGCCACCCGCCGACCGGCCCACTCCACCGTCCTCCTCTGACCAGCCCCTAAACGGGTTACAGAGCACCCCTCAGCGATGTGTAGACTGGGCCGCGCACCACGCCGCCTTAGCTCAGTTGGCCAGAGCAACGCACTCGTAATGCGTAGGTCTCGGGTTCGAATCCCGAAGGCGGCTCTGTAGAAGCCTCAGGACTCACTCGCCGTGACCTGGGGCTTTTGCTTTTACTGGATGCGGCGGCGGCGCCGGGAACGTGCCGCCTTGCTGCCCACGGTCTCAGTTCTGGTCTCAGATGCGGGTTCCTGCCGAGGCATGAAGGCGTTCCCCATCCGGGCCATCGCGTCCTTCGACAGGTGCGATCGCCCCTTCACGTAGCGGCGGGTCTGGCTGATCTGGGTGTGCCTCAGGATCTCCATGATCGTGGGCATGTCCACGCCCAACTCGTTGAGGATCGTGCCTGCGGTGTGACGGCTCCCGTCGTACAGTCGACGGTCGTCGATGCCCGCCTCCGCCAGCAGCTCCTTGAACTCCTCCCAATCGGCCCGCGGGTCGAGCGGCCGGCCGTCCGGCCTGGAGAACACGACCTTGTGCTCCTGCCACAGCTCTCCGGCTGCGGTCCGCATCTCCTCTTGTGCCACCCGGTGTTCCGCCACGTAGGGGAGGAACGCTGGAGGGATCGGCACGGGGTTCGTGCTCTTCTTCGTCTTGGGACGAGTGAAGACCAGACCACCGCCCTTACGTTCCGGGCAAGCGCTCGCGTGCCCGGTACAGCCTTTCGGGCACGGCTTCGGGCAGCCGCGCTTGTAGTTGCGGTGTGTGGCGCAGGCCGGCGGGCACGCCTCGAATCGGTGAAGACGTACCCCGCACGCGTGCGGGTTCGGGCAACCATGCCGCCATTTGAGGCGCTGCAACTGCCACTGGGGATGGAATAGCTCCGCCTCAAGGTCGACGTAGGGCCAGCGCAGCCCCAGCGTCTCGCCCTGCCGGAAGCCCATGCCGACGCCGACGATCCACCGCATGAACGTGGGGCGTTTGGCTGCCGCCTCCAAGAACGCCTTCGCTTCCTCCCGCGTGAACGGGTTTGCCTCCGTTTCCTCGACGGTCGGCGGGTCCACGAGCGTGGCGACGTTCTCGCCGATCATTCGACGGCGGTGGGCGATCTTCAGGGCGCGAGACAGGATGCGGTGCACCTTGACCACGTGCGACGGAGCGTGGCCCGCGTCGAGCATGGCCCGATACATCCGTTCCAGATGCTCCGGCTGAAGCTTGTCGATGCGGTGCTGACCGACCCCCGGAACGATGTCGTTGCGGGTCTTGGACCAGTAGTCGTCCAGCGAACGCGGCTTCAGTTTCAGGCTGGCGATGTCGGTGAGGTACGTCTCCATCCACTTGGCCACGGTCGGCTTGCGGCCGGCGGCGGGCGCCCGCCCCTCGTCGCGAAGGCGCTCCAACTCTCTCACCTTGCGGAGGAGCTCGGGCTCGGTCTTGGCGCGTCGATGACGACGATCGGGGCTGCCGTCGTTCTTCACGCCCATCGTGACGCGTCCGTGCCACCAGCCGTCGCCACCGAGATAGACGGNCCGTGCCACCAGCCGTCGCCACCGAGATAGACGGACGACTCCATGTTGGGCTTGCGGGGGCTCATGTACTCCTCCATGGGGAAGGCGCCCCGAGCTTCAGCTCGGGGCGCCTTGGGGCGGGTTCTGTTCAGTTGGGCAGCGGGACAAGGCTCTTCACGTAGGCCTCAAGGTCCGTACGGCGAATCCGGCGCGTTCGGCCCAACTTGATGTACTTCAGGGCGCCTTCGGCCATCAGCTCGTAAACGGTGGAGCGGCCGATGGCGAGCGCTTCGGCTGCCTCCTCGGGCTTGTACAGCAGTCGGTCGACGGGAGCAGCAATGGCGGTGCTCATCCGGGGTGCCTCCTCTTCGGGGAGTTGGGCTTGTGGCCGGGGCCGCGTGTGTCCGAGGTGCGGATTTCTGCGTCATTGCGTCATCAGCGTCATTTGGGTTTCTGACCTGCGGTTTTGTGTGACGCAGTGGTTTGGGGGTGCGTCATCGGCGCGTAATGGGCTGCGTCATTGAATGACGCAGATGACGCAGGATGACGCAGAGCCCGCCGTCTGCGTCATGGCTGTAGCCGCAGGTCAGGTTCCGTTTTTCGGCCTGCATGACGCAGATGACGCAGCGTCTTCCCTCTTAGGACAAAAGAGGGGGTGTCTGTTGTGGTGCGGTGCGGCTTCAAGCGTGAAGAAGGAGCCGCTGCGCGGCGCGACCATCGCAGGGCGGCGGCGCCGCCGAACAGCAAGAGGAGCACGCCGGGCCGGTGGTGCTCCTCTTGCTTGTCCGGACAATCGTGCGGGCGCGGGTCAGAACATCCGCTTCTCCTCGTGCGGTGGCGGGGCTTGCAGGCGGGTCATTTCGAGGTAGCGGCCCTCGCTGGTGCGGCCCGAGTCGATGAGGACACCGCGTGCGGCAAGGGTCGGCTGGAGGCGCTTGAGCCGGTCGGAGAGGACTTTGCCCGTGGTCGGCCACCCCTTGGGCAGGGGACGCAGTTCGTCACTGCTGTAGAAGCGACTGAGGTGGTGTAGCCACTCGGTGGAGGTCATCCGCTGCTCTGCGCCCACCTCAAGGGTGTCGGCATGCCTGAGGACGGTCTGCGCGAGGAGGTCGCCCTCGATCACGTCGTCGTTCAGGTCGTCCAAGCTGGTCCGGTAGGCGGTGAGCGCGCCCAGGCCGGTCGCCGCGTCGAGCTGCGCGCACAGGTGCGCGAAGTCCGCCATCCGCAGGTCGGTAGGGGTCTCTGCCTCAGCCGCACGGACCTTGACGGTGAGATCGAGCAAGGACCCGAGAACGACCGGCAGGCCCTCTGCGTACTCCGCCCATAGCTCCGCTTCCGTGCGCCGGACACCGGGACGCTCCAGGCGCAACGGGAGGAGGCGTTCGGCGAGGTCGGGCCGGATGACGCCCACGTCGATGCCGGTCAGCAGCATGGGGCGGCGGTAGCGAGCGCGGACCACGTCCCCGTCGGTGTACAGGGCGCGCTTGACGTTCTCGGCGCCGGTGACGATGCAGCACATGGCGTCGGACAGGTCCGGGGTCATGTGGGAGAGGTTGTCCAGGGCGGTGACCCATCCGGCCGCCACGGCCGCGATCAGGTTCTCCTCATCCTTCGGTGCTCGGCGCAGGTCGCCGCTCATGCCCTCGATGATCCGCACGAGCATTCGCCCGCCGGTGGACTTGCCGGCGCCCTGGGGGCCGGTGAGGAAGGGGGCGGGGACGGGCACGGACGGCCCCAGGCAGCCGATGAGCCAGGCGATGGCCAGGCATTCGGTCTCCGCGCTTGCGAAGTTGCACAGCCTGAGCAGGAGATCGATGCCCTTGTCGTCGGTGTCTTTGGCCGGCAGGGGCAGTTCCCCGGTGAGCTGGGTGCGTCGCCAGCACACCTCGCGCGGGTCGGGGATGGCGATGTTCCAGCCGGTGGGGTGGATGCGGACGGACTGTCCGTCGTTGCGGCCCAGGTCGAGCCACGTCGCCCCGTCGAATCCAGGGGCGACGCGGATGTGGACGGGCTGTACGTCCTCGGTCAGTGCGAGTGCTTCGATCAAGTCCAACGCCTCCTTGAGGGCGGTTCCGTTGAACACGCCGCGCCCGTCCTTGAACAGGCCGACCATGAGTTCCTGGCGGTGGCTGCCCGTGGTGCCCTGGGAGCGGATCGGTCGGGCCACGGGGTGGCCGTTCTTCTGCGCGTACACGGTGCCGTCGGCGGTGCGGAAGTACCGGAAGTGCGCTTGCGCGTAGTCGGTGATGACCTCGCGGACCGGGGTCTTGTCGTCGTCGGACATCACACCTCACAGCCCCAGGGCGGTGCGGGCGTTGGCCCAGGCGTCGGTGCAGTGCCTCAGGGACTCGCCCTTGGCGTGCGCGGCGGTGAACAGCCGCTCCACGTGGGCGTCTGTGAGGCAGCCGCACCCGCCGTGGACGGACAGCACGGCGAGGAACGTCCGGTAGACGGTGGTGTGGACCGCGCTGGGGGCCTCGGTGATGCGCTGCTCGGCCATGCAGATGCCACGCTCCAGGTAGGCGGGCGTGCGATGCCTGCACTCCCCGCCCTCGGCGAGTGCGGGCACGGTTACGACAGGCCGTGCAGGCCGGACTGTGGAGGGCTTCTTCACGACCAGCGCACGTACGGCGTCGGGCAGGTTGGTCATGGTGCCGGTGCCGGGTCCAAGCCAGCGGGTGTAGGACATGAGCGACTTGATGTCGATGCCGGGCCGCACAGCATTCGCGGACTGCATCGCACCCTGGTAGATCCAGTGCTCGCCCCGCGTCGTCGGTACCGTGCGGGTGGCGGGCAGGGCCTCACGGGCCCATGCGACGGCGGCCGCGTCGTCCAGGTCGACCACCGTCAGCCCCGCCCCACCGGGGTGGTAGGCGACGGCAGCGGCCTGCTGCCAGGCGGACGCCCATGCCGGAGAGGTGAGGACGCGGAGGTCGGTGGTGGCCGCGGCCCAGGCGTGGCAGACGCTGGCGCACTCGCAGAGACCGGGGTTCTTCATGTTCGGCCGGCCGCCGCACGCGTTGCCCTTGCATGCACGGCAGTTGCCGAACGGGACCTTGCCCACCCGCAGGGGCAGGGGCGGGATGCCGCCGACGGCCAGGGACAGCGCTGTCGGCAGATGCTCGGCCTGGTGGTCTCGCCGGATGTCGGTGGGTTGGGTCATGCTGGAGACCTCCACTTTTGAGTTGGTGGATGAGGGCGGCCCCGGTTCTTGGTCGGATGGGGGCCGCCTTCGCCTGCCGCGGAGAAACGCGGAGGCACGGTGTCAGGGGCGACGGTTAGGGTCTGCGCATGCTGACGACTGTTGATCTTGTGCCGGGCCTTGTGACGACGCGCGATGCCATCGCCGCGGCCTTCGGCTGTGGGACGTTTCAGGGAATTGAGCCGGCAGACGGCGCCGGGAAGGTGTTCGTCTACTCCGACCCGTCCGCGGGTGAGGAGTACGGCTACACCTTCGACGGCCGCGCCGAGGATGACGAGTTCGGGCCGCTGTACCTGTACACGGGGGCCGGCGCGAAGGGGGACCAGAAGCCGTCCGACCGCAACGGCTCGCTCCTCACCGCCTCACAGAAGAACCGTGAGATTCACCTGTTCGTCGCGCACGGCAAGGTGCCCGGCAGTGGAGCGATGCGGCAGCGCTACATCGGACAGATGGCGTTGGACCCCGCTCAGCCGTACGACGTTCGCCGCAGCCCTGGCAGGGATGGCGAGATGCGTAACGTGCTGGTCTTCCGGTTCCGCCCGGCTCCGGGCACCACGCCGGCATGGACCGAGGCAGACAAGCAGCCGAAGGCCACGAAGTCCACGTTCGAGGTTACGGACCCCGAACTCTCAAAGCCGGTGCCTGTTGTACTGCCTAAGCAGAGCGGTGCGAAGGTCAAGAAGACCGAGCAGCACAGCACGTCCCAGACGATCGCGGATATTCCTGCCAGCAAGCGGAAGGTGCTGCTGCGCGAGGGCGAGCTCGTGGCGGCATTCGCGGAGCACCTGGCTGATGCCGGCCACAAGACTCACAGCTTCCAGATCACCATCGCCGGCGAGCCCGGGACGCTTACTCCCGACTTGTACGACGCGACCGAACACGTCCTGTATGAGGCCAAGGGGCTGACGACGCGCTCCAACGTCCGCATGGCCATCGGGCAGCTTGCTGACTACCGCCGGCACATTCCGGAGTGCAAGACGTTGCGCGTCGCCGTGCTGCTGCCCAGCGCTCCCACGCCCGACGTTCAGCAGCTCCTTACGGACCAGAACATTGGACTCGTCTACCAGACCGACGACGGATTCGTCGGCTGGCCCCTCGTCTAGACGGCCCGAGACTTCGGCGGACGCGGGCCGCCCAGCCACAGCTAGGAGCGGGACGGCTCGGGACCGGTGCCCTGAGCAGTGCGCCAGAGAGCGTACTGCTGGCGGACATAGGCGCGCGGGTCGTAGTCCCGGGACACCTGGTCCAGGTCGAGCAGGAGCACAGCCGTGGCTTCGGCCTCATCCGGGCACGCACGCTCGCTCGTCGACTCGCCCAGGGCGATGCGGTCCAGGGCGGCGGCGTTGCGGAGGTACCAGTCGCGGTCCAGATCCTCGTCGTACGAGGCGTTGGCAGTGAGGTTGAGCCAGTCCAGCTCGTCGTCGATGCTCGGAGCGCTCACGTACGCCGCCTCCGGAGAGGGCCAGATCTGCGCGTGGTCCGGGACCCGGTCTTGGGTGCCGGAGGCCATGTCGTCGAAGCTCAGCAGGAGTTGTCCGAGCTGGTGGCGGGTGATGTCGCGGGTGCAGGGGGCGAACCAGCCCGCACAGTTCGGCTCGACGGTCACGATGTCGTCGGGGTTGAAGCCCATCTGTCTCTCCTAGCGGTGGTTGATCGTTCCGTTGGCGCGGCCGAACCATCCGGTCGCCGTGATGTGCTGGGTGATGTGCGGCCGTTCCAGGCGGGCGCGGACGGCGCCGATGAGCTTGCCGAGGAAGGAGGCGGCGGCCATGACGCAGGCGGCGCCGCCGACAGCGATGACGGCGAGGGTGTAGAGGAGGCTTTCGAGGTACGGGGCCCAGGCGGCGGTCTGGCCGATGCCCCACCCGGCCAGGCCGATGGCCGCGCCGGTGCTGAGGGCGAGGGCGCTGTAGCGCCACACCCACGCCGGAACAGCCGGAGCTACAGGCGCCGGCCGCGCCCAGTCCGGTACCTGCGGCGGTGTCTGCGCGCTACCGGCCAGGCGTTGCTCCTCGTCGCGGATGTGCTTCCAGACGGCGGCCGTGGCTGCCGGGTTGTCGACGGCACGCTGCGGCAGCGTGTGGGCAGCTTCGGTGGGTACGGCAGGCGGAGCGGGCGGGGTGGGGTTGTTGGAGGCGGCGAGGAGTTGGGCGGTGTCGGCGTCGAGGAGTCGGCAGATGCCGGTGTGGTCGAGGAGTTCGGAGATCTCGCGGTAGCTGAGGGGTGTCAGCGGCATGGCGTGTCCTATCCGAGGGAGCGGCCGAGGGTGGCGATGCCGGAGGCGACGGTGGCCAGGAATCCGGTGATGGCCGGGGCGGCGCCGGTGGCGGCGAGGAAGAAGCCGAAGCAGGCGGCGGTGAGAGCGCCGCCGATGCGCATGTAGTTGGCGCGGAGCATCACGGCGAGGATCACGGCGGTCAGGACGATGCCGCTGATGGAAACAACCACGTCAGTTACTTTGTGTTGTGATGGCGGGTGGTGGGTGTGGGAGTCCCACACCCACCAGACGGAGGCGCCCCAGAGCCTTTGGCGGGGCTGCGGGGCGCGTTCGGGGCAGGTTTTCTGTGGGACTCCCACGCCCTCACATGCAGGTCAGTGCCTCCCACGGGCGTGTGGGAGTCCCACAGGGCGTGGTGGGTGTGTGGTGGGTCGGCTGTGGTGGGCCCACCACACACCGGGTTGGTTACTGTCCGTTGTGGGTGGTGTAGGCGCGGATGGCGGCGGCGAGGGTCTCGGCCTGGTAGCCGGGCTTGGGTTCGCCGTCCTTTCCGGCGCGGACGGTGCCCTTGCCGGGACGCTCGATGCCCACTTCGCGCAGCAGCTTGCCGAGTTCGGTGCCGAGCATGAGCCGCTCCATGTCGAGGACGACGGCGAGGTCGGCGGTGTGCATCCGGCCGCCTGCGGCGACGACGGCGTTGTGGGCGTCGGTCAGGAGTTGCGGGACGGGGTGGGGCCGGTCGGCGGGGACGCCGGCCTGCTGGACGACGCGCCCGAACTCGGCCCGGATCACGTCCGATTCGTCAGCGTCTCCGCCCGCCTCCTTGGTGCTGGTCGCGGTGCGGGGTGTTTCGAGCAGGGCGGCCAGCGCTTCGGAACCGAATCGCGTGGTCCGGGCCGGGGTGCCTTCGCCTCGCCCGGCGTGGGTGTCTGTCTTGGTGGCCTTGTCGGGCTTGGCGCTTGTGGCGGGGAGGCCGGTGGCCGCGTCCAGGGGCGGCCACAGGGTTTCCATCTCGGTGTAGGGGTGGGTGGTGGGGCTGAGGGTCTTGTTCTTGTAGAGGCGGGGCAGGATGCGGCCCCAGCGGCTGGCGTAGTAGCGCCCCGGCTCGGTGTCCAGCGTCACCGCGTCCACGGCCGGGCGCCGGTCCGCGAGCTGCGGGGCGATGACGTTGATCCGCTTGGGCTTGATCCGGTAGCACTTGAACGGCCCCGGCTCGGAGTCGACGTCGTCCTCATCAGGGGCGGAGAGGAAGCCGGAACCCTTGTGCGCTGCGGCCTTGGGATCCAGCCGTGTCCCGCCGGTGGGGAAGAGGTGGTGCAGCTCCTCCGGGTCGCTCACCCGCAGCCCGATCCGCGCACGGGACTGCTTCTTCATTGCGGCGGTGATGACGTCCTGGGTGGCGCGCAGCCCGGAGATGAAGGTGCGCAGGCGGGCGGCGCGGCCGGTGTCGACGACGGTGTCCAGCTTGGCCAGGATCTCGTAGGGAAGTTCCGCGATCTCGTCGACGACGAGGATGATGGCCGGGACGTCGGGGCTGACGGGGATCTTGTCGTCGTCCACCTCATGCATCAGGTCCTGATAGGCGGCCTTGCGGGTGTTGATACCGGCGATGGCGACATCGAGCATGATGTGCGCCTCTTCGACCGTGTCCGCCGTCCAGTCGATGAGCGGCACGTCGCTGGTGCCGTCGATGGCCCAACTGCGCAGCCACGGAAGGCTGATGCCGGCGCCGGTGACGTCCAGGTGCCACACGACCGCATCGACGGTGCGCAGGAGCTGGGCGTTGGTGACGTTGATCAGGTTGGACTTGCCGGAGCCGGTCTGCCCGATCTCCAGCGCGCAGACATCGGCCAGAGGGAAGTCCGCAGGCTCCGCATCAGTCAGCAGCCCCAGTTCAATGCGCTGGTAGATGCTGGTGGCGGTCAGGTCGTCGGGGTAGTCGATGGTCTCCGCCAGGACGTCCTTGGCAGTGACGCGGATGTGGATCTCGCCGTACATCTCGCCGTCGACGATCTGGATGCCGCCGCCCTTGGGCAGCCGCAGGTCCACCGCCAGCTTCCGTACGGCGTCGGCGGGCAGTTCGGGGGTGTCGGAGGGCATCCGGACGCGGACCGTATAGCCGACATCCGCCGTCCACGGCTTCACGCCTTCCACCTCGTGCTCGGTCAGGCGGAAGAGGCGGGCCAGGCGTTCGTGCCACTCCTTGGCCTGGTTGTTGGCCCACTTCTGAAGGCGCCTGCTGGCCCGCTCGGAGCGGGCGGTCTGCTCGGCGCGGACCAGGCCGCGGGCCAGCGTCATCCCGGCCGCGGTGCCGGCCGCCCACCAGCCGGTGGCATTCCAGGTCAGGGCGGTGTGCCCGGCGAGGGTGACGGCGGTCCAGCCTCCGGTGGCCAGCCAGGCCGCGCACCGGGCGGCGGTGTGGCAGGCGGGGCGGCGCTGGTAGAGGTCGGCACCGGCCTGCGCAGCGGCGCCGACACCGCCGACGAGCAGGGCGTAGGAGGCGGGCAGGGCGGTGGCCGCGCCGACGGCGGCGACGCTGTAGGCGCCGCCCGCTACCAGGGCGGCGGTCGTGGCGGGGGTGGTGCTCCAGGCCCAGTCCAGGGCGAGAGCGTGGTTGCTTGCCATCGGGTACGGCTCCTTCGATGTCGCGGGGGGAGGGAGCGCCGTGGGCCGGACACCAACGGGTGTCCGGCCCGCGGGAGGAGCGGTTGCGCGGTGCGTTCAGACGTCCCACATGCCTTCGGACTCCTCGCCGTTGCGGGGCGCCTCGTGGCGGGAGATGTCCGGGGCGTGCAGGCGCCGGAAGTTCGGCATCAGGTCCTGCGCGGCGGATGCGGCCTTCATCAGCAGCATGTGGACGTCGGCCAGGGCGTCGACGATCGCCTTGTCGACGGGGTACTTCTCGTTGCTGCGGGTCTGGAGGAGCTGGACGGCCGCGGCGACGTTCTCGATGCCGTCGGGGATGCCCTCGAACTCGGCGGCGACCTGGCGCATGTGGCCGGGCTCGTAGCGGGCGTAGACGTGCGCGACGTCCTGGGTGACCGCCACGAAGTGCGAGGGCTGATGCTGGGAGAAGCTGCCGTCCTGGCGGCGCTCCAGGATGTTCCACATGTGCTCGCCCGGCCGGGGCTCCTCATACCGGCGCAGGTCGTGTTCGTGGACCTTGGCGAACAGCGGCCCGACCTCGGCAGCCTTCTGACTGGCCTGGTGCAGCAGGGAGTAGACCTGGGCGACCAGGTCGGCCATGCGGGCATCGGCCGGGTACTTGTCGGCGGTGCTGACTGCCAGCTGCCGGATCGCCTCCCCCGTCGAGGTCAGCCCCTCCGGAAGCCCCCAGTACTCGGCGGCGACCGCCAGCATCATCGGCGGCTCATAGCGGGCGTACGCCTCTCGCACGCCTTCGGTCTCGCGGGTGAAGACGGACACCAGATTCCCTCCGAAGTGATCGGTCGGCCAGGCGACAGAGCTGCCCGGTCCGGCGGTTGAGCGGCGGCCGGGCTCGTCGAAGTCGGTCAGCACATCCGCGCGGACCGCATCGGCCCACTTGGTCTTCGCCGAGCGCATCAGCTTGGTGAAAGCCCACTTGGCGGCGTTCGGGCCCCAGCGGGTGAAGCGGGCACCCCAGGGCTTGCCGTTCCTCGGCGCCAGGTGCATCCAGCGCAGCAGCCCGCCGCACGTCGCGGCCACGCCCCGCAGGATCAGGCCAGGTACCGACACCACGGCCCCGAGGGCTCCGGCCAGCAGGCCGGCACGTGCCGCGCGCAGAAGGAACGGCACCGCAGCCCTGCCCCTCTTGGCCAGCGCCCGCCGGGCGCTGCGAATCCGCTCCCCAAGCCGTGCCAGCAGCGGCGGGGCGGCTGCCTGCACCTGGTTGGCCAGCTGGAGATAGCCGCTGCGGACGCCGTCCCGCACGGACCGCATGGCCGGGGACTCCCACACCGCAGCCGCCTTACGCCCGGCCGCAGCAACATCCCGGACCCCGACGCGGGCAGCGCGCCCCGCCGCGGCGGCCACCGTCGACCGCGCACCCTGCGAACGACCGGCAGACGACTTCGACAACGACCCGCCGCCACCAAGACCCCCACCGGCCAGTCCGGTTGCCCCACCCTGACGGGCTGCGAGACGAGACAGGCGCCCTGCCGCGCCGCCGGGGCGGCCCCCGCCACCATCGGACTTCCCTGCGGAGTGACGGTGTCGGTCTGCCACCCCCGTGGACGCCTGGTCCATGCCGCCGCGGCGGCTGTGGCCCTGCGTGGGCAGTGTGCCGCGCCCGGCGCTCGTGCTGCGGGGTGTGGAGGCTCCCGTGCTGGTCGCCCCGCCAGCACCGCCCTGGTGACGCTGACGACCGATGCCGCCTGAACCAGCGCGCGGACCGGCGCCGCCCGCCGAGGCAAGAGAGCTACCGGACCGGTGCGACCGGCTGGCGCCGCCCCGGCCGCCGCTGCGAAAGGCACCGCGGCCATGGCCCGCACCGCGCTTGCGCCGCGACCTGGCCGTAGCCACGCCTGCCGCGGTAAGGGCGGCCCCGCCGACGACTACTCCGGCCGCTGCCAGGGTCCCGGTCATCCCGGCCGCGGAGTACAGGGCCGCGGACCCGGTCGACAGGGCTTCCGCACCGAACACGGCCGCGGGCAGCGCCCGCAGGCGACCACCTGCGCGCGCCTGCGTGGGAGTCTCCACCTCGGCCGGGGCCTGAGTGACGGTGAACTCGATCGGCACGGTCGTGCCGTCCACGACGGCGTTGGTGGTGCCGGATGCGGGTGGATCGGGGGGTGTAGTGGTGGTGGCTTCGGTGGTGTCAGACACTGGTGAAGCTCCTTCGGAGTGCGAGAGGCGCCCCCGGCCGGGCCCTGGAAAGCAGGCCGGGGGCGCCGTCGAACGGCCCAGACAGGGCCGATGTGAGCTACTGCTGGCGGCGGCGCTGGAGTTCGTTGTGCTCGGCGAGCAAGCCACCGGCGGTGGGCTTCAGATGGCGGCCCTCGCAGTCCTCAGCCCAGGACTGGTGGGAGTAGCAGGTGACCCGGTCGTCGGCGTGCATACCGGCGTCTTCGCGCTCGTCGTCCCGCTTGAGGGCGGCAGCAAGCTTCTTCGAGATGGCCATGGCAATCCTTCGCGGATAGGAGGGTGAGGTCACGCGGCGAGAGCGGGTGCACCCGCGCAGGTCACGCAGACGCCGAGCGAGGTGGGGATGGTGTAGCCGCGGTCCAGGCCGCAGCCAGGGCAGATGCGGCGGGCCGCCAACGCCCGTTTCACCGCAGCCCATTTGGCGGGAGTCATGGGGCGTACGGGCTTGGCCAGGTCGGTGCGGTAGAGGTAGGCGACCAGTGGTCCCCGGTGGCGCCGGGGCCGCTCGATCTGAGCGACCACGGGCTGACCGCCCGGCCGCAGGCCCAGGGCACGCAGCTGACGGCGGGTAGCCAGGCCGTCCGGCGCCAGGTGCCATGGGTAGGTGGGAGTGCCGCAGGAGCCGCGGCTGGACTGCGCCATCACACGGTCGCGATGGCGAGGTCAGCGTGTCCGGCGTCGTCCGGCTGGCGCTGCTCGGCGTAGCGGGAGGAGACCCAGCCGACCGACCAGCCGCACAGTTCGGACGCGGCCCGCACCGGCAGCCCGGCGGCGAACGCCGCGGCGATCAGGGCGCGGGCTTCGTCCTCGGGCAGCTTCTCCTTGGCCGGGCCGCGGGACAGGAGGGCGGAGCGTTCACGCTCGGCCCGCTCCTCGCGCTCGCGCTGTTCACGCTCACGGGCCGCAGCTTGGTCCCGGCGCTCGCGCTCGGCCCGTTCGGCGTTCTTGCGTTCACGCTGTTCACGCTCAAGCCGCTGCCGTTCACGCTCGCGTTCACCGCGTTCACGAGCCTCCCGCTCCGCCTGCTCCCGGGCGGCGGTCTGCTCGCGCTCCTCGCGCCGGAGACGCTGGTCGCGCTCGGCCTGTTCACGGGTGAGCTGGGCTTCATGTTCACGCTGTTCACGCGCCAGAGCCGCCTCGTGCTCCCGCTCCTCCTGCCGCTCCCGCCGGGCGGCCTCCTCACGGTCACGCACCGCCTTCTCCCGGCGCTCGCGTTCGGCCTGCCGCTTGTCCTCCAGGGCGGTCACCGCGTGGGTGATGGCGCGCCGGTAGGCCAGGCCGGTCTCTGCCGTGACGATCAGCAGCAGCGGCGCGACCGCGTGGACAGCCACGCCCACCAGGTCTTTCTTCAGGGCGGAGTCGGCGATGTTCAGGGCCAGGGTCATGGCGCCAGTCATCCACCGCAGGGCGATGGGCCACCGGCCGCCGTGCCCGCCCAGACGGGCAAGCACCGAGTCCAGACGGACCACGATCACGACCGCGGCGTCCACGACCAGCGGCAGGATCGGCGCCGTCCAGTCCCAGTCATCCGCCGTGTGGGCGGACATGAGCGGGGTCACCGTCAGGATCGAGTAGAGCATCGCGCCGCCCACGATCAGCCAGGTGCCGACCGACAACGCGCGCTCGGCTGAACGCACCTGAACACCGTTCACAGCGCACCCCCCAACGGCTCCACCGCGGGGGCGGTCACGCTGCGGAAGTGGTCGTGGCCGGCGTCGTAGATGAACGGCGTGCACATCCACCGCAGGTCCGCCGCAGGGCATTCACCCACTGGGACCCAGCCGCTCGACGGAGCCCCCAAGGTGGCCGCGTAGGCGTAGGCGGCCGCCTTGTCGGGGTGGATGCTGTGGGGCCGGCCGTAGTGGAGCAACAGCACCATGGACGCATCCGCCGGGGTCGGCGCGGTCAGTTCCTCGATCCGGGCGGCCTGCTCGGTCACCGTCGCACGCGCGTTGGCCAGCTGGGCCTCCGTGCACTCCAGGATCTCCCGGACAATCTCCGCGTCGGCTCGGTCCGCCTCGGCCGCGCGCTCGGCGGCTTCCGCATCGGCCGTCAGGTCGATGGCGCGCTGAAGGCGGGCGAACTTGGCAACGGCGATGCGGGACAGGGCGGCGATGTGCGCGGGCCTGTCGTCCTCGCTCAGCGCGTCGCGGATCTCGTCGGGGGTGAGGGTCGCCCACTTGGGGAAGCCCTGCGGGCGGGTACCGCCGAGGTTCGGGCGGACGGTCCACAGCAGATACGTGGCTGCGGCCAGCAGCACCGCCACCCCGGCGGCCCCGAACGCGACGGCGGCCGGGGGCAGGTGGACGCTGCTGGCCACCGTCCAGGCGCCGGCCAGCATCGCGCCGGTGAACGCCAGCAACAGGCTCGCCTTGGTGTCAGTGCGGGCCAGCTCCGCCTTGACCTCCGCGTGCGCCGCGCTCAGTGCAGTTTCCTGGTAACTCATGCCCCTACCTCCGGCACGAACGCCGCGTCGGACAGGTTCGCGATCTCGCGGCGCGCGGCGAGCACCTTGCGCCGTGCCCGCCGAATGCGGCGCTCGTCCACCTCGGACGGCGTGCGGTCGAGGATCATGATCTGCGCGTCCAGCAGCTCAACCTCCGCCGCAATGACCGGCATCTCCGCCTCGATCGCATCCAGCTCCGCGGCCGTCGGGCCACCGACGGGCGGGTTGGCGGTAACAACCGCCTGAAGTGCAGCGATGTTCTTCATGGGTCGTTGTCTCCTCACAGTGGAACGGCCCGAAGCGGCCCCGGTGGTAGGACACCGGGGCCGCACGCCGTTAACGGGTGAAGCAGGAATGGACCTCCGGCTCCCCTCAACCCCGTCCGTACGGCCCTTTGAGGCGCCGGACGGACGGAGGAGGCAACCGGCCTAAGCGCGAAGCGCTCCGGCAATCGAGGTGGTGCGTGTGGCTCCTGCCAGGGGCCGTGGGTCTCGCATGGACGCGGCCGCGCTCGGTCCGGGGAGCCCCTCCCGGACATCGTGGCGACGAAAAGGTGTGGTGTGCCGCGTCGTTCTTTCGCGTCGGTCCAGCCCTGCGACTAGCGCTCCCTGCGAGGCAATCCCCGCAGATCGTGGCGCGGCGTCCGATATAGCCACGTGGTGACTACTGCTGCCGACGGGTCTCCACTCGCCTCGGCCGGTGCACTCACGGTCGTCCTGATGCGGTGGATCACGCTGTGGAGTTGTCGTTGAACGGTGGAAGCGATGCATGTATTACATGCCTCTCACCATGCCGGTCGAAGGTTCGACCGTCAAGTCCTTCGGGGTGCCGATCGGTGACGACTGCTCCGACCGGCCCTAGTTAGAGATTGCTCCGTCGGCGCCAGACGCTCGACTCCGTACCTGTACGAGTCAGGTACGACTCGATACGGTGAAGTCGTCCCAAGTCGTCCCGAGCCACAAGGGGTTGATGTGGCAAACGAGCGGTTGCGCGGCGCGATCGTGGATCTCGGCCTGTCCTTAGACGAAGTGGCCGACCGGCTAGGCGTCGCCTCCAAGACGGTGGAACGCTGGATCAACGAGCCTGAACGCAAGCCCTACCGGCGATTCCAGTACGCAGTCGCCTCGCTGCTCAAAGTTGAAGTCTCGTACCTCTGGCCGGATGAACGGACGTCCGCGCAAATCACGGCGTCGGGCAACGCCGAGGTCGTCAAGGTCTATCCGCACCGTTCCGTGGTGATGCAGAGCATGTGGCCCACCCTTTACGCGCAGGCACGGCACCAATTCGATGTGCTGGTCTACTCCGGGTTTTGGCTGACCGAGGATCCAGCCTTCCTCAGAGTCGTGAAGGAGAAGTCTGCGGCCGGCGTCCCGGTCCGCTTCATGCTCGGCGAGCCCGAGAGCGAAGCGGTCGCCGTACGAGGCAGGGATGAGGGGATCGGCGCGGCGATGGCGGGAAAGATCCGCAATGCGCTGATCAACTACAGCGGACTTTTCGGCCTACCCGGAGTGGAATTCCGACTCCACGGAACGACCCTCTACAACTCCATCTACCGTGCTGACGACGAGATGCTGGCGAACGGCCACCTTTACGGCGTCGGCGCGTACTTGGCCCCAGTGCTGCACCTGCAAAGGGTCCCGGGCGGCGAGCTTTTCGACTCGTACGCTGAGAGCGTCGAAAGGGTCTGGCAATCAGCCCGCCCCATCTCTTCACCTACCGATTGCTGAGGCACCGCGCATGAGTCGAATCGACTACTACCGCGACCCCGATGCTCCTGCGGCCAACTCTGTTGTCCCGTCCGTGACGGCGGTGGTCTGCGACGACAGCGGGCGCTTGCTGCTCATCCACAAGACGGATAACGACCGGTGGGCCCTGCCCGGTGGCGGGCATGACGTCGGCGAGGACGTCGCGCAGACGGTCGTGCGTGAGGTCGAAGAAGAGACCGGCATCTCTGTCATCGTTGAGGACATTGTGGGTCTCTACACCGACCCACAGCATGTCATGGCGTACGACGACGGCGAGGTACGCCAACAATTCTCCATCTGCTTTCACGCACGCCCCGTTGGCGGCGCACTGCGCACGAGTTCTGAATCCAAGGAGGTCCGCTGGGTATCCCCAACGGACCTCCAAAAACTGGACATTCATCCGTCAATGCGGCTCCGGATCACGCACGGCCTTGACCGGACGCGCACGGCCCCCTACATCGGTTAGCTCGATTAGCCCACGGCCGCGAGGCGGCCCTCGACACGCTGCACAGATGCGTGAATCTCGGGGGCAGCACGCTGGATGAAGCGGCCCACGATCGTATCCGGGCCGTACCGGCTGACGATCTCAGAGACACGGGCGTCCGACGTCGTGTGACCACCGTCCGGTGTCGTCGTCATGTCGCAGAAGATCAACGCATCGACCAACTCTGGCCGCTCCAACTCGAATTCACCCGCCAACTCCTCTCGGAGTCCGCGCTCTTCGGCTTCCAGCAGAGCATATGAATGGTGTGCAACGAGGCGCACAACCCGCTCGTCCAGGCCTTCCTGATCACGAAGGAACCGGGCCCCATCGAGAGGATGGAAGCCCGAGGATGCAATACGCGGCGAGTATCCGACGTCATGCAGGACGGCTGCTGCTTCCATCAGACCGGCGTCGTCCCCCAGGATCGACTGGAGGGAGCGGGCGCGTTCGGCGACGCCGAGGGAGTGCGCCCAACGCCGCGGCAGTGGTTCGGACAGCAGCGATTCGGCGAGGCCATATGCCCGCTTGGTGAGATCCATGGTGACCAAGGCTACGAGCCAGACGCCTCGACCGGGAGGGCGCGTACTTCACGCCGGCGGCTCGCGCTCATCGCGATGAGGCCTCGCCCCTCCATCTGCGCGATCGCGGACCGTACCGCAGTACGAGACACCCCGAACCGCTCGCACAACTCTTTCTCGGAGGGGAAGGAATCGCCGACCTGCACGCCGTCAGCACGGAGGAGATCGGTCACCCGATCTACCAGCGGACGACGGTCACCCGTCCCAGCCACGTACCAGCCGGCCCCTTGAACAGACTCAATGATGCCGTCCGCCTTGAGCGCTTTGAGCGCTCGCCCGATGGTGCTGCGGCCGACGCCATACGTGCTCATCAGCTCCGCTTCGGACGGCAGACCCTCGCTGATCTCACCCTCCTCGATCTTCAGACGCAGAGACTCCGAGATTTGCAGGTACGTACCTCGCGGACTGGCCTGCGGCACGCGCTCTCCCCTTCATCCGTCCCGTAGGTGGCCACCGTCGGCAGCTCACCGTATCCAGCTTCGCACGCATGCCTCCGGAAGGAACGGAGCTGGCCCGCTGACCTGCCTTAACGCTGATTTGCTCACTGGCACCGCTCGGCAGGCACTAGCTTCTGACCTTGTTCATGCCAGACGAAGTCAGCAACTCGGGAGGGTGCGGAAGATTGTCCATCTATTCGTTCGAAATGCCTGGCTGGAACGACTACAGCACGTGGGGGGAAGAGGAAGGGGCGGGGCACCTATACGCACAGCTCTACACCAACGACGATGACCCCGACTCCCCGCCTCGTGTCTGGATCACACCGCCGAGCGTCGTGGTACGCACGGTGGACGAGCTCGCTGAGGTCATCTCGTCGGCTATCCGCCCCCACGTGGCGACACAGCCACCAGCATTCCTTGTTAAGGAATGGCTGATCGATGGGCGACCGTAAGCCCTGCGAGCCAGGTGCTCCGTTGGCACGGCGATGGGGTGTACCTCCCGATCAGCGACATGGTCACGGCACGTAACGCCGCGAAGATCCTGCACTTCGATCACCGTGAGCCGATGCTCGCCGAGGGCGAGGTCTATGTGTACCGGCAGGCTGAGCAACGGGTCACCGTGATCTTCGGAGAGATCGTCTACACGCGCCAGTGAATGAATGAATCATTCGCCCCAAGACTCCGCCCCCGCCACCAGGCTCCCCCGTACTGGTGGCGGGGGCGGGCAATGCCCCGTGCGTGTATGAGTCATCGGCGGCCCTCTCGGTACTAGCTGAGGGGGCACATCTCGGCCGGTAGGCGCGGAGTTGCCAGGCGCTAGCAAGAGGCGGAGCGTGGAGTTACGGGGGATCAGCAGAACTCGGGGGCCTCCACAGGACATGAGGTTCATCATGACTAGAACTGTGTGTAGACGAATCCCCGGGTTCGTGTGTGCATCCGTCTTGGCCTCAGCGCTTGCCTTTTCAGTAGCTGCGCCCGTAGCCCAGGCGGCCCCACAGGATCACTCACAGACCACCGCATCACAATCACAGTCCCTGCCGAACAACTGGTGCGACCGCCACCCGCGTAGATGTGGGCGCCCCGGCGGCGGGGGCGGTGGCGGTGGCGGTGGCGGTGTTATCTGCACCTTCTTCAAGGAGCGGATCTTCAATTCCGCCACGGGGACATATACGGAAACAAACAGAAGGGTCTGCATACCTCCCTTCTAGATCATCTAGAGCCCCGGGATGTTCTCATCTCGGATGATCCGCCCACCCGTCCATGTGATCACAACCGATAGATGCATCGTAGATCGCGCTCGTTAGGTCGCAGACGTCGAAGGCGTCTGCCTTCGGGCCCGAAGCCGCACCACCGCGCACCACCTAGGCACCACCTCAGGTGGATGGCTGCGGTCAACAGCGGCGAATCTCGGTAGCCGCTGTCTCGCCCATCGGGTGTCATACTCGCAGGTCGGAGTGACGATCTCACGAAAGTACCCCGGGATTCCCAAGCTCAGAGCGCGGGTTCGAATCCCCTCGCCCGCTCCAAAGATCAAGGCCCAGCTCAGGGGTACAACCCCTGGGGCTTGGAACATAGCGCCGCGCGGTCAGCGAGCAGGTGGGCTGGTTTCGGTGCGCTGAGCGTCGTTGTAACGGCGAAGGAAGTGGCGCGCGGTCATGTCGATCTCTGCGACGGCATCAGTAACGCCCTGGAAGTTAAACCACTCACCGTGGGTACATACCTTCTCGAAGTGGTTGTGCAGGTGCCGCTCCAGCGGGTACCCACCACGAGCGCTCCAGCGGAGTTCTAGCCTGTTCGCAGATCCCACTTGCAGAGACTTCACACGTTGAGCAATGTCCTTTGCGACTCCGATCTTGATCGCGTCCGGATTGTCATCGGTCGATATGGCGTAGACCCACCGATCGTCGAACCGCTCCTGCTTGGGCGCGGAGCGGGGCGAGGGCTGCTCCATGGCCTCAATGAGTTCGTCGTACTCACGGTCCATGCGTTCCTTGATCACAGACGCGAGACGCTTCAGGTTGTCGCGGGCATCTTCCGCAGAGATCTCTCCACTCGCGATCAGGTCAAGAATCTCGACCACAGCCGGAACTTCAATGTCCGTGCCATAGCTCGGAGCGTCCCGCCGCGCGCCGCTTCCGCCGAGCCCCCAGTTCAAGGAGACGTTTTCGATACGGTGCCCGCCCATGTTCAAGTGAACGGTGAAGGATTGAGCCACAGAGGGTCCTTTCAAGCAAGGGCTGCAAGCTATCTGATGCTGGGCGGTGCCATCGTCCTTGATCCCTCTGACAACGGCGGTCCGCGAACGCGGGGCGCCATCGCCCCGCCGGCACACGACTGATGGGGCACGCTGGCCGCGACCAGCGGGACGCAGGCCCGAAATTCGCTGTGGCGCTGACCGGACAGGCCACCCAGCGCCGCCGGGCCATGCAGGGCGCCAGGGGCATGCGACTGCGAAACCTCGACCCGGATAGCGCTGGACGCCGGGGCGCCTTGGCGGGAGAAATCTGGGAGAAGATCTTCTCCCGACCAGCACCGCCCGACACGCCAAACCAACTCATGCCGAGGGCCTGACCTGGCATCATGCGTCGTTCCCAAGGTGCGGGATTCATCCGGACCTCATTCGGGACAAAGAGCTCGTGGATTCAACTCCCACCGCCCCGACAGTCGAAACGTCAGGTCAAGGGCCGGATCCTCGCTGAGGATCCGGCCGTTCATCGGTTCCCGACCTTTGGGCGATCTGATGAACCTTGTGCGAGGTCTCGCGGCTGGGGTCGATGATGGGGGAGCCCCCTCAAGGCGAACGTTGGCCTGACGACAGTCACTGATGGCCACCTCACGCTCCCGGCCATCGACAACGTGCTCTGACGGGCGCTGCGGGTCAGCTGTGATGATCGGTGTTCGCCTGATTGATGGCGTGAGCGCCTGCGACGATGTGGACATGTCGACGCCTGGAACGCCTCTCCAAGCTGCACTCATCCCCGACTGCACCAAGCCGGAAGCCCACCACGCGGCCTATAGAAGTGCCAAGACCAACGACGCGATCTTTGTGTGCATCGCTCGTCAGGGGCGGCATTGGAAGGTGGAACTTGACGCCATGGCCAGCAGCAAGCCCATCGTCCCGGACCAGGCGGTGACGGTCCTGCAGGCTGCGGCTGAAGCGTTGGTAGTCGCTGGCACTGTGACGAAGGCCAACGTTGGGGCTGACTACATCTCCATGTGGCCGATCGAGAGCGAGAAGAAGGCGCGCGAGATCGCGGCTGCGTTCCATGCTGCTCTGTACGGTCTCCAACAGCTACACATCGCCGTTCCCAGCCGGCGCGGTAGGGCTTAGCCCGCGAGGCCCCAGGTGCTGCGTGACCAGGCGGTTGCTCTGGTCTCACTTGTGGTCTCGGTTGCCGCGCCTTCCGTAGCTGTCCGCATCGCTCCGTCGTGATTCAAAGCCGCCGCTGAGCTGCTGCTTCGTACGAGTGTGGACGGGCCCGGACCAAGATCGGACAACTCGTAATGCGTAGGTCTCGGGTTCGAATCCCGAAGGCGGCTCTGTAGAAGCCCCAGGACTCACTCGCCGTGACCTGGGGCTTTTGCTTTCACCGGATGCGGCGCCGACACCGGGCGCGGGCCGGTCGGGTGCCGGTGGTCTCAGGCGCGGGTTCCGGGCGGGGGATGAAGGTGTCTCCCATGCGCCGCGTCGCGTCGGTGTGCCGAAGGATCTTCATGATCGTGGGCATGTCCACACCCAGCTCGTTGAGGATCGTCCCCGCGGTGTGACGGCTCCCGTCGTACAGGCGACGGTCGGCTTACGGTCGGCCTTGGGTGCGCGCGCCTTGTCGCGGAGCTGTTCCAACTTGCGTGCCTTGCGGCGCACTTCGGCTTCGGGCTTGGCACGACGGTGACGGCGGTCGGGGATCCCGTCGCCCTTGATGCCCATCGTGACGCGGCCGTGTCGCCAGCTGTCGCTGCCCAGGTGGGCCGTTGACTGACCTGCAGGAACAGCAGTGCCACCAGCGGCAAAAGGTCCGCCGGTGCGGCCGGCGGACCTTTGCGGGCGACGAGGGTGCTACGGGCGCACGGGGTCGTGGTCCTTGCAGACCTGCAGGGTGCTGTCAGAGGTGCAACCGATCAGGTCGCTGTTCTTGGAGTCGGTTCCCTCCTTGGCCGGGACGGTGGCACTGCCGGCACCGGTCCATGAATTCCCCAGGTCGTTGGTGATCGTCCAGGTGCCGGTCACCTTCTTCGTCAGCTGGGCCCGCAGGAACCAGCCGTACTTCTCGGGCTTGATGCGGATGGTCTGGGATCCGCCCTGTGTGTTGTCCGTCTTCCAGCTGTTCGACCAATTCCCCTGGATCGCGACGTCGATCTTCCCCTGCACGGCGCCGTCCTTACCGAAGGAAATACCTGCTGTGGTGGTGACGGATCCGCCCGCTGTGTAGGTGTAGCCAGTGGTCTGACTCCACATCACCGCCTTGTCCATGAGGTCGGTCGTGCCGTTCGTCGCCCTCCCGCTCGGGTCGACCGTCACGTTCTGGTAGTCGCCGAGGGTGGCTGTGGTGCTGTCGTCCACCTTGTACTCAGCCATCGGGATGACGCTGGACCTGGTGTCGAACTGCTTCAGGGCGTACTTGGTGGCCAGCGTGCGCAGCTGAGCGTCCTCGGTTCCGGAGGCGAGGGACCAGTTCTGCGTCGTGTCGCCGCGACTGCAGTCACGGACCCCGACGGTGGAGGCAGTGTTCACGCTGTAGAGGGGCTTCATGCATTTGTTGTCGCCGACGTGGCGGATCAGATACCTGCCCGTGTCGGCAGCTGCGTCGCTTATTGGCTGGAGATACCACTTCTGCGCATCGGCGTCACCGCAGTTCGACTCGCTGAGATCATCGGGGTAAGTGGCGCTGGACATGTCGACGCACTTGCTGGAAGTGCCGTTGATCAGCCGGAAGGTTCCGTCGTCATTGGGAGCGATCCTGAATTTCTGATTCGCCGAGTCGTCCCCGTTCGCGAGGTCATAGACCGTCCCGCCGGCGTACTCGTAGTCCCGGCGGAGTGCGAGGGTGCCGTTCTGCCCCGACGTGGATATGGAGACAGGGATCTCTGTGCTGGTGCTTCCGGTGTCCGCGTGCGCGGCCGGCGCGTTGAGCGGCGACAGTACGACTGCCAGCGCCGCAACCGGGACCGCCAGCGCCGCGGCGGTCATACGCGGCCCCGGCCTCCGGGGGGTCATCTCAACGGTCATGGTTCCCGTTCCTCTTTCCGTAAGCCGTGCTCTCGGGGCCGGGTCAGCTACCCCGAGCGGTACCCACGGCACGGTGTTCAGGCAGAAGGCCCTGGCGGGGCGCCAGTTCGCCTGGTTCGTCTGGTTCGCTCGGTTCGCCTGGTTCGCCGTGGGACTGTCAACGTAGGCGCGGGTGGCCGGATGTACATCCTTCATCTGACGGATGCAGTCCTCGGTTGCGGGCGCCGGACCGTGGTGACATGTGGTCAGTCCTGTGACGGTGGCCTGTCCAGGTTCTTTCGGCGGATGACTTCAGTGGCGAGTTCGACTCGTGAGGTCATCCCCAGCTTTCGGAGAATGTGGGACACATGGGAGCCGACGGTGCGTCGTGAGATGTACATACGGTCGGCGATCTCGGGGTTGGAGTGTCCGTCGGCGACGTGGTCGGCGACGATGCGTTCGGTGTCCGTGAGCGCCTCCCACCCGTGGCGGGCACTGTTGCGTGGTCGGCGTGCGCTGCGGTGGACCGCGTGGGCACGCAGGCGGGACAGGGCGCGGGCCGCGTCCCACTGGGCGTCCAGACGTGTGTAGATCTCCAGCGCCTGATCGAGCAGCGCGCGGGCCTGGGCCGGTCGTCGCTGCTGGGCCAGCAGTTCCGCCGCGTCGGTGTAGGCGTGTGCCTCGCTCAGCGGTCTCGGCGCCTCGTGGTAGCAGCGGGCTGCTGCCAGGAGCAGATCCGGGTCCCGGGCCAGCAGCCCCTGGCACCGGTGGGCATCACCGAGGTGGTACGGGGTACCGCTGTGGTCGGCCCGTCTCCGGGCGGCTTCGGCGTAGCGCCGTGCGTTCGTGGTGTCGTCGTGGGCCAGGGCGAGTCGTACGAGATCGGGCGTCAGAAAGCAGAGGATCAGTTGGCCCGGCAGATGGCCCACGCCGCGGTCGAACGCGGCGGTGAGCCGGGCGTAGGCGTGCTCGGGACGGCCCCGGGCCTCGTCCGCAAGGGCGTCGGCGCACAGTGGCAGGTACTCGTAGAACCAGGCGACGGTACCGCTGTCGGTCGCCGCGGCCGCGGCGGTCAGATGAGCCTCGGCGTCGGTCTGCCGGCCGCGGTGCACCGAGATCAGCGCCGCCACCGCCCGCAGCGCCCGGCACATCGCGAAGTGCTCGCCGGGATCGAGCCCGGCCTCGACCTCGGTGAGGGCGTCGTCCCAGCGGCCGGCGTGGAATGCGAGGAGGGCACAGGAGAGGTGGTACCAGGGCAGATAGGCGCCACCTGTGTGCTCCGCCGTCTCGTGGACGGCTGCGAGGGTGCGCTGCGCGTCCTGGCGGCGGTCGAGATCCATATAGCTGTTGGCCAGGGCGAGTTGCAGCCCGATCCGCTGTGCCGGATGCATCGTCTCCGGTGTGAGCCGGGCGGCGTGCCGGGCAAGTTCCAGGGCTTCGGTGCCAGGCGCTTCGAGGAACCGTTTCGCCGCCAGGACGTGCAGGGCATTGGCCAGGGCGGCGCCGTCGCCCATCGCTTCGGCCGCGCGCCGGGTGGTCGCCGCGACCGCGCCGGCCTCCGGCAGCCTGCCCAGTGCGAACAGGCACAGTGCGCTGAACGCCCGGAACCGGATCACCTCAAGCGCAGATACGCCCGAGCTGCCGCACGCGGCGTGGATCTCGACGAGCGCCAGGTCGGGTCGGCCACGCGCGAATGATGCGTGGACGATGATCCACCGCAACGGACCTTCCCACCCCGGGTCATGGGTCCTGGCCAGTGCGCAGCGGGCGGTCTCCTCCGCCTCGGCCAAGCGGCCCGAGGAGAGCTGTGCGACGGCGCGGTACAGCTTGAGTTGGCCGCGGCGCGGATCGGCGGGGTCGGTGAGCGCCAGTGCCTGGTCGAGCAGAAGGAGCGCCATGGCGGGTGCCCGGGACGTGAGGGGGACCGCGGATCCCAGGAGCCAGTCGATCAGGAACTCTCCGGCCGCCGGCGCCGCGGCCAGCAGCTGCTCGGCGACCCGTTCGGGAACCGCACCGGCGCCGGCGAGGGCCTGCGCCGTTCTCAAGTGCAGCATGGCGCGGGCCGAGCCCGACATGGCGTCGTACAGGGCATGCCGTATGAGGTCGTGACGGAAGACCAGTCGGTCGCCGGCATCCCGCAGAATGCCGTCCGTCTCGGCCTCCGCGACGATACTGAGCAGTTGATGTGTCGGCCGGTCGAGGACCGCTGCAAGATCGGTGACGGTACAGCCGGCTCCCAGCACCGAGGCGGTGCGAAGCGCCTGCACCACCTCATCGCGCAGATACCGCAGCCGGTGTGTGATCAGTTTGGTCAACGACGGTACGGGGCTGCCGACGGTGACGTCCGCGAGCCCGTCGCGGAGCTCGATCGCCTCCTCACGCAGCAGGGCAGCGACCAGCTCCATGACGTACAACGGGTTTCCTGCCGCTCCCTCGGCCATGCGCCACAGTCGCGGACCGGGCGCACCGCCGCACAGGCCGGCCAGCAGGGCCGACACGGCCGGCGGAGTCAGTGGTGCCAGCTCCAGCACCGTGCGCTTGCCGAGAGCCAGACTCTGGGAGAGCCGGTCGACTTCCCCCCGGGGCACCGGTCGGTAGGCTCCGACGATGAGCAGCGGCAGCTGGTGAATCGACCGCAGCAGCCGCTGCACCACCAGCAGGCTCGCCGAGTCCGCCCACTGGAGATCGTCGACGAACAGCGCCAGCGGCTGCTGCGCGCACAGGTCCTCGATCAGGCCGAGCATCGCCTCGACGGTGGCGAAGTCCGACTCGGCCGCCCCGCCGGCCCCGCCCGGCATCCCGTACCGGCCCTCGCCCCGCAAGATCTCGCCGGCCCGCGCCAGGGAGGCATCGGCCGACTTCGTATCCACCCCCAGACAGGCCGAGATCACCGCGAACGGGCGCTGCTGTTCCAACTCCTGTGCCGCCCCGTGCAGCACCCGCATGCCCAGCGACCCGGCGGTCCCCGCGGTCACTTCCAGCAGGGCCGTCTTGCCCAGGCCGGCCTCACCGACGACGAACGCCACCTGCCCCGTGCCCGCCTTCGCGGCCGCCGCCAATCCCGCTATTTCCGCCGTCTCGGCCTCACGGCCCATCAGCCGCCCTGGGAAATGCACCACGCCGTCTCCTCTGTGCTTCGGTCCACACATGGAGACGCACCACCGCGGGCTCTCTTACGCGACTCGGAGAAACTTGCGAAGAAAATTCAGCTGCCGGGCCACCCCGGCGGTTGGTTCGCCCCACATGAACGTGGCCGCCACCATCCGGGTCACTGCGCTGCTTCGAGGGCGGCGCGCCAGACCGGGCTGTCCACGTAGTGGTTGTCGAAGTGCTCGGACGATTCCTTGATCTCCTGCGGGCTCGCCTCGCCCCGCATCACGCGGCCGAGCAGCCGGAGGTAGTCGAAGCGCGGCATGCCGGGCGTGAAGACGAACAGGACGTCGGCTTCGGCTCCGGGTGCCGCCGCGAAGGCGTGCGGGGTGTGCGGCGGTACGAGCAGGAGATCGCCCTCGTCAAGGATCTTGACCTCGTCGTCGATGAGCACCTGAAGCGAGCCGCCGATGACGAAGAAGAGCTCCGAGGCCCGGGTGTGGAAGTGGGCCGGGGCGCCCACCGCCCCCTTGGCGAACTGCGAGCGGTAGCTGGTGAGTGAGCTGCCGTCGGTGCCGCAGTCGGCGAGCAGGGTCATGACGCTGCTGGGGTCGCTGGTGGTCTCGGCGTCGGCGGCGCGGGTCAGAACCGGCTTGAGTGCGGTGGCGTTCATGGTTGTTCTCCCTGGTCCTGGGCTGTGGCCGCGGGCTTCTGCCGTGGCTTCGTGACTACGACTCTAGGCAGCCAATAGACCTGTGACAGGGTGCATTTCTGCGCCAAAAGTGTGGGTCAATTCAGAGCCGAGGGTTCAGCGCCCGAGGGCTTGAAGTACCGCTGCACGCGCTCCTCCTGATCGGCGCGCCGTGCTCGTGGACCGGCTGTACAAGCCGGAGGCGTAGCTCCTCAACACCCGCTGAACCGGCCCGGCTCTCGTGCTGCCACGGCCGGCTGAGCGAGGCGTCAGCGGTACGTCAGCGGAACGTCAGCGCAGGGACCGAAGCTGTGAGCAGACCAGATGTCCGCACATGGCATCGACCACGCCGATCTCATCACACGGGGAGCCCCAATGCGTACCTCCATCCGCCGCCCTGCCGTACTCGCCGCGGCCGCCGTCGCCGCCCTCAGCCTGACGCTCACCGCCTGCGGCGGCGACGACGGCGCGAAGAAGGACAAGGGGGCCGCCGCCTCGTCCCCGGAGGCCGCCGGCGCCGGCGCCGAGAAGGACACGGCCGCCGACAGCAAGGCCGCGGCGGGCACGGACGCCGCCGGTTCGGACACCTCCGACTCCTCCGCCCCCGCCGCGCAGGCCGGTTCCAAGAAGAAGGCCGGCGGCAAGGCCCCGGCCTGCACCGTCAGCGATGTGAAGATCTCCGCGGCCAAGCAGGACGGCGTGCCCACCACGCACATCACGCTGACCGCGACGAACGTCTCGGGCCACGCCTGCACGCTGCTCCAGTACCCGCTGATCGCGTTCGGCGACGTCCAGACCGCCAAGGACGTTCCGTCCGTCGCCAAGAGCAAGCCGGGCACCCCCGTCGTGCTGAACGCCGGCGCCCCGGCCTACGCGGCCGTGCGGATCAACAACGGCGGCGTCGACGAGAACAACCGCGCCGTCACCTCCTTCAACGTGAACCTCTTCGCCGCCGACGGCCCCGCCGAGGGCAGCAAGGTCGTCACCGCGCCCAAGGGCGGCATCGCGGTCGACGACGCGGTCGCGAAGACCGGCTACTGGACGCCCGAGCTGCGCAACGGTGCCGACGACTTCTGAGCCGTCGGCGCCCTGAAGCCACAGCAGGTTCGACCGTGGCCCCGGCCGTCGTGGCCAAGCGCCGCGACAGCCGTTCCCTGCCGCTGAGGTGACCCCGGCAGCAACAAGCCGTCGGCTTCCTGCACATCAGTGGGGCCTGCGGCAATGCCGCCGAATCGACCGTATCTATAGAGGCAGGGTCACGATGAACCCGGAATTCTCTTCACGGGTGGCCTACAAGTTCGGCGGGTATTCCAGCGGGGCACAACGCACGGAGGTCTTCCCGGACGGCGATCCGGAGGATGCGTTCGACGACCTGGCGATCGGGCTGGGTCGTCCCGGCGCTCGCCTGGTGGACGTGGGCTGTGCCGACGGCCGCAACGTGCTGCGCGTCGCGCCTGCGTTCACCTCGGTTCTCGGCATCGACCTGTCGATGGCGATGTTGGAATCCGCCGGGCGGCACCGGGAGACCAGAGGGCTGGACCACGTCGAGTTCGAGCTGCGTGACGCCTCCGGCACCGGTCTGCCCGACGGCGACGTCGATGTGGTCACCTCGCGGCGCGGACCGCTGTTCCCGGACGAGTTCCGGAGGATCCTCAAACCCGGCGGATCACTGATCTACCTCGGCATCGGGGAACAGGACGTACGCGAGCTGAAGGAGACGTTCGGCCGCGGCCGGCTCCACGGCCGGTGGAACGGTCGGCCGGTGGCACGGGAGACGGCCGAGCAGCTGACCGACGCGGGCTTCACCGTCGTGGCGGAGAAGGCCTTCTTCTACGAGGAGTTCTTCCACTCGCCGACCGACCTCGACACCTTCCTCCAGCAGGTGCCGATCTTCGAAGACTACGACCCGGTGGCGGACCGGGGTCCGTTCGACCGTTACGTGGCATCGGCTGCCGGCAGCTGTGGTGTCCGGCTCGCCCGGCACTGGTTCCTGCTGCATGCCCGGAAGGCCGCATGACTGTGGCACCCCACCGCCATCTCCTCCAGAACGGACAGGCCCGAAGGCGGCTCAGCGGAGAAGCCCAGGTCACCATCGTGTGACCTGGGCTTTTTGTTGGTGGGAGGCAGGGGGTTACGGGGGGCCGGGGGTGAGGTTGAGGGTGGCTTGGGCGCCGTTGTCGGGGAGGTTGGCGTAGGTCACCTGGGCGCCGAGTACCTGGGCCTGACCGGTGACGATGGTGAGGCCCAGGCCGATGCCGGCGCCTCGTTCGTGGGCGCCTGTGCGGAATCGTTGGGGGCCGTGGGTCAGGAGGTCGGTGGGGAAGCCGGGGCCGTGGTCGCGGACGCTTACCGCCGGACCGTCGACTTCCAGAGTTATCGGTGGGGCGCCGTGGCGTCGGGCGTTGGTGAGCAGGTTGGTCAGGATGCGTTCGACGCGGCGGGGGTCGGTTCGTACCACGGCTTCGCTCTGTACGCGGACCTTGATGTCGTCGCCTGCTTGGGCGGCGGCCCGGTGGGCCAGGCTGCTCAGTAGTACTTCCTCGTGCTGTGCCTGTTCGACGCCCGGCACATCGAGCCGTGCCACCTCCAGGACGTCCTCGACCAGGTTGCGCAGGACGTCCACGCCGCCGCTGACCAGTTCGGCAGGGCGGCCGGGCGGCAGGAGTCCGACCGCGGTGACCAGGCCGGCGACGGGGGTGCGCAGCTCGTGGGCGATATCGGCGGTGACGCGCCGTTCGGCCTCCAGGCGGGCGCTCAGGGCGTCGGCCATGGTGTTGACGGCGGCGCCGAGCCGGGCGATCTCGTCCTTGCCCTTGGGCTGTACCCGGTCCGTGAGGTCGCCGTCCGCGATCCGCTGTGCGGTGCGGGCGGACGCGGCGATGCGCCGTCCGACGCCGGCCGCCGCGACGATGCCCAGCGCACAGCCGAGCGCGGTGACCGTGGCGCCGGAGCCGAGCAGCACCCGGTCGAGGTCGGCGAGGGCGCGGGCCTGCGGTGCGTAAGAGCGCCGTACCGCGAGGATGTCGTGGCCGCTGCGGGTGGCGGCCCACATCATCACCGGGTCCCCGGGGCGGCCGGTGTCCTGCAGGCACGTGGCCCGTACGGGGCGGTCGGTGACGGTCTTGCGCAGCGCGGCCGGCAGGTCCGGCGGATTGACCAGGGCGCCGCTGTCGATTCTGGAGACGTATGCGCTCACCGCATCGACAAGGCGGGCATCGGCCAGATGGGCCGCGGTCCGTCGCTGCTCCTCAGCGGTGCGGTGATGTACGAGGAGCCCGATCAGTGTGGCGACGATGGCGGCGGTCCCGGCGATGACCAGGGCGGTTTTGGTGCGAAGTCCCATCGCGGTCAGGGGGCGAGCTTGTAGCCGAAGCCGCGGACGGTCACCACGCGGCCGCGGCCGATCTTGGCGCGCAGCCGTTGCACATGGACGTCGACGACCCGGGTGTCGCCGCCCCAGGCGTAGTCCCACACCCGCTCCAGCAGGGTGATGCGGGAGAGGACGACGCCGGGTTGGGCGGCGAATTCCAGCACCAACCTGCGTTCGGTGGGGGTCAGTTCCAGGAGTCTGCCCGCGCGGTGGACCTCCATGGAGGCGGTGTTCAGTGTGATGTCGCCGAAGCTCAGGAGGGTCTCTTCCCCTTGCGGGGTGTGCTGTGTGAAGTCCGTGGTGCGGCGCAGGGCCGCGCGGATACGGGCGAGGAGCACGGGGATGTCGTACGGCTTGGTTATGTAGTCGTCGGCACCGGCCTCAAGGCCGAGGACGACATCCACCGGGTCGGTGCGGGCGGAGACCATCAGCAGCGGCAGCCGGCTCACCTCGCGGATGCGGCGCACCAGGCTGACGCCGTCGAGGTGGGGCAGCATGACGTCCAGGACGGCGACATCGGGGGCGCGGTCCCGGAACCGTGCCAGTCCGGTGAGGCCGTCGGAGGCCGTGCGCACCTGGTATCCGTAGCGTTCCAGGGTCAGTTGAGTGGCCTCCCGCAGCAGGGGGTCGTCCTCGACGAGCAGCACGTCGGTCATCGCTTGCGGTTCCTAGGATTCGGGGACGGGCAGCCGCACCCTGCGCAGCTCGGCCGCCTGATCGGGCGGGAGGTGGGAGGACCGTACGACGGCGCGGGTGTAGTACGAGACGTTCTCATGGCGCTGCAGGCGGGTGAGTTCGACGGTGGCCGGATAGCCGTTTGCGGGGCAGTGGGGGATGCACCAGTTTCCGGAAACCCGTCCGGTGGCAACGGCCTTCGCCGTTCCCCAGGAGCGCCAGCTCAGCTGGGAGACCCCGGTGAACTCGGTGACGCCGAAGCTCGTGGGACGGCTCAGCGGGTGGGCCTCGCTGTCGGAGACATAGACCGGGCCAAAGGCCTGGGTGGGGCTGGGGGCGGGGCCCTCGATGTGGGGCTGTTCGGGGCTGCCGCAGCCGGTGGTGCCCACGGCCGTCAGCGCCAGGACGAAGACGGTGGCCACGGCCGTGGGCTTGTTCATGGGGGCCTTTCGCGTCAGCTGGTGGCGAGCGGACGCTTGCCGCGGAGATCCTCGGAATCGTACGTTCCGGGGTTACCGGCCAGCTTCAGGGTGAAGGTGGAGAAGACCTTCTTGCCGTTCACGGTCTTGGGGTCGGAGAGCGTGACGGTCGCCTTCAGCGGCTTGTCGAGGCAGGTTTCCAGGCACCAGGCGCCGGTGACCTTTCCGGTGCCGACAGCCTTCTTCGCGCCCCACTGCTGCCAGTTGAGGCCGTTGATCGAGGTGAACTCGGAGAGCACCAGGCTCTTGGGGCTGCGCTCGGCGCGCCCCTTGTCCGCGTTCTCCTCGCCGTAGTGGTTGATGACGTAAGGGGTGTTGGCGGTCCGGGCGATGTGCGCGGTGGCCACGGTGTGCGCCGGGGCGGGCGTGGCGTTTGCCGCGTGGGCGGTGGCGAACATGCCGAGGACGGCGACTCCGGCCAGGGCGGCCCCTATGGCCGTCTTCTTGCGCCGGGTCGTGCGGGGGGTGCGGTTCATAGCTGTCGCTCCGGTTGTTGTGATCGGTCGGCGCGTCCGAAGCTATGAGTGACGGTTCTCGATGGTCTGTCAGGCGTGTAACAGCCGTCCATCGACCGCTGTTACGTGATCTACATATGCGGCGGCTCGGGTGACGTACATGTGCCCTGGCTTTGTTCGCGAGTCGTGGGGCACAGCCTCGCAGCCGACCGGCCCCGGCCCTGTCACCACAGAAGTTGAGCCAGAACCCGAGTTTTGACGGTACCGGGGACTTGCCAGGGGTCCAGGGGCCGGCCACGAGGACGGGGCGGCCCCTGGGCCCGTCAGGTTCGGCGGCTGTCAGCTGACGGAGTCCATGAAGCTCAGCATCCGGCGGTTGATCTCCTCCGCGTGGTCGATCTGCGGTCCGTGGCCCGTGCCGGAGATGATGTCGGCCTGTGCGCCGGGAATCAGGCCCGGTACGCGCTCGACCTGGCGCTGCGGATGCACGAGGAGGCTTCGCTTGCCGAGCACCAGATAGAGCGGGGTGCGGATGCCGGACAGTTCGGCCTCGGAGAGGGGCAGCGGCGCCGGGCGGCGTATGCGGTAGGCGCGGACGCCGAGCCTGATCATGGTGCGGAGTTCCGGCACGATGACGACCGGCTGCTCCAGCCAGGCCGCCAGCCGTGGCCGCAGCGCCTTGGGTGCGAAGGTCGCGAAGAGGCTGGCGAAGATCCAGACGAAGAAGCGCAGTCCCACCTTCTCCAGCCCGCCGGGGTCGAGCAGCGTGACGGAGGCCAGGCGGCCGGGCCTGCGGTGCGCTTGGTTGAGGGTGAGCCATCCGCCGTAGGAGGACCCGACAAGGTGCACGCGGTCAAGCCCGAGCCCGGCAAGCGTCTCGTCCAGCCACTGTGCGGCTCGGTCGGGTTGATGGATGGGTTCGCGCTGCACGCTGCGTCCCGGATCGCCTGGGGTGTCGATCGCGTAGACGGTGCGGTCGGCGCTGAGGGCGGGGGTGTTCGGATACCACATGGCAGAGCAGGAGCCCGCCCCGTGGACCAGGACGACGGGGGTGCGGGATCGGGCGGCCGGGTCCGCAGGGCCGTACCGGTATACGTGCGTGGTGCCGAAGGACGTCTCCACGTCCATTTCCGCGAGCGCGGGCGCCCCCCATGCATGAACCGCGTCGCAGGCCGCGAAGTAGCGGTCGCGCAAGGCATCGCTCACATAGCGGCCGACATCGGCCTGGGTGCGAGTCGTGGTCTCTGACACGGCCACCTCCGGAATATCGAATCTTCGTGGTACGAACGTACCACGTCGGTGGTACAGCTGTATCATCATGATCTGGGGGCGCCCAGCCAAGGCAACCGACGACGAAGGGGCGGCCGATGCCCAAGCGCGTGGACCACGCGGAACGGCGTACCGAGATCGCCAAGGCGCTCGTCCGGGTCGCCAGCCACCGCGGCCTGCACGCCGTGGGAATGCGCGACGTGGCAGCAGAGGCGGGGGTGTCACTGCGGCTGGTGCAGTACTACTTCGAGACCAAGGAAAAACTGCTGCTCTACGGGTTGCAGCATCTGGTGGAGAGATTCGCGGAACGAGTCGCAGCCCGGTCCCGGGCCGCCGGTGACGACCGGGGACCGCGCGCGATGATCGAGGCGCTCCTGATGGCGTCGTTGCCGACCGACGAGGAGAGCCGTGCCTTCCACCTCGTCTACACCTCGTACGCCGTTCTGGCCGTGACCGACCAGGCGCTCGCCGCCCAGCCGTTCATCTGGAACCCCGATGCCGCCGAGGACACTCTTACCGAACTCCTCCGGCAGGCACAGGAGGCGGATCTCGTTCAGCCCGGTGTGGACGTGCAATTGGAGGCAGTCAGCCTGCTTGCCATGTCTGCGGGACTCGGCACCAGCGTCCTCGTCGGCCAGCGCAGCCCACAATCCGCCGCCACGGTGCTCAACCACCACCTTGACCGGATCTTCCAGACGAGTGGGAACGGTTCCCTGACGCAGCAGGCGCGGGAATGACGTCGTTTCTCGTGAACCTCTCTGAGCCCGAAGAACAGCAACCGCCTCCCCAACTCATCGACAACCGCTGTCGTTGAAAGTGAAGGAGGCGGTGCGCCCCGACCAGGGACGGGGGGCACCTGGTCGGGGCTGTCTTGGGGTGGGGGAGTGGGGTCAGAGGGTGGTCAGGTTGACGGCGGAGGCGAGGGCCAGGTAGCCGGCGTCGCTGGGGTGGAGGCCGTCTTGAGAGATGTAGCCGGGGCGGGGGCGGTTGGGGTTCGCGGGGTCGGTCAGGACGCGGTCGGCGTCGAGGACGGCGTCGTAGGTGTGGCTGGTGCGGATCCAGTGGTTGAGCTGCCGGCGGATCTTGTCGCCGGCGGGGGTGGTGAAGGGGAAGACGGCGCTCCTGAGGGGGAGGATCGTCACCCCGATGGCCTTGATGCCGCGGGCGTGGGCCGCGCGGACCAGGGCGAGGTGGCCGTCGATGAGCTGTTGGGCGGTCACCGGGGGGCGGTTCCTGGTGCAGGGGTCGTCCTGCTGGGACTGGGCGAGGTCATTGGCGCCGAGGTGGATGAAGACGGTGCGCAGGGCGGCGCGGTCGCGCAGTTCCTTGGCGAAGCGGGCGGTGCCCTTCTCGCCGAAGCAGGGGGAATCGTGCAGCAGGGGGTCGCCCGCCAGGCCGGCGTTGGTCATGCCCTGGGGGCGGCCGGCGGCGATGAGGCGTTCGGCGAGTTTGTCGGAGAAGCGGTTGTCGGTGTCGGGGCTGGTGCCGACGCCGTCCATGAGGGAGTCGCCGAACACCATGAGGGAGTCGGCCGAACGGGGCGGCTCCTGGGTCACATCGACGGCCGTCAGGAAGTACCAGGCGTGCGAGGTACGGCGGTTGAAGTCATCGGCGGTGGGGCTGCGTAGCCGGTCGCCGGGGGCGCGGTAGGACGTGGCCGTGGTGAAGCGGTGCATGGTGGCCGGGCCGGTGGGGGTGGTGAAGCGCAGGGTGACGGTGAGTTTTTCGAGGTTGGCGGTCGGCATGGCCACCGCGTCGCTGACGGTGTCGCGGCCCGCGGGGATGGTGAGGGCGGGCGCATGGCGGAAGGTGAGGGTGCGTACGGTGCCGGGCCGCGCCTTGGCCTCGCCGTCGGACCTGGCGACGGTGGCGCCGGCGATGTGGAGGGGCTTGGTGCCGTAGGCGTTGGAGAGGCGGATACGGAGCTCGGGGCCGCCGACGCTGAGCCGGATCACCTGGCGCAGGGTCTCGTTCTTGAATCCCTGCCGGGACCAGTTGGGGGTGTCCTCCGTGGCGTCGTCCGTCGCCTGCTGCATGGCGGCTCCCCAGGTGGCTGTCCACTGGGGGGAGTGGGGGGCGGCGGGGGCGGCCTTCTCGCTCCTGAGAGACGGGCGGGCGGGGGCGAAGGCCCCGGTCAGCGCCGCGGTCAGGGTCACGGCCAGGGCCACCGTCAGCGTCATGACGATCGTCGCGGGGAGCGAGCGCGGGCTCCCCTTCGTGGTGCGGCCGGGTGCGGGCCGGCCGGCCTCGTGTGCGTCGGCCGTGTGCTGCTCGGCCGTGTGCGGGTCGGTTTCGTGCCGGTCGGTTTCGGGTCGGCCGGCTTTGTGCCGGGGCCACAGTCGCATAGGAGTTCCTCGGGTCTGTTCGGATCGAGTCGGTGCTTCACCCCCGTTGGCTTTGTGTGTGCCGGGGCGCTTACGTCGGGCGTCAGCGCTCGTCGGCGGGTGGGCCGGGTATCCCCGGCCGGGTGGGCAGGGCGTTGGCTTTGCCGAAGTAGGTGGCCACCGATAAGAGGATCTCGTTGGCGCTGCGCAGTTCGTCCAACTCGTTCTCCAGTTCCGCGATCCGGCGCTCGGCCTGGAGCGGACGTGTGTGACGGGTGTGGTCGACGGCGAGGGTGTCGGGGGTTCGGATGGGGTCGGTCATGGCGTGTTCCTCTCTCGGGGGCACCGGCGCCGCGCGGCTCCGAGCCCGTCGGCACCGGGGCTGCCGTGGCGCCGACGGGGTCGGTGGGTCAGTCGCGGCCGAAGCGGCGGAGTACACCGGTCATGAAGACGATGGCCATCAGGGCCGCGGAAACGGCGACGGTCACCGACGGCTGCACGGCGGCCAGTTCGCTGCTGTCGCGCAGTGCGCCCATGAAGTCGAAGATCGGCAGTCCGTTGGCGACGCTGTACCAGAGCGGCAGGTAGACCGCCTGGAAGAGGCGATGGGTACGGCTGAGCGTGCCCAGGGTGAGGGCGAGGGACGGGATGAACAGGGCCCCGCCGACCCAGCCGGCCAGACCGAACCAGTCGGCGGCGGCCACCAGGCGGATCAGGGGACCGATGCCGGCCACTGCGGTGATGGTCAGGCCCGCGGCCCATTCGGCGAAGACCCGGCGGCGCACCGCGGGGTAGGCGCCGAGCATGCCGTCGACGTGGTACTCGTGGCGCTGGGTGCCCAGTCGCGACCAGATCAGCACCGGCCAGATCCAGGCCAGCGGCAGCATGACGCGGATGATGCCGTGGATCTCCGGGGCGGAGAGCGCGGCGATCATGAGGAATGCGGCACCGGTCCACCACCACCAGCGCACGCCCTGCAGCAGGATGCGGACCTCGCCGGCCCAGACGCGCAGGGTCACGGCGCCCGGCTCCGGGCGGGTGCGCAGCAGAGTGGCGACGGTGGGCCGGGACGGGGCAGCTCCCCCGTAGCCCTGCGGAGGCGTCCCCGGGCCGACCTCGTCGATGAAGACCGGCTGGACGACACCATCGGCCGGGGCCTGCTCGGGGGTGCGCCCCTGGCCCCGCCAGGTCCGCGCGGGGTCGAAGCGGCCGAACCACAGCGCGGGGAGCATGGCGATCACGACGGCGATCAGCAGCAGCGTCACCCGGCCGAGGACATAGCCGGCGGTGGGCGTGAAGCCGTCCCAGGTGAAGAGCCCGAGGGGCTTGTCGAGGTAGGTCAGGCCGAGGCTGAACGCGCCGGTGACATCGATGTGCTGGGCGACCATGTCGTCGTACATCGACCGGACGACGCTGTTGACGCCGATGCCGTCGAGGGGCAGACCGGGGCCCTGGCCGGCCGTCGAGACGACCATCCAGATGCAGAACCACAGGATGTTGCCCAGGCCGGTGCGCAGCAGCGGCAGCGATTCGAAGAGGAGCGCGAGGGCGGCGGTCAGCGCGACGAGCGGCAGCGCGATGAGGAGGAAGGGCTGCCAGAGGGCGATCAGGTCGATGTCGTGCGACTCGCCGCGGGCCAGTTGCATGACCAGGGCGGTGAGCGCGAGCACCACGAGCATGGAGGACAGCAGCATGAGGTTGCTGAGGAACTTGCCGACCATGTACGCGGTGGTGCGCAGCGGGGTGGCGGCGAGCAGCTGGCCGACGCGGGTGCTGCGGTCGCGTTCGATGGAGTTGCGGACGATGTAGAAGCCGCCGAGGGTGATCCACAGACCGCTGGCCAGGGCCGTCACCATGCCGACGTAGGCGCTGTTGTAGATCCCGCGGTGATCACCGATCTGCATGATCATCCATTTGGCGTCCGAGTCGGGCACCGCCACGTAACCGAGGGCGACGGCCGCGGCCAGGATCACGACATACGCGGGCCGGCGTACCCGGTCGCGGAAGTCGGCCACCGCAAGACCGGTGAGCATGCGCATCATTGCCTCACACCGCCCGTGCCTGGAGCGGCCGGTCGCCGAAGCCCTGGGCGGCCCGGCCGCCGTCGGCCCCGCGGATGATGGCGAGGTAGGCGTCTTCCAGGTCGGGCGTCAGCTGGACGGCGCCCTCGTACGGCAGCTCGCGCGAGAGCAGCCGGATACGGACGCCCTCGGTCGTGCGGACCAGGCGGCTGACGGTGTACTGCGCCTGCACCGCCGCTACGGACGAGGGGTCGACCAGCACCTCCCAGACCTGGCCGTCCACCGAGCGCAGCAGGTCCTCGGGGGTGCCGCGGCGCTGCAGCCGGCCGCCGGCCATCACCGCGATGTCGGAGGCCACCGACTCGACGTCGGAGACGATGTGGGTGGAGAGCATCACGACCTTTTCGGCCGCCAGATCGCTGAGCAGATTGCGGAACCTGACCCGCTCCTCGGGGTCCAGCCCCGCGGTCGGCTCGTCCACGATGATCACCTGCGGGTCGGCGAGCAGCACCTGGGCGATGCCGACCCGGCGCAGCATGCCGCCGGAGTACTTGCCCAGGGGGCGCTTGACCGCTTCGGTGAGGTTGACGAGCTCCAGGAGCTCATCGATACGGGCCTTGGCGGTCTTGGCCGAGACGCCCTTGGCCGCCGCCAGATACCTGAGGAACTCGCGGGAGGTCAGGTTCGGGTAGACGCCGAAGTCCTGCGGGAGGTAACCGAGGGCCCGGCGCAGCGCGTTGGGCTTGGCGACTGCGTCCTCTCCGTGGAAGAGGACCTTTCCGCTGGTGGGCCGGGTGACCGTGGAGGCGATCCGCATGAGGGACGACTTGCCGGCGCCGTTGGGGCCCAGCAGGCCGAGCATGCCGGGCTCCAGACGCATCGTCAGGTCGTCCACGGCGTGCTTGCCGCCCTTGTAGACCTTGGTGATGTTGACGAGGTCGAGCACGGTCAGCTCTTCCCGGTCAGGTCGGTCTTCTCGCCGTCCTTGGTCACCGCGATGCCCTTGGGGACCTCGACCTTGAACTTGGCGTCGCAGATCGCGATACCGCTGCAGCCGGCGTCGATGTCGAGGGTGTCGCCCTTGAGGGTCCACTTCAGGTGCTCGCTGCCCGCGGCCGAGTCGAACCAGCGGGTGACCTTGATGTCCTTGCGGTCGGCGGCGACCACCTTGGTGGCGACCTCGTGCGTCGTCAGCTTCAGGGACTTGCCCGAGTACGTGAACGACTTCGATTCGGGCTTCGCCTTCGAGGCGTCCACGGAGCAGCCGGAGAGGCCGAGGGTGGCGGCGACGGCCGCCACCGCGACGACGAGTGTGGCGGGCCGCTTCGAGATGGTGCCTGAGAACATCGGTTCCTCCAGAGTCACGGGGTGGTGCACTCCTATGAGGATCCCGGGCCCGGGCGGCCGGCACATCTGCCGATCGGCAGATATCCGCTCAGCGGATGGCGGGCGCCGGCAGCAGGCACCTGACCCGCCACCCGTTCTCGTACGGGCCCGCCTCCAGGGAGCCGCCCAGGGCGCTGACGCGTTCGCTGAGGCCCGCCAGGCCCGTACCGCCGCCCTGCCGGGTGCCTGCGGGCGCCCCCGGGCCGGCGTTGTCGGCGACCGAGACCTCCACGGCCCGGTCGGCGGTCCGTCCGGCGAACACCTGGACCCGGCCGGCCTGCGGCGCATGCCGACGGACGTTGGTCAACGATTCAAGTACCACGCGGTACGCGGTGTCCTCGGCCTCCCGCGAGAGGGTGCCGGCGACCTCGTCCTCCAGGGACAGCGCCACCTCGGAGGCGGCCATGGAGGAGAAGCGGCCGACGAGCTCGGGGAGGTCGGCCAGGCCGTAGAGCCGGGTGGGCGGCGGCTCGCCCCACTTGCGGCCGTCCGCCTCGCGCAGCGTCGTCACCGTCTGGTCCATGGAGTCCAGCGCCCGTAGCCCGGCCTTCTCGATGCGCTGCAGAAGGGCGAGGTGCTCCTCGGGCCCGGCGTCCTTGCTGAGTTGGGCGGCCTGGGCCTCCAGGACGATGCCGGTCACCTCATGGGCGACGAAGTCATGCAGATCACGGGCGACTTCGAGGCGCTGTTCGCGCCGCGCCAGCGCCACGGCGTGCGCCCGGCGGTTGTCCAGCGACCGCAGATAGAGCCCCACACCCGTCGCGCAGGCCGCCGGGATCAGGGCCAGCGAGGCCGCGAAGACCGACTCCTTGAGCCCGGCGTTGGGGGCGTGCAGGGTGAAGCGCAGGGGCAGCAGGATGACGGCTGCGCCGGTCAGCGGGGCGACAATGCCCACCCGGGGGCTGGGCACATGGCGTACCACCCGCTCCAGGAGAACGAGCAGCGCGACCGTCTCGAACGGGTACCAGAGGATCACCAGGCCGGGCTGCCCGAAGTAGCCGATGTCCGCGGCGAGGGAGAGCAGCGCGACGCCGCCCGCCGCCTGGGCCAGGGAGATCCGGCCGGTCGGCCAGGCAAGTATCGATACGGCCAGCGTCAATGCGGCCATGACCGCCAGCAGATAGGCGCTCGGTGGCGCTATGACGGCGGGGACGAGCATCATTGCCGCGGCCACCCCGCACCACCGGCGGCGCTTTTGCCGGGGAGGAACGTCGTAATCCATGAGGGCGAGGCTACGCACATTCCCCGGGTTGCGCGGCGGCAAGCACAGCGCGGAAATTACCGCATCTGCCGGACGGCAGATTTCCGCGGGGCGGCATCGGGGTTTTTGCCGGGTGGTGTTGTGCCCGATGCCGGCCGCGGGCTTTCACCCCGGGGTCTGTCCGGTGGCATATCCGAGCTCCCAGGCCCGCACCGCGACCCCGACCCGATTGCGTACCTGCAGCTTTCGCTGAATGCTCGCGACATGGGTCTTGACCGTGCCCGCGGAGATGAACAACTCGCGGGCGATATCGGAATTGGTCTTGCCCTCGGCGACCTTCCCGGCGATCTCCACCTCCCGCTCGGTCAGCACCGAGTCACGGCGGCGGGGGCGGCGGCCGGTCGTGGGGCCGGTGACATGCTGGAGCAGCCGGACCGTGATCGACGGGCTGATCAGGCTGTCGCCGGCCATCGCCGCCCGGACCGCCTCGATCAGCAGCGTCGGCCCCGAGCGCTTGAGCAGGAACCCCGAGGCGCCGAAGCGCAGCGCGGGGTAGACGTACTCGTCGAGGTCGAAGGTCGTCACCACGACGACCCGGACCGGGTCGGCCGCGGCGGGGTCGGCCAGCAGGCGGGTCACCTCCAGGCCGTCCATCCGCGGCATCCGGATGTCGACCAGCGCCACATCCGGTTTGAGCGTGCGCCCCATCTCCACCGCGTCCACGCCGTTTGCCGCCTCGCCGACCACTTCCATGTCGGGCTGGCTCTCCACGATGCGGCGTATTCCGCGGCGGACCATCTCCTGGTCGTCGGCGATCAGCAAGCGAATAGTCACGGGCAGGAATTCTGCCGTACGGCGGGGGTGGGTGGGGGCTTCTTCCCCGGGGCCGGCAGCGATCTTTGAGAAGGTACCGCCGGTCCCGGAGAAAACGCCTGACGCTGCAAGGCCGGTCTAGGGCGTGTCTTTTGGATCAGTCCGGATCAGCCCGCGGCGTCTGGTGCACTGCACTCGCTGCGCTCGCTCCGTCTCGGCTCTTTGATTCATCCTTCGGATGCCGAGCTGCATCGCAAGGCGGAGCGTCGCCCTCGGACTGGGTGTCCGTGGGTGATGCGACAACGCGGCGTGGGGGTACCCCCAGCGTCAGCTGGGGGAGTGCCGTGCCTGGGGGCACCTCCCAGCGGTAGCTGGGGGAGCGTCGCGGGCCCGGGGTGATCCGAAAGACGCGCCCTAAGCCTCTTCCATCGCCCGCACCAGGCTGCGCGGCCGCATGTCGGTCCAGTGCTCGGTGATGAAGTCGAGCGCGGACTGACGGTCGGTTTCCGCGAGCGCCACCGTCCAGCCCTGGGGCACCTCGGCGAAGGCCGGCCAGAGTGAATGCTGGTCTTCCTCGTTGACCAGCACCAGATACCGGCCGTCGGGGTCGTCGAAGGGGTTTGTGCCCACTGTCGTGTCCTCTCCTGTCAGGGGTGCCGTAAGTCGTGGCGGTGGCCGTCCGCGGGGGCGGTCAGACCGCCGCCCGGTTGGTGCCGGGGCCGACGCCGTTGAGCTGCAAGGGCCGCATGCGTTGCGCCGGCACGCGCGATACCGGGGCGGGAGGCGGTGAGATGAAGCGGTCGCTGCTGCGGAGCAGGGCGGTGCCCAGAGGGGTGAGCGCGTGCAGCGCGGTGTTGCGGTTACGGGATGTGGTCACCAGCCCGGATCGTCGCAGCACCGCGGCATGCTTGCTGGCACCGGCCAGCGAGATCCCCAGCCGGTCGGCGAGTTCGCCCGTGGAGCAGCCCTCGGCGAGCGCTTCCAGGGCGGCCGCCCTGGTGTGCCCGACCAGTGCGCCCAGCGCCTGTTCGTCGTGTTCCGAGGTCCCCCAGATGTCCACCCTGGACGAGGCCTTCACGGGGAAGACCAGGGCGGGCATGGCCTCCTTGCCGACCGCCGTCACGAACGAACAGGACTGCTCCGACAGGAAGAACGACGGGCACAGCAGCAGCCCGCGACCGTCCAGACGGATGTCGCGGTTGGGCCCGTGCCGCAGTTCGAGGACCGGCGCCCGCCAGCGGACCTTGGGGTGCACGGAGCCCAGCAGCCGCTCGACGCCGTGCGAGATGGCCACCCTGCCCCAGCCCTCGCGCGCGCCGTCGAGATGACTGCGGATCAGGCTCCAGTGCGGCAGCACGGCCACCCGGCACAGGTCGGCCAGCAGCCGGGCGCCGCGCCGGTCCTCGCCGGACGGAACCTGGTCGGGGTCCGCGCCCGGCGTGAAGGCGTCGGCGAAAGCAGCAGGTAATTCCTCCAGGGTCCGGAACTGCTGGGACAAGGCCGTGAAGCGGGCCGCGTCCTTGCCGAGTTCGGCGCGGACACTGCGACGCCACTCATGAAAGGCGACATCGCCGTTACGGCCGAACAGATAGAGCGCGAAAGCGCTCTCAGCCAGCGGCCCGAGGGTCGCCAGCATGCGCGTATTTGCTATGTCCTCAACTGTGAAGTGGATCCTCAGCACTTGGTCCCCCGTGGTCATGGCTGATGTCGTTCGATACCGAGTAGTCGCTGAGCAGCCGGCCGCCGTGCAAGGTCTCCCCGTACGAGAACACGTGGCCGCTACCTACTTCCAACGGTGCGAGCGCCCCGAAATCATCCCCTAGTCCGTCAAAGAATGCGAGATCAGCCGATCCGGTCCAGATCGGGGAGAATTCCACATCGCTCACCTCGGAAGCGACCAGCCGTGGTCGCGGCCCGCCGCCGGTGGGCACCCACTCCGGGAACACCAGGGTGTGTGCCAGCGGGACATCGTGCAGCGCCGGCGGCTGGTCCGCCGACCTGTCCACGGTGACCGAGGCCTCCACGATGCGTCGTCCGTGCACGGACAGCGCGCCGTCGAAACGACCGCCGGGCGCCAGCCGGGAGCCCGCCTTGCCGACCGTGACGGGCCGGCTCTGGTGGATCACGCCGAACTGCTTGGGCATCCCCTGCACCCAGCCGCGCATCATGGGCACGGCCTGGTCCACCCAGGCGTACGGGCAGCGCGCCATGGGGCGGCCCTCGAACTCGCAGCTGAGCAGGATCAGGAACTCCCCGAACTGGCAGCGACCGGGGTCGGTCAGCTCCGCTCCGTCCTGCGAACACCACTGCCAGGTCGCGAACACGGCCGCCGCGGCGCCCGGGTCGGCCCCCGGCTCCAGGCCCGGCGGCAGGAACCGCCGGGCCGCGTCCGGGTCGACGCGGTAGTCGACCATGACGACCTCGCCGGAGAAGTGCCACGGCGGTGGTGTGAGCATCGCCGACTCCCCCGTCGGCGAGAGCGGCAGGCTGTACCCGACGGGACCGGCGCTGCCTGGACCGGCCACCGTGTGCCGGCCGTTGGTCCCGGTGCTGGTCGTCACGATCTCACTCCGATCTCCAGGTCCGGCGTGCTGCCGGACCATGCGGTGGTCAGCCGCTTGGCGGCCTGCTCCAGTAACGCGGGCGGGTTGAAGCTGAAGGCCAGGCGCAAGCCGGCCCCCTGGGTTGTGCCGAAGCGCGATCCGGCGGCGATCCTGACGCCCGCCCGGGCGGCGCCGTCGAGCAGCTCGCGCTCGTCGGCCCCGTCACCGGCCCGCAGCCACAGGAAGAATCCGCCCTCCGGGGTGCGCATCTCCACCCGGTCGTCAAGCATCGCGCGTAGAGCGCCCACGAGCGCGTCCCTACGGGCCCGCAACTGCGCCCGGAACGCGTCGAGATGACGGTCGTACGCGCCGCTCGCGAGCAGGGTGCTCACGGCGAGCGAGGTGGTGTGGTTGAGCGAACCCCCGCTGACGAACAGGCCGTGCGTGGCCAGCCGGCCGGTCAGTTCCCGGTCGGCGAGCAGCCAGCCCAGCCGGAGTCCCGGGCCGAGGGTCTTGGAGAAGCTGCACAGCCGCACCACGCGCCGGTAGCCGGCCAGGGCGGCCAGCGAGGGCGGGGGAGTGCGGTCAGGGGTCAGGGACAGTTCCGTGTAGGCGTCGTCCTCCACGATCAGCACATCGTGCCGGGCGGCCACTTCGAGCAGCTGACGGCGGCGCGCCAGTGGCATCGTGTGGCCCGTGGGGTTGTGGTGGGTGGGGGTGAGGTAGATGAAAGCGGTTTTCGCGCCCGCTCTCGCGCCCTCGGTCAGGGCGCGGTCCAGCGCCTCGGGCAGCATCCCCGACCCGTCCATGGCCACCTGGCGGAGCCGCAGTGCGCAGTCCCGGAATATCCGCTGTCCCAGGTCGTAACAGAGCTCCTCCGTCAGCACTGTGTCGCCCGGGGCCGCGAGCGAGGTCGCGAGCAGATAGAGGGCCTGGGACGTGCCGGAGGTCAGCAGCACCTGGTCCGGGTCGCAGGGGAGGCCGTCCGCCGCGGCGGCGCGGGCGGCCAGCCGGTCGCGCAGCGGCTGCGCACCCGGGTCGTGACCGTAGCCCAGCGCCGCGGCGCCGTACTCCGCCAGCGCCTGCTCGTACGCGACCCGCAGCAGGCGTACGGGCAGGAGTGCCGGCTCGATGTAGCCGGGGCCCAGGTCGAGGACGCCGGCCGGGGCGACCTCCTGCACGACCCCGGGCCGCCACTGCCGCGTGTGCGACAGCGAGGGCGCGGAGCCGTGCGGGAGTCCTCCTTCTGTGACAGGCGTCATCAACGCTGTTTCAGCACGTGGCGCAGGGCGCGCACCGACTGGGCGAGCGGGTCCGTGGACCGGGCCAGCGCGAGCCGCAGGGTGTGGTCGCCCTCGGACGGGTCGGCCCAGTGGAACGGGCGGCACGGCAGCGCGTAGACGTTGTGCTCCCGCAGCTTCGCCCAGACCTGCGTGCCCGTCAGGTCGTCGATGGCGACCCGCTCGACGCTGGCCCGGCTGTCGGGGTCGGGGACGGTGACGCCCGGCAGACCGGCGAGTTCCGTGCGCACCATGGCACGGTTGGCGGCGATGAAGCGGTGCAGATCCTCCAGACCGCCGGCCGCGGCGTCCTCGGAGAAGCGGCGGACCATCGCGAGGATCAGCGGGGAGACACCGAGCAGGATGTCGGAGTAGATCTTCTCGACCGGCAGCGCGAGGTTCTCGGAGTGGACGAGCATGCCGACCTTGAGGTCGAGGGTCGGCCACAGCTTGCCGGTGTCCTCGATCACCACCCAGCGCACACCACTGGCGTTGAGCACCTCGTAGTGGTCGTAGTGGGCGCGGGTGTCGAAGCCGCGGAAGGACGTGTCCAGCGCGAGGATGACGCCGTGCTCGGCGCACTGCTCGGCCAGCCGGGTCAGCCGTTCCCGGGAGACGACCTTGCCGGTGGGGTTGTTGGGCGTGGTGATGAAGACACAGCCCACCGACTTCAGCAGGCTCGCGTCGAGGTCGTCGCCGTGCAGCGGGTCCTCCGCCAGCGGCACCAGCTTCAGGCCGTTGCCGCGCAGCAGGTCGGCGATGTTGTCGAAGGTCGGGTGGACCAGGGCCACCGACTCGATCGTCTCGGACAGCGAGCGGGAGAGGATCTCCATCGCGACCGAGGAGGAGTAGCAGCTCAGCACCCGGCCGGGGGCCGAGGGGTAGCTGTGCTGGCCGAGTGCGGTGAAGAAGGCGTGGTGCGCCTCGCGTTCGAGCTCTTCGACGGGCCGCTTCTCGCCCTCGGCGAAGAGCAGCGGCAGATCGTCGACGATCTTGCTTTGGCCCGGCGTGAGCGCCTGCCGGGCGTGGCCGTCAGCGATGTTGAACTCGCTGTTCAGAGCCAGGAACTCCAGTTGGGTGAGGTTTCCGGTGTCACCTTCGGAATCCCCCAAAGCGGCTTTTACTTGCTGCGTTCCGGACACAGGTACCTCGCAGAGACGTAAGGGTTCCCCAGATGCGGGAGGGCATGGGCACACAGCGGCCGACCGCCATGACGGCGGTCCCCGTCGGTGCCGTGTGTTGAGCGGCGCGATGTGGCGCAGACGCCGGGGGTTCGGCCGGTGCCTGCGCGGACTGATCGGCGGCAGCCGGTCAGTAGATGACGCGGGTGGTGGCGGCGAGCCTGGCCTCGCGCGACTTGCGCAGGTCCCGGGCGATGTTGAGCCGCCGCAGCCAGCGGTCCGTACCGTCGAAGCGGGCACGGAACGGCTTACGGCCGTGGACGACGCGGTAGTTGTCGATGAAAACGATGTCACCGGGGCTGAGCACGACACCGGACATGGCGTCGTCGATCGCGGCGCCGATGGTCTCCAGCGCCTGCTGCTCGGTCTCGCCCTGGACGCCCTGCATGTAGTGCGGGTCGATCCGCAGATACGGGTCGTCGCGGTCCCCGAAGAGCACGGCCACCGGGTCGGGCGACTCCAGGGCCGAGGCCACCCGCTGCCGGCTGCGCTCACGCAGCGCACCCTCGCGCGGGCTCTCGTCCCGCGGGGCCTCGCCGTGGATGCGGTGCGCGTCGTCCGGCAGGATCCGGAAGCGCTCCTGCGAGAGGATCTCCCGGGTCTCGTCGTCGATCTCGACATCGGCGATATCGCAGGCGGTGGTCTCGACGCCGTCCGGATTGCGCAGACACATCAGTCCGAGGTAGTCCGTGCGCAGCGGGTGGAAGGCGTCCTCGGTGTGCCAGGTGAGCGTCTCCTCGCTGCCCCAGCCGATCTGCTCGTGCTCGAAGCCCTGGACGGGGTAGACGTCATGCATGATGAAGCCGTCCTGTTGGGTGGCCCAGCCGATGGGGTCGCCCAGCAGATTGGCTATGAGGTAGAAGGCGATGTCCTGGCGCAGTGACGTGGACGGCACCGGCTTGTGCCGGCGGTCGGCCGGGGTCGCCCCGAGCGCCGAGTCGTCCACGGGCAGGCCGGTGACGACCAGAATGCCGGACTTCTCGGTGCTGCGGTATTCGTGCAGCGCTCGTCGCACGCGCCGTGGCAACTCGTCCGCGTAGAGGCGGCTCTCGGCCTGGAACTCCGTGGACTCCACGGAGTCGTATCGCCGGCTGAGTTCGTCAGCCACAGCGTGGATCGCGGCGACGTCGTCATCCTGCAGGTGGAGCGTCAGCACGTACACGTCCCTCCAGATAGGGCACCTGATTGATCGAATCTGGTGCCGAACGCCTGATCAGTGGAGATCTTGCCGTCTTTCGACAGCCTGTTCCATAACCTTTACTTCCTAGCTAAATTGCCCCGTCCTTCACATAGAACCCACTGGTCACTTCAGCCGCAGGAGCCGGCTTGCGGCGGGACCAGCGGCGCATCGCCTGCTTCTCCACTCCGTTGTGCAGCAGCCAGGCCAGCAGCAGGGACACCGCGAAGGCGGCGGCGATCAGCGCGACGCCCTCGGGCACGCCCCAGGTGTGGCCCACCAGCTCGCCCTCCTCCTCGGTGTGGCCGAGCAGCAGATGGCCGTACTTCAGGACGAGGTTGTGCAGCAGGTAGAAGGCGAAGGAGAGTTCGCCGAACCAGACCATGACCTTGCTGCCGAACGGGGTGCCCCGACCCTCGGAGTCCGCCACCGCGGCCGCCGCCGTCAGCAGCGCGACCGGCAGCACCGTCACCGCGCTCAGCCGGTAGAGGTACGGGACCTGCTGGGCGAGGTAGTACGCGATCACCACGAGGACGGCGGCGGGCAGCACCCGCAGGCGTATCCACTTGCCGGTCAGCACGATCCGCGCCATCAGCATGCCGAGCACACACTCCAGCAGCCGGAAGAGCGGGAAGAAGTAGGTGAACCAGTACTGGCTGACGGACACCCCGCCGAGCGGCATCTGAGGAGTGCTCGGGAGCGCGGCGAGCGCGATGGTAGGTATCACGGCCACGCCGATGACGGAGCCGCCGACCCAGTACCAGAGCCGATTCGGCTTGATCTTGTTCACCAGTGTGAGCAGCACCGGGAAGAGCGCGTAGAACACCACATCCACCGCGAGCGACCAGCTCACGCTGTTGCCGGTGTCGGTGAACGCCGGGTCGGGCACCCAGGACTGGACGAGGAAGAGCTGGGTGACCGAGGGCAGTACACCGACGCTCAGCCCCACCGAGGCGATCAGCCCGAGGGCGAGCGCATAGGTCACGACGTGGTTGGGGAAGACCCGGAAGAAGCGGCGGCGCCAGAACTTGCGCGCGGTGTCGGTGGGCCGGTACGACCACGTGATCACAAAGCCGCTGAGCACGAAGAAGAACGAGACGGCCATGTAGCCGGTGCTCCCCATCGCGTCGAGGAAGCCCCAGCTCACCTTCGCGTCGCTGAAGACGCCCTCGAACGCCGCATGGGTGAGGAAGACCGGCAGCATCGCCACGAACCGCAAACCGGTCAGGGATCTCAGGTTCGGGTTGGATTGTCTTGTCTGCATGCGGACCTCTCGCCAGATGCGCGACAGGCGGTGCGGCTCGGTGCGCTGCAACAGCGGCCGCACCACTGTCTGCTGATGGATGATCCGGGCGTGGTCGCCGGCACCGGACATCCACAGCGCGCGCGGACTTCTGGCAGCGGTCAGCCTTACTCCCCCGTTGCGCCGGAGTTTGGCCGAGATCTTTCGCGCACTCCACACGTTTCACTTCGCAGCTAAGTTGCCGGCACCTTTGCCGGCGGCTGCTGGGTGATGCGGCGCCTGGACCGGGACCAACGGCGCATCACCGGCTTCTCCACCCCGTTGTGCAGCAGCCACGCGAGCCCCAGGGACACCACGAACGACAGGACGATCATCGCGATGCCGCCGGGGGTGTCCCAGGTGCGGGGCAGCACCTCGCCCTGGGCGTTCTTCGGGCTGATCAGGATGTGCCCGTACGCCAGGAGCGCCTGGTGCACGAGGTAGAAGGCGAAGGAGAGTTCACCGAGCCGGACCATGACCTTGCCGCCGAGCGGGGTGCCCCGGCCCTCGGCGTCCGCCACCGCCACGGAGGCGGTGAGCAGCGCGATCGGCACGATCAGCACCGCGCTGAGCCGGTAGAGGAAGGGGAGTTGCTGTGCGACGACATACGCCACGACCACCAGGGCCGCGGCAGGCAGTACCCGCAGGCCTATCCACTTGCCGGACAGCACGATCCGCGCCATCAGCATGCCCAGCACGCACTCCACGGTGCGGGAGAGCGGGAAGAAGTAGGTGAACCAGTACTGGCTGCGGGAGACATCGCCCACCGACATGGCCGGGGTGTCCGGGAGCAGGGCCAGCGCCACTGTGGGGATGGCGATCACCATGAGCACGGCAGCACCGGCCCAGTACCACAGACGGGTTGGCTTGATCTTGTTCACCAGCACGAGCAGCACCGGGAAGAGCCCGTAGAACACCACATCGACCCCGAGGGACCAGGTCACCGTGTTGCCGGTGTCGATGAACAGCGGGTCGGGCACCCATGCGTGCACCAGGAACATCTGGGAGATCAGGGCGGGGGCGTCGAAGGCGGTGCCCGCCGCGAGCATCAGGGCCAGCGCGAACACATAGGCCACGAGATGGTTGGGGAAGACCCGGAAGGCGCGTCGGCGCCAGAACGTGCGGGTGGTGTCGCGGGAGCGGTAGGACCAGGTGATCACAAAGCCGCTCAGCACGAAGAAGAACGAGACCGCGGCATAGCCGGTGTTCCCCATCGCGTCGAGGAAGCCCCAGCTCACGTTCGCGTCGCTGAAGACGCCCTCGAACGCGGCATGGGTGAGGAAGACGGGTAAGAGGCCCAGGAACCGTAATCCGGTCAGGGACCTCAGATTCGGCTGTGACTGTGACTGTGACTGCGGCTGCGGCTTTGGCCGTGGCCGGGACTGCGGCTGGCTCGGTGTCTGGGGGGTCTGCATACGGGACCTTTCGCCGACCGCGCGGCACACCGCCGGACAGGCACCAGCCCCCGCACCGAGGACGCGCGGAAATCTCCAGTTGGTGATCCACGAGCATCGTCGGATTTGTCCGGGCGTTCCATGTCCTTGACTGTGGAGTTAAGTTGGCCGGTCCCGGGCGGTGCCGCAGCGGTCAGGGATTCCGGTCCGCGATGTCGGGAAACCGCCGCAGCGTGGGGCTCGCGGTGGCCGCGACAGCGACCAGGACCAGGCAGCCGGCGCAGATGAGTACGGGGGTCACGCCCCCGCCGGCCGCCCCCGTCAGCGCACCGCCGAGCGCGGGCCCCAGGACACCGGCGCCTCCCGAGCAGAACCCGGCGACGCCGCTCATCCGGCCCCGCAGCTCGTCCGGGGTGACGGTCAACTGGTAGGTCAGCACGGTGGTGTTGGCGAGTGGGGCGAAGAGCGCCATCAGGCCGAGCAGCGCTCCCTGGGGCAGACCGGTGGGCACCGCCGCCATCAGGACGGCGCCCAGGGCGGCGGTCCAGGTGAAGCCGAGGATGATCACCGGTGGCCGGGCGGCGGCGTGCATCCGGGCCGCGAAGAGCCCGCCGAGCAGTCCGCCGGCGCCGAAGCAGGCCATCGTCAGGCCCAGCTCACCGGCGCCGACCTTGTCCTCGCCCGAGAGCGCGAGCAGCACGATCAGCAGCGCGCTGAAGGCCAGGTTCGTGATCAGCATCCAGGCCATCGTGGTGCGGATCACCGGCTGCCCCAGCACCCAGCGGAAGCCGGCAGCGAAGTCCTGGCCGGTGCCCCCGGTCCGCGGCGCAGCGTCGTCGCTCCCGTCGTCCCGTGCGTCGTCGTCCCGTCCGTCGTCGTCCCGTCCGTCGTGGTCCGCTCCGGCACCATCGGACCCGTCGCCGGACCGGACCGCGGCGGACCGCCCCCTGGGCAGCCGGAGAAAGCACAGCGCCACGGACGACAGCGCGAACATCAGCGCATTGGTCACGAACGGCCCGAGCGGCAGGGCGCTGAAGAGGAACCCGGCGACGCCCGGCCCCACGAGGGTGGCTATGTAGGGGCGCGCCGCGTTTCTGGCCACCGCTGTGGAGAGCTGGTCGGGCGGCACCACCTGGGGCAGCGCGGCATGTTCCGCGGGGTCGAAGACCGAGCCGAGGAAGCCCTCCAGCACCACGACCAGCAGCACATGCCAGAACGCGTACCGGTCCAGCAGCAGCGCGCCGGCCAGGCTCACCATGCCCAGCACCCGCAACACCTGGCAGCCCAGCATCAGCCGGCGGCGGTCCCAGCGGTCCGCGATCACCCCGGCCGGCACCACCGAGATCATGTGCGCGGCCGCCATCGCGGAGGAGGCCAGACCCAGCTGGAGCGGTGAGCCGTGCCGGGCGAGGATCAGCAGCGGCACGGCCACCGCGGCCATCTCCATGGCGAGTTCGGACATCAGCTGGCTGGACCACAGGACGTTGTAGTCGCGGTTGCGGGACAGCGGGACGGCCGCGCTGCCGCGTACCGTCTCCGCGTCCGTGGGGGCCGTGGTCATCCCGGGGCCGTCCCTGTCTCAGCGTCGGGGGGCGAGGCGCCCGGTGATCTGGAGGTAGCCGATCCGCCCGGTGGCGGGATCGGTGACGAAGCGGCCCGGGGACCGGGCACCGCTGCCCAGCTCCCGCATGGTGAAGCGCAGATCGGGGGAGCACAGCAGCTCCGAGTGCGGCGCCCCGCCGAAGCTCAGCAGCAGCCCGCCGTCGGCGCCGGGCTGCACCACGAACTCGGTGTCGCCGTTGGTGTAGCGGCCCGGACAGTCGTCCGGGACCGGCGGCGGGGTGGCGGGCGGCTCGGGCGCCGGGCGGTCGCCGACCGGCAGGCCCATGGCCCGCAGCCGGGGCACCAGGGCGTCCCACAGCTGGGCGCCGGTGTTGGCGTTGGCGGTCAGCGCGACCGCGGAGCCGTTGGCCGGGTCGAAGCGCAGATGGCAGGAGGTGCCGTCGCCGGTGCCGTTGTGGCCGTAGACGTCCGCCGCACCGTCGTCGAACCTCGCCCAGCCCAGGCCCCAGCCGTCGGCCATGCCGTACGGGCCGATGGCGATCGAGGACAGCTGGTCGAAGCACATGTCGTCGGCGGTCGCCCGGTCCAGCGGCTGAGGGTCCGGGCAGCCTGCGAAGTACAGCCGGGCGAAGCCGACCAGGTCCTCGGCGCTCAGCGCCAGCGCCCCGTTGGGCATCTCGACCTCGGGCAGATCCTGGTCCGGTATCGGCACCACCCGGTCGCGGACCGCCTGGACGGCGTGCCCGGTGGCCACCGGGCGGCTGGCGCGGGCTCCGACGACGAACGCGGGCCGGGTGCCCAGGGGTTCGAGCAGGATCGCGCTGATCGCCTCCTGCCAGCTCATGCCGGTGACCGCCTCGATGAGCCGGCCCACGACGACATAGCCGATGTTGGAGTACGAGAAGACCGTCCCGGGCGGATGCGTGAGATCCGCCGTACGGCAGTGCCGGGCCACCCAGCGGGCACGGTCGCCGCCGCCGGCCTCGCCGCTGCCCTCCGGCACGTCGGAGGGCAGGCCCGAGGTGTGGCTGAGCAACTGCCGGAGGGTGACGAGTTCGCCCGCCCCGAACTCCGGCAGCTGTCCGCTCAGCGGCTCGTCCAGGTCCACGTCCCCGTCGGCCACCAGGATCATCGCGAGGGCGGCGGTGAACGGCTTGGTCAGCGAGCCGACGGGGAAGGCGGTGTGCCGCTCCACGGGGGCTCCGGAGCCGGTGTCACACACTCCGGTGTGCACCAGGAACCGTTCCCCCTCGTGGATGACGGCGAGCTGGGCGCCGGGCACCCGATGGCGGGCGGCCAGCTCGGTCAGGGTGCTGTGCAGGCTGTCGTGGTCCATGGCTCACCGCTCCGTGATGTGCCGGGCGATGGTGCGCAGCGCGTCGGCGAAGTCCTCGGCCACCTTGTCGATGGTGGCCCTGTGATGAACATTGCGCGAGAAGTACCAGGTGAAGCGGAGCCGCCCGGAGTGCACGGCGCCCACCACCTCCACCGGGTGCCCGGTCAGCTCGTCGGGCCGCTGCTCGCGGCCGATCGGGTCGCCGAACGCGTGGTAGAGGTCGCTCTCCGCCGCGCGCTGCGCATCGTCGGCCTGGCCGTGGTAGTTGAACACCACCTGGGCCGGGGCCCGTTCGGCGAGTGCGGCACCCGGGGTGCCGGCCGGGCTCAGATGCCGCAGCGCGCCGTAGCCGAAGCCGTTGCCGGGCAGCGACCGCAGCTGTCCGCGTACCGACCTGATGAGCGCGGGCCAGTCTTCCCGGTCGCCGGCCACCTCAAGGGCGACGGGGTACTCGGTGGTGAACCAGCCGACGGTCCGGGAGAGATCGACGTCGTCGAAGAGGTCCTCCCGGCCGTGGCCCTCGGTGTCGAACACGACCTGGCGTTCGCCCGTCCACCGGGCCAGGGTGCCGGCGAGCGCGGCGAACAGCACCTCGTGGAAGCGGGTCCGGAACACCCCGGCGGACCGGCGCAGCAGCACCTCGCTGGTGTCCTGTGGCAGCTCCACCGTGACGGTCTGCACCGACTCCACCACCGCGGGACCGGAGCCGTCGTGCGGGACCTCGGTGCCGTCGGGCAGCGCCTGCCAGTAGGCGGCCTGCTCGGCGAGACCGCCGTCGGCGATGTGCCCGGCGAGCCGGTGCGCCCACTGCCCGAACGAGGTGCTCTTGGCGCCCAGGGACACCGGCTTCCCGTCGCGGGCCTGGACGTAGCCGGCTTCCAGGTCCTCCAGCAGGATCCGCCAGGAGACGCCGTCGACGACGAGATGGTGCGCGGTCACGAACAGCGCCGGCCGCTCCCCGGGCCCGAAGACGAACAGCAGCGCCGCGGCCGGCGGACCGGCCGCCAGATCGAGCCCGGCGTCGGCCGAGGCCGCCAACTCGTCCATGGCGGCGGCACGTTGATCCTTGGGCACCCCGGACAGGTCGTGCCGGCGCAGGATGTCCACCGGCTCCGGCGGGGTGGCGTACTGCCGCCAGTCGCCGTCCTCGTGTACGAAGCGGGTCCGCAGGGCGTCGTGGTGGCCGATCAGCGCGGCCAGGGCGTGCCGCAGCGCGGGCTCGTCGAGATCGGCGTGCAGTTCGAGGAACACCGACTGGGTGAAGTGGTGCGGGGCGAGCGGCCCGGCCTCGAAGTAGTCGCGCTGGATGGGGGTGAGCGGTATCTCGCCCGCCGTCCCGGCGTCGTCGTGCGGCGCCTGGGGCGCCTGGGGCCGGTCCGCCGCTCGTTCCTCGGCGAGGGCCGCCAGCGGGGCGATGCTCTGGTGGACGAACAGATCCTTGGTGGTCACCGCGAGCCCGGCCTGCCGCATCCGCTGCACCGCCTGGATGCTGAGCAGGGAGTCGCCGCCCAGCTGGAAGAAGTTGTCGTCGGTCCCGACCCGCACCACCCCCAGCACGGCGGCCCAGATCTCCGCCAGGGCCCGCTCGGCAGCGGTCCCGGGCGCGCGGTAGGCGGCCGGCGCGCCGTCGGCTTCCGACGCGTCGGGCTCCGAGGGCGCGGCCTGCCGCAGTGCCGCGAGCCGCCGTACCTCGTCCTCGTCCGCGGGTGCGATGTCGGCGAGCGCGCGATGGTCCTTGAGGACCGCGGCGAGCAGCGCCTGGAACTGGCCGGCCATCCGCTCGATGGTGCCGTCGTCGAACAGCGCGGTGCTGTAGCCGATCGCCGCCTTCAGGCCGTCGGGCCGGTCGACGAAGTCGAAGCTGAGGTCATGGCTCACCTCGCCGCTGACGAACGGGACCTCGGTCACCGTCAGTCCGGGCAGCGCAGGCGGCGCCGACCGGTCCGTCTCCAGTCCGACGAACACCTCCACCAGTGCGTTACGGCTGGGGTCGCGGCGCGGTCGCAGCACCTCGACCAGCCGGTCGAACGGCACGTCCTCGTGCACGAACGCTTCGAGGACGGTGTCGCGCACCGCACCGAGGAAGGCGCCGAAGGTCCGGCTCTCGTCGACGGTGGACCGCAGTGCCACCGTGTTGACGAACAGCCCGACGAGCCCTTCGAGTTCCTGGCGGCCCCGGCCGGCGGCCGGGGTGCCCACGACGATGTCCGGCTGTCCGGTGTAGCGGGCCAGCAGCAGCTGGACCGCCGCGGTGAGCGCCATGAACAGGGTGGCGTCATGGCGGCGGGCCAGCTCCTTGAGGCCCGCGGCCACCCGCGGCTCGATCTCGATCAGCAGCATCCGGCCCGCGGAGCTGCGGACCGCCGGCCGGGGCCGGTCGGTGGGCAGCTCCAGCGGCCGGACACCGGCCAGCCGCTCCTGCCAGTAGGCGAGATGGTCGTCCAGCGCCGGGCCGGACAGCATCCGGCGCTGCCAGGCCGCGTAGTCGGCGTAGGAGACCGGCAGCGCCGGCAGGGCGGGCGGTGTGCCGTCGAGCGCCGCGGCGTAGTGGACGCCGAGCTCCTCGGTGAGCACCTGCATCGAGACACCGTCGGTGGCGATGTGGTGGATGACGAGCAGCAGCAGATGGTCGCGGGCGCCGAGCCGGAAAAGTTCGGCGCGCAGGACCGGGCCCTCGGTGAGGCTGAACGGCCGGGCGGCGGCGCGTTCGATGTGCCCGCGCAAGGTGTCCTCGCGCTGGTCCTCGGGCACCTCGGACAGATCCGTACGCGCGCAGACCACCTCGCCCGCGGGGTGCACGATCTGCTCGGCGCCCTCGCCGGTGGCCGCGTAGGTGGTACGCAGCGCCTCGTGCCGGGCGACGAGCCCGTTCAGGGCCCCTCGCAGCGCCGCGACGTCCAGATCACCGTCGAGCCGGAGCCCGGTGACGATGTGGTACTCGCTGCTGTCCGGGTCGAAGTTGTGCAGGAACCACTGGCGTTGCTGGGCGGAGGAGAGCGGCAGCGGTGCGCCGCGGTCGGCCGGCTCCAGGGGGACGTCGGCGGCCGCCGAGGGGTCGTCCCGGCCGAGGGTGGCGGCGAGACCGGCCACCGTCGGGGTGTCGAAGAGCTGTCGGGGCGACGGAGCGACGCCCAGCGTGGCCCGGATCCGGGAGCTGACCCGGATGCTGAGGATGGAGTCGCCGCCCAGGTCGAAGAAGTTGTCGTGCACGCCGACCCGTTCGACGCCCAGGACCTCCTGCCAGATACCGCAGAGCAGCAGCTCGGTGGCGTTACCCGGTGCGGTGTAGGGCCGGGCGGCGTCCTGCGTTCCGGCCGGGGCCGGCAGCGCACGCCGGGAGACGGTGCCGCTCGGCGTCATCGGCAGCGCGTCCAGCACCATGTACGCGGTGGGGACGGCGGGCGCCGGCAGCCGTTCGGCGGCGAAGGCCCGTAGCTCGGCCAGGTCGGGGGTGTGGCCGGCGGCGGGCACGACATAGCCCACCAGACGGGCCGGCCCGCCGTCGTCCTTGCGGATCGCGGCGGCCGCCGAGTCGATCGCCGGGTGGCGGGCCAACGCCGCCTCCACCTCGCCGAGTTCCACCCGGAAGCCGCGGATCTTGACCTGGTCGTCGACCCGGCCGAGGCATTCGAGGTTGCCGTCGGCCCGCCAGCGCGCGAGGTCACCGGTCCGGTACATCCGGGCGCCCGGCTCCGGCGCGAACGGGTCGTCGAGGAAACGCTCGGCGGTCAGCTCCGGGCGGCCCAGATAGCCGCGCGACACCCCGTCGCCGCCGATGTAGCACTCGCCGACGACGCCGGTGGGCACCGGGCGCATCCGCTCGTCCAGCACATAGATCCGGGTGTTGGCGAGCGGCCTGCCGACCGGTACGAAAGCGGCGTCGCCCAGCGGGTCGCGGCCGAGCTGGAAGACCGTGGAGTCGACCGTGGTCTCGGTCGATCCGTACGCGTTGACCAGCACCGTGCCCGGCGCGAGACCGGCCAGGATCTCGGCCGCGGCATCGGCCGGCCAGCCCTCGGAGCCCACCATCAGCACCCGCAGCGCCTCCGGCGTCACACCGCGCCAGGCGAGCTCGGCGACCACCGCGCGGGCCAGCGTCGGCACCGTCACCATCAGCTGGGCCCGGCTCTTGAGCAGCAGATCGGTCAGCGCCACCTGGTCGGCGACGGCGTCCTGCGGACAGATCACCATCGTGCCGCCGAAGAGGGCGGAGAGCAGGAAGTCGCTGAAGAACAGGTCGACGGAGATGCTGGAGACGGACAGCGCGCGCGGTTGCAGTGCGGCGAGCCCGTAGCGCCGGTCCCAGGCGTGCACCATGTGGTGGACGTGCCGGTGCTCGACCATCACGCCCTTGGGGCGCCCGGTGGTGCCCGACGTATAGACGACATACGCCAGGTCGTCCGGCGTCACGGCGGTGTACGGCGGGCGGGCCGGGAGCTCCTCCAGCAGCGGCAGATCGCGGTCCAGGCACACCGTCGTCGCGTCGTGCCCGGCGGTCCGGTCCAGCAGCCGCTCCTCGGTCACCACGACCGGTACCGCGGCGTCCTCCAGCATGACCTGGAGCCGCTCCGCCGGATAGGCGGGGTCCAGCGGTACGAAGGCACCGCCGGCCCGCAGCACGCCCAGCAGCGCCACCACGGCGTCCACCCCGCGGTCGGCGCACACCCCGACCAGCGTGCCGGGCGCCACGCCCAGACCGGCCAGGTGGTGCGCGAGTTGGTTGGCGCGGGTCTCCAGCTCGGCGAAGGTCAGCTGCCGGGTGGCGTCGCTGACCGCCACCGCGTCCGGGGTACGGGCGGCCCGCTCGGCGAAGAGCTCATGGACCGGCCGCGGCGGCGGGAAACCGGCGGCGGTGTCGTTCCACTCGGTGAGGAGCCGGTGGTGTTCGGCCGCATCGATCAGCGGGAGGTCGTCCACCGGGGTGTGCGGGGCGGCGGCGACGGCGTCGAGCAGCGTCGCCAGATGCCCGGCCATCCGCTCGACGGTCGCCTCGTCGAACAGATCCGGGTCGTAGCCGAGGTTGAGATGGAGCTCGTCGGCCACGTACGCGGTCAGGGTTAGGGCGTAGTTGGTGACCTCGTCGCCCTGGAACGTGCCGAGGGTCAGCCCGTACTTGGCGGCCGCATCGCTGTCGTAGGGGTAGTTCTCGAAGACGACGATGCTGTCGAAGAGGTTGGTGCCGGCCGGTATACCGCTCCAGCGCTGGATCTGCGCCAGTGAGACATGCTCGTGCTGCCGGGAGTCGAGCTGCTCGCTCTGCAGCTGCCGCAGCCACTCGACGGTGGCGGTGCCGGCACCGGCGCCGTCGATGGTTGCCCGTACCGGAACGGTGTTGATGAACAGCCCGGCCATCGACTCGGCGCCGGGCAGGGTGGCGGGACGGCCGGAGACGGTGGTGCCGAAGCAGACGTCGCGCACCCCGCCGTAGCGCGCCAGCAGGATCGCCCAGGCGCCCTGGACCAGCGTGTTGACGGTCAGCCGCGCCGACCGGGCGGCCTCGGACAGCCGTTCGGAGCGCTCGGCGGACAGTTGCAGCCGCACCTCACGCGAGGACCGGGTGCCGTGTGCCTTCACCGGCTGCCGGTCGTAGGGCAGCGGCGTCGGCACCGTGAACCCGTCGACCACCGAGCGCCAGTGCGCCTCGGCGGCCGGCCGGTCCTGTTCGGCCAGCCAGCCGACATAGTCGCGGTACGGGCGGCGGGCAGGGACCGCCGCACGGGGGCCGCCGGTCAGCGCGGTGTACTGGGCGCACACCTCCGACAGCAGCCCGGCGAAGCTCCAGCCGTCCATCAGGATGTGGTGCGAGGTCCAGAACATCTGGACGGCGCTGTCGGTGAGCCGGGCGAGGGTCAGCCGCAGCGCGGGCGCGACGGCGAGATCGATGACGGTCTCCTCGCGCCGCTCCCACAGCCGGTCCAGGGCGGCCTGCCGGTCCTGCTCGGTCAGGGAGCGCAGGTCGTGATGGGTGACCGGCACACGGGCGGCCGCGTGCACCACCTGAAGGGGTTCCGCGACGTCCTGCCAGACGATGGCGGTGCGCAGGGCGGGGGTCCGGTCGACGACCTGCTGCCAGGCCGCGGCCAGCGCCCCCGGGTCGGTGATGCCGTCCACCCGGACGCCGAAGTGCCCGGTGTACGGGTCGCGTCCGGACTCGCTCAGCGCATGGAAGAGCATGCCGCTCTGCATCGCGGTGAGCGGGTAGATGTCCTCGACCGTGCGGCCGTCGCCGGCGATCTTGTCGACGGTGGCCTGGTCGAGGGCGGCCAGCGGGAAGTCGGACGGGGTGGCGCCGCCGGAACCGGGGGCGGCGCAGTGCGCCACGATCGCTTCCAGCGCGGCCATGAAGCCCGCGGCGAGCCGTTCGACGGTCTCTGCGCGGTGCCGGTTCACCGAGTACGTCCAGTGGAACTCCAGCCGGCCGCCGGTGACCACGCCGTTGATCTCCAGCAGCTGCGCACGGCGCTGGCCGGCGGCCCGCTCGGCGCCCTCGCTGGTGAGCATGGCGCGGGCAAGGCCGGTGCGGTCGGCGGACACGTCCAGCTGGCCGAGGTAGTTGAAGCTGACCTCGGGCTCCGGGCCGTCCTCCAGCGGGGAGTCCGGCCCTGCCAGATGACGCAGCGCGCCATGGCCGAGTCCGTTGTGGGGTACCGCCCGCAGCTGCTCCTTGACGCTCTTGAGGACCGTTCCCCAGTCCCGGTCGGCCGGCACCCGCAGGGCGACCGGGAAGAGGGTGGTGAACCAGCCGACGGTGCGGGTGAGGTCCACCTCGTCGAAGAGCTCCTCGCGGCCGTGCCCCTCCAGGGCGATCAGCACCCGCTCGCCGCCTGCCCAGTCGGTCAGCACCCGGCCCAGCGCGCTGAGCAGGACGTCGTTGATCTGGGTGCGGTAGGCCTCGGGCACCTGCCGCAGCAGCGCCTCGGTGCCCGCGGCGGACAGCGCTGCGGAGACGGTGCGGGCCGATCCGGCGGTGTTCTCGCCGGGCTCCTCCTGCGCACCCTGGCGGTCGGCGAGCCGGCCGGTGTCGACGGGGAGCGGGGCGGCCTCGCGCGCCGCGTCCTGTACGCCCTTCCAGTACGGCAGTTCGGCGTCCAGGCCGCCGTCCGCGACATGGCGCGACAGCCGGCGCGACCAGTCGCGGAACGAGGTGGTCCGGGGCCCCAGGTCGATCGGCCGGCCGTCCGCCGCCAGGCGGTAGCCGGTCTCCAGGTCCGCCAGCAGGATGCGCCAGGACATGCCGTCGATGACGAGGTGGTGCGCGACGAGGTACAGCCGGGGCGGCCGGGCGTTGCCGAGGGTGAACAGCCGGGCCCGCAGCAGCGGCCCCTCGGACAGCCCGAAGCCCCGCTGCGCCGCGTCGATGGCGGCCGCCATCGCGGCGTCCTGCTCGTCGGGCGAGGCGCCGGACAGATCGAGGTGTTCGAGGAGTTGACCGGTCTCGGCGGGGGCGTGGTGCAGCCGCCACTGCCCGTCCTCGGATACGGCGCGCAGCCGCAACGCGTCGTGCTGTTCGGTCAGCGCGGCCAGTGCGGCGCGCAGCGCCGGGAGGTCGGGGTCCTCGGCCAGCTCCAGATACAGCGACTGGTTGAACTGCTCCAGGCTGTCGCCGAGGGTGGTGAAGAACCAGTGCTGGATGGGGGTGAGCGGCAGCTCGCCGGTGACCGGGCCGTCGCTTGCCGCACCGTGCGCGGCGGGGTCGGTCTCGGCGACGGCGTCGGCGGCGAGATCGGCGATGGTCTGCCGCAGGAAGGTCTGCTTGGCGGTCAGCCGCAGTCCGGCGGCCCGGGCCCGCGCCACCACCTGAAGGCTGAGGATGGAGTCGCCGCCGAGGTCGAAGAAGTTGTCCTCGACGCCGATGTCCGTGACGCCCAGTACCTCCGACCAGATGCGCGCCAGCGTCTCCTCCGCCGGGGTGCGCGGCGCGATACGGGCGCTGCCCTCGTCGCGCCGGATGTCGGGTGCGGGCAGCGCCCGCCGGTCGACCTTGCCGTTGGCGTTCAGCGGCAGCCGGTCCAGCGGCACGAAGACCGAGGGCACCATGTGCTCGGGCAGCACCTCGCGGGCGAACTCGCGCAGCCGCGCCGGGTCGGCCGCGTCCTTGCGCGCCGGGACGACGTAGGCCACCAGGCGGCGGGTGCCCCGCTCGTCCTTGTGCACCGTGGCGGCCACCGCGCCGACCCCGTCGTGGCGCGACAGCACGGCCTCGACCTCGCCGAGCTCGATCCGGAAGCCGCGCAGTTTGACCTGGTCGTCGGTGCGGCCCAGATAGTCCAGGTCGCCGCCGGCCAGCCAGCGGGCGCGGTCGCCGGTGCGGTACATCCGGCTTCCCGGCGGACCGTACGGGTCGGCGACGAACCGCTCCGCGGTCAGCGCGAGCCGCCCGAGGTAGCCGCGGGCCAGCGCGGCGCCGGAGAGATACACCTCGCCGGGGACGCCGGCCGGCACCGGGCGCAGCCGGTCGTCCAGAACGCTGACCCGGACGCCGGAGAGCGGGCGGCCGATGGGGACCGAGTCGCCGCTGACGGTGTCCGGGGTCAGCGCGGCGCTCATGCTGGCGCAGACCGAGGACTCGGTGGGGCCATAGGCGTTGATCATGCGGTGATGGGCGGACCAGGTGCGGGCCACCGCGGGCGGGCAGGCCTCGCCGGCCACGACCAGCGTGAGGTCCTTCGGCAGCGCCCCCGGGGTCAGCGCGGACAGCGCGCTGGGCGGCAGCGTCACATGGGTGACCCGGTGCTCGGCCAGCACATCGGCCAGCGGCTGTCCGGGCAGGATCCGCTCCTGGCCGACGACGACCAGCGCACCACCGGACAGCAGCGCCATGCCCAGCTCGGAGAAGGCCGCGTCGAAGCCGAGCGAGGCGAACGACAGCACCCGCGCGCCGGGCCCGGTACGGAAGTGCGCCGACTGCGCCGCCACGAGGCCGTGCACACCGGTGTGGGTGACCACCACGCCCTTGGGGCGGCCGGTGGAACCGGAGGTGTAGATGACGTAGGCCGGGTGGCCGGGCAGCAGCGGGGCGGGCAGCTCGGCGGCCTCCAGCGGGGCGGAGGACAGATGGCCTGCGGCGGCGCGGGTGTCCGGGTCGTCCAGGAACAGTGCGGGCGCGCCGAGTTCCGCGCCGTCGCCGAACCCGGCCGAGGTCAGCACCAGCAGCGGGCGGGCGTCCTCGATCATCAGCCGGTTGCGTTCCGCGGGGCTCTTGGGGTCCAGCGGCAGATAGGCCGCACCGGTCTTCTGGATCGCCAGGATCGCCGTGACCATCTGCGCGGAGCGGGGCAGCGCCACCGCCACCAGCGTCTCCGGCCCGGCACCCCGGGCCAGCAGCAGCCGCGCCCACTGGTTGGTACGGCCGTCCAGCTCGGCGTAGCTGAGCGTCTCCTCGTCGGAGACCAGCGCATCCGCCTCAGGGGTCCGGGCAACCTGCGCGGCGAACAACTCCGGTGCGGTACGCGGCTCCTGGCCGGGCCCGGAGTGCGGCCACTCCTCGGTCACCCGACGGTGCTCGGCGGCCGGCAGCACGGCCAGCGAGGCCACCGGGACCGCGGGCCTGCGGGTCAGGTCCTCAAGCAGGGTGACCAGCTGCGCGGCCATCCGCGCGGCGGCGTCCGCGGCGAACAGATCGGTGTTGTAGGTGAGGTGCCCTTCGAGCCGGTCGTCGCGCTCGGTGAAGTCGAACGAGAGGTCCATGCTGGAGGCGAACACCGGCGGCGGCATCTCCTCGATCCGCAGCCCGGGCAGCTCCGTGTCGGTCCGCGGGGTGTTGTGCAGATTCACCGCGACCTCGGCCAGCGGCGGCCGGCTGAGGTCGCGCTCCGGATGCAGCGCCTCGACGACCCGCTGGAACGGCACGTCCTCGTGGGCGAAGGCATCCAGGACCGTCGCGCGCACCGCCCGCAGCAGCTCGGCGAACGACCGCTCCTCGTCGATCCGGGACCGCAGGACCAGATTGTTGACGAAGAAGCCGATCAGATTCTCGGTCTCGGTCCGGCCGCGCCCGGCCGCGGCAGTGCCCACCGCGATGTCCCGCTGCCCCGACCAGCGCGACAGCAGCAGCTGGACCGCGGCGACCAGCGCCATGAACAGCGTGGCGCCCTGTTCCCGGCCCAGCTCCCGAAGGCGTGCGGCGACGGCCGGGGGGATCTCGAAGGAGTGCAGCGCTCCGGCGCTGGTGCGGACCGGCGGCCGCTGCCAGGTCGTCGGCAGATCGAGCGGGACCAGCCCGGCCAGCTCCCGGCGCCAGTGGTCGAGCCCCTCGCGCAGCCGCGCGGAGCTCAGCTGCTCGCGCTGCCAGACGGCGACATCGAGGTAGCTCACCGGGAGTTCGGGGAGTACGGCGGGCGCACCGCGCAGCGTCGCGGCGTAGTGGGCGGTCAGCTCGCCGGTGAGCACGCCCATCGACCAGCCGTCGGTGACGATGTGATGCAGGGCCAGCGCGAGGACATGGTCGTCGGCCGCCAGCCGGATCAGCTGCGCCCGCAGCACCGGGCCGCGGCGCAGGTCGAAGGGGCGCCGGGCCTCGTACTGCAGCAGGGTCCGCAGCGCGTCGTCCCGCTCGTCGTCGTCCGCCGCCGACAGGTCGACGAGCGGCAGCGGTGTCGGTACGGGCGGATGCACGGTCTGCTCGGCATGCCCCTCGCGGGAGCCGAAGGTGGTGCGGAGCGCGCCGTGCCGGGCGACGATCTCGGTCAGCGCCGCGGACAGCGCGCCGGGGTCGAGGTCGCCGCGCAGCCGCAGGACGCGCAGGGTGTTGTACTCGTTGCTCTCCGGTTCGAGCTCATGCAGGTACCAGAGGCGTTCCTGGGCGGGCGAGAGCGCGACGGGGCCGTCGTGCCCGATGCGCGGGATGGTGTCCGCGCCGCCCGTCGCGGCGGCCCGGCCGGCGAGCCGGGCGCGCAGCAGCTCCTGCACATGGGCCGGCAGTGCGGCGGTGCGCTCGGCACGTGACGCCGGGGTGGTGTTCGGGTTGTCGGGCTGGTCCGCTGCAGAGCTGGTCATAGGGCGCCGCCTCCGACGGCTTCTTCCAACTGCGCCAGGATCTTTTCCTCTAGGCGCTCGGCAAGGGCGGCGATGGTGGGGGCGTCGAAGAAGTCGCGGGGTGAGACGTCCACACCGAACGCGCCGCCCATCCGCGACATCAGCCGCAGGCTGGTGATGGAGTCGCCGCCGAGGTCGAAGAAGTTGTCCTCGACGCCGACGTGTTCGAGCCCGAGCAGCTCCACCCAGATGAGGGCCAGTGCCTCTTCCGTGGGGGTGCGGGGCGGGATGCGGTCGGCGGTGCCGCCGGCGGCCGGATCCGGTGCCGGCAGCGCTCGTACATCGACCTTGCCGGTCGGGCCGAGCGGCAGCTCGGGCAGGGTGACGAGGGCCGACGGCACCATGTAGCCGGGGAGTTGGCCGCCCAGGGCGCGCAGCAGGGCGGCGCGTTCCGGGGCGGTGCCGCTCCCGTCCGGTACGACATAGGCGACCAGCCGCTTGTGGCCGGTCTCGTCGTCCCGGGCGATCACGACGGCCTCCGCGACGCCGGGCTGCCGCAGCAGTGCGCTCTCCACCTCGGCGGGCTCGACACGGTAGCCGCGGATCTTGACCTGGTTGTCCACCCGCCCGGCGAACTCCAGCCGCCCCTGCGGGGTCCAGCGGATCAGGTCACCGGTGCGGTAGAGACGGGACCCCGGCGGTCCGAACGGGTCGGCGACGAAGCGCTGCGCGGTCAGGTCGGGGCGGCCCAGGTAGCCGCGGGCCAGGCCCGCACCGCCGATGTAGAGCTCGCCGGTCACCCCGACCGGGACCACGGCCAGCCGCTCGTCGAGCACATAGAACCGGGTGTTGGGCACCGGCGGGCCGAGCGGCACCTGGCGCCCGGCGGCCCCGGGGTCGACCCGGTGCAGGGCGACGGACAGGGTCGCCTCGCTGGGCCCGTAGATGTTGAACAGCCGGCGCCCTCGCGCCCACTCCTGGGCGAGTTCGGGCGCGAGCACATCCCCGGCGAGTCCCAGGCTGCGTACACCGGGCAGCGAGGCCGCATCCAGCACCGAGGCCACGGCGGGCGGCAGCGTCAGCGCGGTGATCGACTCCGCGCGCAGCTGCTCGGCGAGGTGGGCCGGGCTCTGGCGGGCCTCGGGGTCCGCGATGACGAGGGTGGAGCCGGCGGTCAGCGTCAGGAAGACCTCCCAGACGCCGCCGTCGAAGCTCATTGTGTAGAACTGCAGCATCCGGCTGTCGGGGCCCAGGCCGTAGAGCCGTCCGGCCTCGGTGATGATGTTGAACAGCGAGCGGTGCTCGACCATCACGCCCTTGGGGCGGCCGGTGGAGCCCGAGGTGTAGGTGACATAGGCCAGGTCACCGGCGTCGCCGCCGGAGACCGGCGCGGTGGTGGGGTGCGCCTCGATGGCCGCCAGGTCCCGGTCCACGCACACCACCCGGGCGTCCGTCGGCGGCAGCCCCGCCAGCAGGTGTTCCTGGGTGAGCAGGACCGCGGGCCGGGACTCGGCCAGCATGGTGGCGAGCCGCTGCGCGGGGAATTCGGGGTCGAGCGGCACATACGCGGCGCCCGCCTTGAGCGTGCCGAGGATGGCCACGACGACCTCCGCGCTGCGCTCGACGGCGATCCCGACCAGGGCGTCGCGGCCCACGCCCGCGGCGCGCAGATGGTGTGCCAGCTGGTTGGCGCGGCGGTCCAACTCGCCGTACGTCAGCTGCCGTTCACCGTCGACGACGGCGATCGCGGCCGGCCGGGCCGCGGCCTGTTCGGCAATGACCGCGTCCAGCCGGCGGTCGACCGAGTAGTCCGAGGCGGTGTCGGTCCAGGTGTGCACGATGGTGTGCCAATCGGCGGCGGTGAGTAGCGGCAGCTCGCCGACCCGGCGGTCGGGGTTCTCGGCGGTCTCCTCCAGCAGCGTGTGCAGATGGCCGGCCAGCCGCGCCACGGTGTCCGCGTCGAACAGCGCGGTGTCGTAGCGCAGCAGCACGGTCAGCTCTTCGTTGAGCTGAACGATGGCGTTGAGCGGGTAGTTGGAGGTGTTGCTGGCCTCGATGGCGTCGAGCCGCAGCCCGTAGTTCCCGGCGGGACCGAGGTCGGCCGGGAAGTTCTCGAAGGCCAGCACGCTGTCGAACAGTCCGCCGTGCGCCCGCTCCGGCGCCCAGCCCTGCACCTGGGCGAGCGAGACCTGCTCATGGGCGCGCGCCTCGGCCTGCTCGTCCTGCACCCGGCGCAGCCAGCTCAGCAGACCGGCGTCCGGATCGACGTCGACCCGCACCGGAAGGGTGTTGATGAACAGGCCGATCACCGATTCCGCGCCCGCCAGATCGTCGGGCCGGCCGGCGACCGTGGCGCCGAACAGGACGTCCCGCTCACCGCTGTGGCGGGCCAGCAGCAGCGCCCACAGGCCCTGCACCACGGTGTTCATCGTCACCCCGGCCCGCTTCGCCGCGGTGCCCAGCCGGCCGGTCACCGCGGCCGGCAGCCGCAGCTTCAGCTCGGCGTCGGGGGCGGCCTGATGGGCGTCGGGGCGCGGCCGGTCGTAGGGCAGCGGGGTGGGCGACTCACGGCCGGTGAGCGCACCACGCCAGTACTTCTCGGCGGCGGTGTGGTCCTGCCCCGCCAGCTGGCCGACGAACTCGGCGTAGGTGTGCCGCTGTTGCGGGGTGTACGGGACGCCGTCGGCGAGCGCGGCGTACTCGCCGAGCACCTCGGACAGCACCTGTACGACGCTCCAGCCGTCCAGCAGCAGATGGTGGAACGTCCACACCAGCCGGACCTGGTCGCCGCCCAGGCGGGCGACGGCGATCCGGGCGAGCGGCGCGGTGTGCAGATCGAGCCCGCGCGCGCGGTCCTCGGCCAGATACCGCTCCAGGGCCTGCCGCTGTCCGGCCTCGTCCAGCGCCGTCCAGTCGAGCTGGGCCACCGGTATCCGGACGCCGGTGCGCACGACCTGGAGGGGTTCGGCGAGGCCGTCCCAGGCCAGTGACGTACGGAGCACAGGGGTGCGGTCGACGACCCGCTGCCAGGCGGTGGCCAGCAGCTCCGGTTCGCGGATGCTGTGCAGGGCGAAGTGGAACTGCTCGACATACATGCCGCGTTCGGCGTGCATCAGGGTGTGGAAGAGCAGTCCGCTCTGCATCGGGGTCAGCGGGTAGGCGTCCTCGGCCGGGCCGCCGTCCGCGGTCAGCCGCTCCACACCGGCCCGGTCCAGACCGCTGAGCGCGAACGGCGCGGCCGGCCGGCCGGACGGTGCGGGGCCGGCGTCCGCCGTGGTCCGCTCCACCGTCACCACGGGGCTCAGCGCCGCGATGGTCTGCCGCTGGAAGAGGTCCTTGGAGGCCAGTCGCAGCCCGGCCCGGCGGGCCCGTACGGCGGTCTGCAGACCGCTGATCGAGTCGCCGCCGAGGGCGAAGAAGTTGTCCTGCACGCCGACCCGTTCGACGCCGAGCACCTCGGCCCAGATGGCGGCCAGGGTCTCCTCGACCTCGTTGCCGGGCGCGACATACGCGGCGCCCTCGCCGCCGGCCGGCACCGGCTCGGGCAGCGCCCGCCGGTCGATCTTGCCGTTCGCGGTCAGCGGCAGCGCGTCGAGCAGCACGAAGGAGGACGGAACCATGTACTCCGGGAGTACGGAGGCGATGTATCCGGCGAGCTCCTCCGGGTCGGGCGCGGTGCCCCGGTCGGCGACGAGGTAGGCGACCAGCGACCGGCGGCCGGGGGACGGCTCGCGGACCGTGACGAACACCTGCGAGAGCTCCTCGCGGCGGGCCAGCACGCTCTCGATCTCGCCGAGTTCGATGCGGTAGCCGCGCAGTTTGACCTGGTTGTCGATCCGGCCGAGGAAGTCCAGGGTGCCGTCCGGCAGCCATCGCACGATGTCACCCGTGCGGTACATCCGGGTTCCCGGCGGCCCGAAGGGGCAGCCGACGAAGCGCTCCGCGGTCAGGTCGGGGCGGCCCTGATAGCCCTGCGCCAGACCCGCGCCGGCGAGGTACAGCTCGCCGGGCACCCCGACGGGGACCGGGCACAGCCGGTCGTCGAGGACATAGGCGGCGGTGTTGTACAGCGGGGCGCCGATGGACGGCAGCCCGGCGGGCGCGTCGGGCCCCAGGGGCTCGACCACCGCCTGGGTGGCGGCCACCGTCGCCTCCGCGGGCCCGTAGGCGTTGAGCAGGGTGAACGGCAGCCCGGGCTGCGGCCTGCGGCGCAGCGAGTCGCCGATGACCAGGACGGTGCGCAGCCGGGTGGAGGTGATCGCCGGTACGTCCAGCAGGGATTCGATGCGCGGGGTCGGCAGATAGGCGACCGTGGTGCCGTTCTCGGCGAACCACTCCACCAGCGCCGTCGGATCGTCCAGCGTCTCCTGGTCGGGCTGGTCCACGCGGGCGCCCGCGCACAGATACGGCCACACCTCGGCGACCGCGACGTCGAAGGCCAGGCCGACCACGGACGACCCGCGGTCCTCGGGGCCGACGTCCAGCGCGTCGTTGTGCCAGGCGCAGTAGTCGGTCAGCGCGCTGTGCGGCACCGCGACGCCCTTGGGGCGGCCGGTGGACCCGGAGGTGTAGACGATGTACGCGAGGTCCTCGGGCCGGGTCGCCACCTGGGGGTCGTGCTCCGGATGCCGGGCGATGTCCGGCCCGGCCGCGTCGAGGTCGATGACGCTCGCCTCGGTCGGGGGCAGCGCTCCGGCCTGCTGGGCGGTGGTCAGCAGCACGGGGGTGCCGGCCTCCTCCAGGAGATGCCCGAGCCGTGCCGCCGGGGTGTCCAGCGCGGTCGGTACGTACGCGCCGCCGGCCTTGAGCACCGCGAGCATCGCCACGATCAGCTGCGGCGTGCGCGCCAGGTTCAGCACCACGGGGGTGCCCCGGCCGACGCCGAGAGCGCCCAGGTAGTGCGCCAACTGGTTGGCGCGGGCGTCGAGTTGGGCGTAGGTGAGGGTCTGTCCGCAGTGTGTGACGGCGAGCGCGTCCGGCGTGGTGCGGGCCCGCTCGGCGAACTGGCGGTGCACCCCGAGCGTCGTCGGCAGTGCGGCGGCGGTGTCGTTCCAGCCGGTCAGCAGCGTGTCGCGTTCGGCCGGCGGCAGCAGCGGCAGATCGCGCACCTGGCGCCGCGGTGCCGTGCACACGGCGTCCAGCAGCACCCGCAGATGGCCCGACAGCCGCTCGATGGTCGTGGCGTCGAACAGATCGGTGTTGTACTCGACCATCACCTCCAGCGCCCCGGCCCGCTCGGTGCAGTCCACCGTCAGGTCGAAGATCGCGGCCGGGCGCGGCAGCGCGACGGTCTCGGTGCGCAGCCCGGCGAACTCCTCCGCACCGGCCGGGGCGTTCTGCAGCAGCAGCATCGCCTGGACCAGCGGGGTACGGCTCGGGTCGCGCTCGGCGCCCAGCGCGTCCACGAGGCGGTCGAACGGGAGGTCCTGGTGCGCGAAGGCGCCCAGCACCGTCTCCCGTACCTCCCCGAGGAACTCGTGGAAGGGCAGCTCGCCGCGCACGTCGGAGCGGAGCACCACGGTGTTGATGAACGCGCCGACCAGCCGCTCCACCTGCGGGTGGTCGCGGCCGGAGACGGCGGTGCCCAGCGCGATGTCCTGCTGTCCGGAGTAGCGGGCGAGCAGCACCTGCAGCGCGGCGGTCAGGGTCATGAAGAGCGTGGCGCCATGGGCGGCGCTCAGCTCCTTGAGGGCGGCGACCAGCCGGCGATCGAGGGTGAAGCGGTGCGCCGCACCGGCCGAGGTCTTCAGCGCGGGCCGGGGCCGGTCGGTGGGCAGTTGCAGCGGTGCCACACCCGCCAGCCGGTCGCGCCAGTAGTCGATCTGGGGCACCAGCCGGCCGTCGTCCACGGTGGCGCGCTGCCAGGCGGCGTAGTCGCTGTAGTGGACCGGCAGCGGCTCCAGCGCGGCGGGCACCCCGCGGCGCGCGGCGTCGTAGCGCGCGCTCAGCTCGTCGGTGAGCAGCCCCATCGACCAGCCGTCGGTGGCGAGGTGATGCACGCCGATCACCAGGATGTGATCACGCTCGCCGCGGCGGATCACCAGCACCCGCAGCACCGGGCCGGCGGCCAGGTCGAAGGGCCGGGCGACCTCCTCGGCCAGCAGCCGCCGCTGGGCGGTCTCCTGGTCGTCGCCGGTCAGCGCGGAGAGATCCTCGACGGTGAGCGGGACCGGGAAGCCCTCGGGCGGGGCGATGACCGCGGTGGGGCGGCCGTCGTCGGAGAGCACGGTCGTCCGCAGCGGCTCATGGCGGGCGATCAGCCCGCCGAGCGCGGTGCGCAGCGCGGGGAGGTCGAGGGGGCCGCGCAGCCGCAGCGCGGAGTGGACGTTGTACTCGACCTCGCCGGGGTCGAGTTCGTGGAAGAGCCAGAACCGCTGCTGGGTGAAGGACAGCGGCAGCGCTCCGGTGCGCGGCGCGGCCGGTATCCGCTCCGGCGCGCCGATCGTGCCCCGCTCGCGGCGCGCGGCCAGCGCCCGGACGGTGGGGGCGGCGAAGAACTCTGCGGCCGTCAGCCGCAGCCCCAGGCCGGTCCGCATCCGCGACAGCACCCGCACCACGGACAGCGAGTCACCGCCGAGCTCGAAGAAGTCGTCGTCGGCACCGATCTGTTCGACGCCGAGCACCTCCCGCCAGATGGCGGCCAGCGCCTCCTCGACGGCGCCCTCGGGCGCGGCGTAGTCGGCGTCGACGCTGTCCTGGCGGGTGGGCGCGGGCAGCGCCCTGCGGTCCAGCTTGCCGTTGGCGGTCAGCGGGAAGGCCGGCATGACGTGGAAGGCGGTGGGGATCATATAGCCGGGCAGACGGGTGGCCAGCGCGGCACGCAGCCGGGACGGGGTGGGGCGGGCGGAGCCGGCCGGAACGACGTACGCCACCAGCCTGCGCTCGCCCGAGGCCTCGTCGCGGACCAGCACCGTGGCCTGGTCGACCGAGGGGTCCTGGGCCAGCGCGTGCGAGATCTCGCCCAGTTCGATCCGGAACCCGCGGATCTTGACCTGGTCGTCGCTGCGCCGCAGATATTCCAGGCCGCCGTCCGGCAGCGGCCGCACCAGGTCGCCCGAGCGGTACATACGGGCCCCGGGCGGGCCGAACGGGCAGGCCACGAAGCGCTCCGCGGTCAGCCCCGGCCGGCCCGCATAGTTCCGCGCCAGCCCGGGCCCGGCCACATACAGCTCACCCTCCGCGCCGACCGGGACGGGCCGCAGGTCCTCGTCGAGGACGTGGAAGGTCAGGTCGGGGATGGCGACGCCGACGGCGCTGCCCGTGGCACCGGCCGCGCCCTCCTTGTCCAGTGCGAGGAACGAGGAGTGCACGGTGGTCTCGGTGATGCCGTACATGTTGACCAGCGTCGGCGCACGGTCATCGTGCCGCTCGTACCAGTCGGCGAGCTTGCCCAGGTCCAGCGCCTCACCCGCGAACACCACATAACGCAGGGCGAGTTGGGCGCCGAGCGCGGGGTTCTCCCGGTCGGCGGCCATCAGCTGGTAGAACGCCGACGGCGTCTGGTTGAGGACGGTGACCCGTTCCTCGACCAGCAGCCGCAGGAAGTCGGCGGGGGCGCGGGTGACGGCATGCGGGACGACGACCAGCTTGCCGCCGTGCAGCAGCGCGCCCCAGATCTCCCAGACCGACACATCGAAGGCGAAGGAGTGGAACAGCGGCCAGACGTCCTGCTCGTCGAAGCCGTACCAGTGGGCGGTGGACGACAGCAGCCGCCCCACATTGCTGTGCGGGATCACCACGCCCTTGGGCCGGCCGGTCGAGCCGGAGGTGTAGATGACGTAGGCGGGGTTCTCCGCGGACCGCGGGACGGGCGCGGCGGCCGGGGCGGGCTGCGGGCGCGCCCCGGCCGGCTCCTGCACGTCCCCGGACTCGTCCAGGATCAGCCAGTCGGTCCCGGAGCCGGTGTCCGGATCCGGCAGGCCGTCCCGCACCCCGGCGGTGGTGATCGTCGCCACCGGGCGTGCGTCGCCGAGGATGTAGGCGATGCGGTCGGCCGGGTACTCCGGGTCGATCGGGATGTATCCGGCGCCGGACTTCAGTACGGCGAGGATGGCCACGATCAGTTCGGCGGAGCGGGGCAGCAGCAGCGCGATGAACCGCTCGGGTCCCGCGCCGCGGCCGGCCAGCACAGCGGCCAGCCGCTCGGCGCGGGCGTCGAGTTCCCGATAACTCACCGCCCGGCCCTCGAAGACCACCGCGGTACGCTCCGGTGTCCTCGCGGCCTGCTCGGCGAACAATTCGTCCAGGCGGCGATCGCGCCACTCACCCATGGAAAACCCCCTCAGCCGACGTGATCGATATGCGTGTGCGGTTACTCGAGTTCGAAGACCACGGAGACCGACAGCGAGTCGATGGCGTGCTTCTTCACACAGCGCCAGCCGCCCTCTTCGAATACCCCGTCCCATTCATCGAGGGTCGGCAGGTAAACGTCCATCATGTCGTGCCCGAACTCGAATCCCAGGGTGAATATGGGGAGTTCGCGGTCGGGGATACCGACGGTGCGGGTGGCGTCGCCGAGCAGGAACCGGCGCACATTCGGGAATGCCTCGCGCAGCTTTCGCAGCGTCTGCACACAGTTCTCGCGGGGCCAGAAGTCGTGCCCCATCATGAAGCAGGTGAGCAGATCGACCTCGGCGAATTCCTCGCGCGCCGAGACCTGGTCGATGGTGCGCGCGTCGCCACGCACGAAGGAGATCTGGTCGCCGAATCCCTTGGCGGCCACCTCCTTCTCCGCCATGGCGATCGCGCCGTCGGCGATGTCCACGCCGAGGCCGCGGACGCCGGGGAACCGCCGGGCGATCTGGATCAGCCGCTCACCGCTGCCGGACCCCAGGTCGGCGACGGTGGTGGGGGTGTAGCCCAGACCGTCGACCGCGGCCCAGAACGCCGGGTCGAAATAGCGCTCGCTGATCTCGCGGCACGCGTAGCTGATCGCCCCCGCGTCCCGCTGGTAGAACTTTCCTACGCGGTTCTCGTTCGGCAGCACCTGCGGCATGCGGCGGAAGAGTTCGCCGCTGCCCTGATTGAGCCAGTGGAACAGTGAACGGTGGTGATTGGCCTCGTCGAAGTACGGGCCGACGACGACGGTGGCGCCCTCGCGCCGCACGATGTCCACACTCGCCAGCGCGGTGAACATGCCGACCACCGCCGGCTCGTGCAGATCATGGCGTACGGCGAAATCGGAGACGTCCAACTTGCCGTTCTCCCGCAGCTCGTCAAGAGCTCCGAGCTCCCACGCGGCGCCGATGGCCGAAGAAGCCAGCGTCGAGTTGAAGATGTCTGCCACGGCGCGTCGCGCCTGCGCCTCGGAAACCTCGGTACTCATATCACGCCTCCACCCCGAAAGGGGTCGTCCGGAAGTTGATTGGATGGGCGTACGCAGTCCAGCGATTTCCAGTCTCGGGTGAACTCCGCGGCTGATCCACGACTTTTACCGTGCAGCGAAGCAGGTCGGCAGACGGCCCGGTCCGAAGGTGCTTCGGACCGGGCCGCGGGGTGGGGGACGAGAGGCGCGCTACAGATAGGCGTTGTAGTGCCGGTAGGCCGGCCACAGCGCGGACCAGGGCTTCTTGGGGCCGTGGCACACCGTGATCGGCACGCCCTGTTCCGGGTTGTCGATGCCCAGGCGGTTGTCGATGTGGTCGACGACCTTGCAGCTGGTGAAGTCGGCGGACAGCCGTTTCCGGTCGATGCCCACCGCGACCACCACCTCGGCGCGCTGCGGCGGCGGGCCCCAGTGGTACAGCTCGTTGTGGCCGCTGTACACCGCCGGCAGCCCGTGGCCGTAGTGGTCCAGGGCGCCCGCCTCGCCGAAGTTCTCGGTGAGCACGATCGCGCGGTCGCGGTCCGCCGCCGGCAGTGCGCGGTAGGCCGCCTCGGTCTGCTGGACCAGACGGGGCCAGCCCACCGTCTCCAGCGCCATGCTGGCGATCTGGAAGTCGCGCAGCGAGGTCTTGGGAATCACCGGCAGAGACAGCAGCATCTGCACCGCGGTGCTGAGCGTCAGCGAGACCGCGAGCACCGAGAGCCGCAGCTTGCGGGCGCCCGCCCACCGGTCGGCCGTCACACACCCGGCGGCCAGCAGCGCGATCAGCAGTCCGCCGGTGTAGTCCGGCCGGCCGCCCTCGATGAGGTACGACGCCGCGGTGGCCGCGAGATAGCCGACGGCCAGTGTCCGTACGGGCTTCCACTCCGGCACCCGGAACAGCTTGACCAGCCCGATCATGCACAGCACGAACAGCGCGGGGCCGAACAGCAGGATCAGGTTCGTGGCGAACATGGCGCGGTTCGCCTCGCCGTCGGTGCCCGCCAGCCCCTCCGCCATCTGGAGCTGCGGGAAGTCATGGGTGGCCTGGTAGATCAGGTTCGGCGAGCCGATGACCAGCGCCAGCGCCGTGCCCGCGTACAGCTTCCCGTCGCGGAAGACCTTCCGCGGGCCGACCAGCGCCAGCCCCACGAGCAGGGCCACCGGCAGCAGCAGCACGATGTACTTGGCGTACAGCGCGACACCGACCACCACCCCGGCCCACAGCCACCACTTGCTCTCGCCGCGCAGCAGCACCCGCATCACGAACAGCAGCACCGCGGCCCACGCCACGGTGTCGAAGCTGGTGGTGAGGATCCAGTGGCCGAAGCTGAGCACCATCGTCGAGGTGGCCACCCCGAACGCGGTCAGCGTCTGGGCCCGCCGGGAACCGCCCAGCTCGGCGGCGATCATCGCGCCGAGCGCGGTCACGGCCGCCGCGCACAGCACCGCGGGCACCCGGATCGCCCACATGCTGTCGCCGAAGATCTCCATCGAGGTCCGTACGGCCAGCGGCAGCAGCGGCGGCTGGTCCACATAGCCCCAGGCGAAGCCGTGCACCCCGAGCAGCCGGAAGTACAACTCATCGGCGTGGTAGCCGTATTCGCCGGCGAAGGCGAACAGCAGCACGGCCAGCGCGGCCACCACCACGGCGACCGGCCGCCACGCCATCGGCGCCGGGCGGAACACCCCCGGTTCGGCCGCGGCCGCCCTGGAATCCCTGTCGAGGGATGTCGTCATCACGCCTCACTTCCCGCTGAATTGTCGATTCGCACACGGCCCGGGGTGCAGGGGCACATCAGCCGCTCAAGTAGTGGTAGGAGGGCCACAGTCGGGCCCAGGAAGCCTTGCGGCCGTGGCACACCGTGATCGGCCTGCCCTGCTCGGCGTTCTCGACGCCGACGCCGTTGTCGACCCGTCCCACGACGGTGCACGAGGTGAACCCCGCGGCCAGCCGGGACCGGGGCACGCCCACCGCGACCACCACCTCGGCGCGCTCCGGCGGCGGGCCCCACTTGTGCAGTTCGTTGTGGCCGCTGAACACCGCGGGCAGCCCGTGCCCGTAGCGGTCCAGCGCGCCGCTCTCCCCGAGGTTGTCGGCGAGCACCACGGCCCGCTCCCGCTGCTGCCGCGGCAGCGCCTCGTACGCCGTGCGCACCTGCTCGGCCAGCCGCGGCCAGCCGACGCTCTCCAGGGAGATGTTGTTCAGCGGCACGAACGGGGAGTTCTGCGGCAGCACCGGCAGCGCCATCAGCACCTGTAGCACCGCACTGGCGGCCAGTCCGGCGCACAGCAGCACCCGCCGGGACGTACGCCGCCCCATCCACCGGTCGGCGGCCACCGCCCCGGCCGCGAACAGCCCGATCAGGAACCCGCCGACGTAGTCGGGCCGGCCACCGCCGTAGAGGGTCAGCGCCACCCCGACCACGAACGCCGGTGCCAGCGCCCGCACCGGCCGCCATGCCGGCTCACGCAGCAGCTTCACCAGCCCCGCCACCCACACCACGGTCAGCACCGGACCGAGCAGGATCACCAGGCTCGGCACGAAGATGACCCGGTTCATCGGGCCGTCGGTGGCGCCCAGCGCATCGGCCATCTGCAGCTGCGGGAAGTCATGGGTGGCCTGGTAGATCAGGTTCGGCGAGCCGATGGCCAGCGCCAGCGCGATCCCCGCGTACAGCCACCGGTCACGGAACACCTTGCGCGGTCCGACCAGCGCGAGCCCGGCCAGCAGGGCCACCGGCAGCAGCGCCACGATGTACTTGGCGTACAGCGCCAGGCCCAGCACCACCCCCGCCCACAGCCACCACTTGCCCTCCGAGCGCAGCAGCGCCCGCAGGACGAAGAGCAGCACTGCGGCCCAGGCGAGCATGTCCAGGGTGGTGGTCACCATGATGTGGCCGACGCTGAGCACCAGGAACGAGCTGCCCAGGCCCAGGGCGGAAAGAGTCTGTGCCCGGCGGGTGCCGCCGAGTTCGGCGGTGATCAGCGCCCCGAGCAGCACCACGGCCCCCGCGCACAGCGCCGCCGGCACCCGGATCGCCCACACCGAGTCGCCGAGGACCTGGGCGGTGGCGTGCACCAGCGCCGGCACCAGCGGCGGCTGGTCGGTGTAGCCCCAGGCCCAGCCGTGTTCGCCGAGCAGCCGGAAATACAGCTCGTCGACGTTGTAGCCATACCTGCCGGACAGGGCGAGCAGCACGACGGTCACGGCGCCCGCGACGACGGCCGCCGGCCATCGGGCCGGCCGTACCGCCGAACGCGGATCCGTTCCCACATCAACGGGAGCTGTCAGCACGTTTCTCCGCCTCTGTCCGTCCAGGTGGAATCCGGCGAGATCATCGCTCGGAGTCTGCTGTCCGGCAGGGGCGGGCCGCCACGAGTTTGCCTTGTCAGCTAAGCAGCGCCCTCGGACCTGACCGCCGCGTCCGCCGCGCGCTTTGCGGCCGCCCCCTTGCGCCGGTAGATCAACGTGTCGACCAGCAGGAACCGCAGCGCGAACACCACCACGAGACTGATCACGGTCGCCGGCACCGGCCCCATCCCGGCCTGCTCCACGAACAGCATCATCAACGGGATCCGCGCCAGCAGATCCGCGTTGCTGAGCGCCGCGAACCCCAGCAGCCGGCCGGCCCCGCGCCCCGGTTTCCCGCTCCGGTAGACCAGGAAGTCCAGCAGCGCGAAGTTCCACAGCACCCCGAGCTGATTGGCCAGCACCTCCGCCACCGCGTAATGCAGGGTCGTGGCACCGGTCAGCGCCCACAGCGCCAGCAGATTCGGTACGAAGCCCGACACCCCGATCAGCCCGAAGGCCACCATCCGGGCCCGTTTGTCGCTGGTCCGCAGCTCCGCCAGATGCCGCAGGAACCGCAGCCCCTCGCGCACCGTCGACTTCGACTCGCCGGCGAACCGCTCCCCGAACTCGTACGGCACCTCCACCACCCCGCGCGGCCGGCAGCGCACCGCGAGCTCCAGCAGAATCTTGTAGCCGAGCGGCCGCAGCCCCCCTTCCTGCCGGGTCTCGCCCTCCTGTACGGCGCGGTCGACCGCCTCCCGCCGGATGGCGAAGCACCCGCTCATCGGGTCGGAGACCCCGCGCAGCAGCCGGGGGAACAGCGACTTGGTCAGCGCGGTCGACGCCCCCGACACGGCCACCCGGTACCCGCCGGCCAGCCCGCCACGGCTCCCGCCCTCCGCGTATCTGCTGGCCACCACCAACTCGGCCGACGCGCGCTCACCGGCCTCGATCAACTGCGGCAGCAGCTGCGGGGGATGCTGCAGATCGGCGTCCATCACCATGATCCACGGCGCACTCGTACGGGCGATCCCGGCCACCACCGCTCCGCCGAGCCCCCCTTCGGGAACCTCCCGGTGCAGCACCGACACCGGCATCGGACAGCGCGCGGCCGCCTTCTCGATGACCTCCGGTGTGTCATCCGTCGAGTCGTCGACGAACAGCACCTCGACCTCCAGACCCGCCGGGATCGCCGCACACACGCCGTCGAGCAACTCATCAATGTTCGCTGCCTCGTTGAACGTCGGCACGATCAACGACACGGCCGGCATCGGCGTCGGGGACGACGAGTCGGAAGCCATGGTTCCTCCTGAGGGGTCAGAAACTCTCACCACAGCTGCCACAACAGCCCAGGAGAAACCGGAACTCATCATGTTTTACGGAGAAGTCAACCTCGACGGGTGCGCCGGGGGGCCACACCGCCCCCAGGGCGCCCGTCACTTGAGGCCGCTGAGCATCACCCCGCGCAGGTAGTGCTTCTGCAGCAGCAGGAAGAGCAGCAGGACCGGCAGGATGCTCAGCACCAGGCCGGCCATCATGACCGGGACCATACGGTCGGGGTCGAGATAGCTCTGCAGCATCTGGATGCCCACCGGCAGCGTCATGAGCCGCGGATTGGCGGTGGAGATCAGCAGCGCCCAGATGTATTCGTTCCAGGCGTTGACGAAGGTGAGCAGCGCGAGGGTGACCGCCACCGGTTTGGTCTGGGGCAGCACGATGCGCCACCAGAGGGCGAATTCGCCGGCGCCGTCGATACGGGCCGCCTCCAGCAGTTCGTCCGGGATGGAGATCATGAATTGCCGCATCAGAAAGATCCCGAAACCGGAGACGAGGAACGGCATGACCAGCGCGGCAAGGCTCACGGTGAGGCCCGCCCCGCCGCGGCCGAGCAGGTCGTTGCCGCCGGCGCCGGGCCAGTGCACCAGGATCAGAAAGTGCGGGATGAAGAAAAGAAACGGCGGGAACATCATCGTGGAAAGGACCAGGCGAAAGATCACCTCCCGGCCGGGGAAGTGCAGCTTGGCCAGCGCGTATCCGGCGAGCGCGGAGGTCACCAGAATGGATCCGGTGATCACGGCGGTGGCGATGACGCTGTTGCGGAAAAGCAGGGGCAGATTCAGCTGCTCCATCGCGGCGCGGTAGTTGGAAAGGTCGAAGGCCTGGGGGAGGAAGCGGTAGGGGAGTTTTCCGTATTCGCCGGGCCCCTTGAACGAGGTCAGCAGCATGTCGAGGAACGGGACGAGGGTGAGGACGGCCCCGGCGACGACCACGGCGTACGAGCCCCAGGGGCGGCGATGACGGGGGCGCCGACGGGCGGACCGGCTCACGATTCCCCGCCTTTCCGGCGGAACAGCCAGAGCTGCCCCACCGTGATCGCGACAATCACCAGGAACAGCACAAAGGCGGCCGCACTGGCGATTCCCCAGTCGCCGTACTTGAACGCCTGCTGATACATCTCCAGAGCCGCGACATTCGTCGCATCGCCCGGTCCGCCGTCGTCCGTCATGACATTGATCAGGGCGAACGACTGCAATCCGGTGATGAATTGGGTGATGCAGACGAAGAGCAGGGACGGCCGGAGCAGCGGCAGGGTGATGCGCCGGAAAATGGTGCCGGCGCCGGCACCGTCCAGCTCGGCGGCCTCGTAATAGGCCTCGGGGATCGACTTCAGGCCCGCGGTGAGAATGAGGATCGCGGTTCCCATGGAGGCCCATGCCTGCACCACGACGACGGACGGCAGCGCCGTGCCGGGGTCCTGGAGAAAGGCCACGGAATGCAGACCCAGACCGTTGAGGGCTCCGTTGATCAGCCCGCCCGGTGCGTACAGGTACTTCCATACGTTGCCCACGGCGACCACGGTCGTCACAATCGGGAGGAAAGAGAGGGTCCGCCAAAGACCCTGGAAACGAAGGTTGTTGATGCAGGTCGCGAGGGTGAGCGCGCCGAGGAGGGCGATCGCGACGGTGCCGACGGCGTACAGCAGCGTATTGGTGAGGACGGGCGTCAGGAAGGTCGAGCCGCGGGCGAAGAGGTCGGTGAAGTTGGCCATCCCGACCGGCTCGATATCGGCGAGGTCGAAGCCGGCCCAGCGCGACTGCGCGAGCAGCACGGCGAACAGCAGCGGCAGGGCGAGGAAGACCGCGAAGAACAGCAGGGCCGGGGTCAGGAACAGATAGGCGACGGCGGTCTGCCGCCGCCGGGCCGCCCTGACGGGACCACCGCCGGCTGAAGCCATTCGGCACCACCTCTCGATGACATGGGGGAGTGGCTCAGTAGGGCCGGGACAGTTCCTGGTCGATCTGCCGGCCGGCGGTGCGCAGCGCGGCATCGACCGAGGCCCGGCCCGTCCAGACGTCCTCGATGTTCTTGCGCAGCAGCGATTTGGCCTGCTGCGCGCGCGGACCGTTCGGTTCCGGGACGGCGTAGCGCAGCGCGTCCAGGAAGGGGCCGAGGTTCGGGTCGCCGCCACCTCGGCCGTCGGCGTCCCCCTCGCCGCCGCCTCCCAGCAGCGCCCGCATATCGTCCGCCCGCCCGGTCATCGAACCGACCGACACCTGGAGCGCGCTCATCCTGGACACCGGGACGCCTCCTCCCGCGCCGCGCCCCGGCCGGGCGGCCGGCGCCCGCACACCGTTGAGCCAGTGCAGGAACTCCCAGGCCTCCCCCGGATATCTGCTCTTCGCGTTCACACCGAGCAGGAAGCCCGTGGCGAGCGTGCCGCGGTCGTCCGGTGCGGGGCCCGGCACCGGCGCCACCCCGACCTCGCGGTAGTCCGCCCCCATCGCGCCACGCAGACTCGCCGTCCACCAGCCGGCGTTGATCGCCATCGCGACCTGGCCGGACGGAAAGGCCCTGAGGAGCGAGATACCGGAGTCGGCGGCGCCGCGGTCGATGAGCCGGCGCTCCAGGTCGAGCACATCGCGCCCGGCGGCCGAGCCGATGGCGGTGCGCCGTCCGTCGGGGGTGAGGAATGCGCCGCCGCGCGCGGCCAGCAGAGCCAGCGTCTGCCCCACGACGCTCGCATCGTCGGCCCGCGACAGCCCGAAGCCCTGCACCAGCATGTTGCCGTGGCGGTCGCGGCGGGCGGTGCGGTACGCCGCGTCCTCCAGCTCCTGCCAGGTACCCGGCGGCCCGTCGATACCGGCCTGCCGCAGCAGCCGCCTGTTGTAGTAGAGCGCGTAGGTCTGCACCTCCGTGGGGTAGCCGTAGAGCGTGCCGTGCACGGACGACGCCGCCACGGCCGCCGGGGTGAAGTCCCGGCGGATCTGCCGCGCGGCGGCGGGCGGCACCGGGCGCAGTACCCCGGCCCGCACCAGCTGGCCGGTCCACAGGCAGTACGGATGGATGATGTCGGCGCCCTGGCCCGCGGCCTGCCGCACCATGTAAGTCGTCAGCAGATCGGCGAACTTGACCGCGGCCGTGCGCACCGTGATGCGCCGGTGCGTCGCGTTCCAGGCGTCGACGACGGTTTGCAGCGCCGAGGCGAGCGGTTCGCTCGCGTAGTGCGTGAGGACGGTCAGGGTGACGGGGGCGCCGCGACGGCCGCCGCTGCCCCGGCCGTCACCGCCGTCTCCGTACCCCTCGCCACCGGGCGCGTCGCATCCGGCACCGGCCAACAGGGCGGCCCCCGCCGCGGCCCCGGCCGTGAACGTACGGCGCCTCATCCCGCCTCCCACCGCAGCACCGTGAACCTCCGGGTCGTGGTGAATCCGCTGCCGCGGTAGAGATGCCCCGCCGGGCTCTGCTCGCCCGTCCACAGGAACCAGGCCCCGTGCACGCCGAGCGCCCGCATCCGCTCCAGCGTCCGATGCAGCAGCACCTTGCCCAGACCGGCGCCGCGCAGCTCCTTCCGTACGCCGAAGGGGCCGAACCGCTCGGCCGTACCGTCGTACGCGCCGTGCATGGCCCAGCCCGCCATCCGCCCGTCGGGTGCGCGGGCGCTGACGATGCGGTCCAGAGGGGCGCCGCCGGTCAGGCACTGCCGGATCGCCCGCGCCCAGTCGGGGGTGAACTCCTCGGCCAGCCCGAGCAGGTCCACCAGATCGTCGTCGGACGGCGTGCCGAATCGGTAGCCGCGCGCCGTCAGGGCCGCCTCGTGCCGCCGTACCTCGTCCGGCATGCGGTAGCCGACCAGGCCGCGGTCCATCGCCGCGGCCTCGTAGCGGGGCCGGAAGCCGAGGCCCGCCAGCAGCCGGGCGGCCTCCGGGTACGCGGCCCGGTCCAGGCCGGGGAGCACGTAGTGGGGGGCGTACGGGGCGAAGTCGACCCGGGTGCGGCCGTGTCCGCGCAGCCAGTCGAGGGCGTCGGTGAGCAGCCGGCGGCCGAGGCCCGTACGGCGGTGCGGCGGATCGACGAAGAAGAACAGGATCCAGCCGACGTCCGGCTCCAGGTCGGTGCCGGCCAGCGGGGTACGGCGGCGCACGGCGTAGGCGGCGCCCACCACCTGCCCGTCGAGATCGGCCACCCGTAACCCCTCGGGGTCGAAATTGGGGTCGAGCAGGATCAGCGTCCGGAAGCGGGCGGCGGTGATCGGATCGTCCGGGGCGCTGCGGCACCAGGCCGCCAGCAGCGAGCGGCCGTCTCCGGGGCGGAACGGCCGTAAAACGGGTCGCGGGCGCGGCGTGGCGGACATCGCCCACTACTTACCGCAAATCCGGCACCTTGGCGACGGCGCGCGCACGATCCCGGCGACGGCGTACACGCGATCCCGACAACGTCGCACGCACGATCTCGACGACGGCATACGCACGATCTCGACAACGGCATACGCACGGATGGAGGGCCGCCCCGGAACCCGCCGACGCCCCGCGCCGGTCCGCTGCCTTCCCCCTCTGACCTGCGAAAAGGTAAACGATGCGACGGTCGGTACGGGGCCGCCGGCGGGCTCTTCGCATAGCGGGCCGGAGCCGGTGCGGGCATGTTTTTGAGGAGACAGCCCGGCCGGCCCGCGGACGGGGCACCAGGAGGCTTCCGCATGCTTCGGAGATCGCTGAGGATCCCCGCCGCCGGAGTCGCGTATCTGGTGACCGCGGCGGTGTCGTCGTCCGCCATGGCGTCCGGGCCGGAGGAGTACGCGGATGTCGCCGTGAGCAAGGGGGCCCGGGCCGGTCCCGGCACCGCGGCGACGCTGGTGATCGCACACCGCGGCGCCTCCCGCTATGCGCCGGAGAACACGCTCGCCGCCGTCGACGCCGCACACCGCCGCGGGCTCATATGGGTCGAGAACGATGTGCAGCGCACCAAGGACGGCCGGCTGGTGGTGATGCACGACACCACGCTGAAGCGGACGACCGATGCCGCGAAGGTGTTTCCCGGGCGGGCGCCGTGGCGGCTGGGGGACTTCACCGCCGCCGAGATCGCCCGGCTGGACGCCGGAAGCTGGTTCGGCAAGCGGTTCGCGGGGGAGCGGGTGCCGACGCTCGCCGACTATGTGCGCCGGCTGGACCACAACGGGCAGCGCCTCTTGCTGGAGATCAAGGCCCCTGAGCGCTATCCCGGAATCGAGGCGCAGATCGTCCGGGAACTACGGGCGCAAGGTTGGCTGGATCGCGACCATGTCCGCAGCCGGCTGGTGGTCCAGAGCTTCTCCGTGACCTGCGTAAAGACCGTGCATGAACGGGTGCCACAGGTGCGTACGGGAATTCTGGGCGCGCCCGATGTGGACAAACTGCCGCGCTATGCGCGATTCGCCGACCAGATCAACCCCCGTATGTCCGCCGTCAGTTCACGCTGGCTCGCGGCCGTGCACCGGCTGCGCGGCCCGCACGGCCGCCCGTTGGAGGTCTATGCGTGGGACGTGGCGAAGAACACGAACGTGCGGTCGGTGCGGGCGCGGGGGATCGCCGGGATTATTGAATAGCGGGCAGGGGCCGGGGGTTAGGGGGGCAATGTCCCAGATCTCGCGGGGCTTCGGACGGCGGCGGGGCACCGGTTCCGGCCCGCGCCGGGTGAAGGAGCTGTGGAGGGCGGACGCGCGGCCGGTGGCCGCGTCAGGCAGGGATTTACGTGATTCCCGCCGCGGGGCTAAGGTGCCTGAGATGTTCGACGCCGCCACCCTCCCCGTAAAAGAACTAACACGCAGGATTTGGCTTTTGGGTTCCGATTTGCGGCCCGGTGCGGGCCAGCGTCCAGCTCCTCCCCTGGGTTCGTTCCGGGAGGGTCCTTGAACAACGATTTTCCGGCGTACGGCGAACGGCGGGTGCCGCTTCCTCCGCCGCGGCAGATGCCGAATGACACGCTGAACCGGGCGGGCGCATCGATGCCGGCACACTCCGGCGGTGCGACGGCCACGTCAACGATGGCACCGGCCACCGCCACCGGATCGGCGACGGCCCGTCACACCGCGGTCGGCCACCCGGCGGCGCAGCCGGCCTCGGACACCCCGGGCGCCGGTTCGCACGCCAGGACCGGAGGCCGTGCCAAGGGCCGGGGCAGAGCCCGGGCGAAGAATGCCGGCACGGCCGATGCCCAAGCGAAGCCGCGCGACGCATTTTTCGACAATGCGAAGTATCTGGCCATCGTGCTGGTGGCCATGGGGCACTCCTGGGAGCCGCTGCGCCACGGCAGCCGGTCGGCGGCTGCGCTCTACATCACCGTTTACGCCTTCCATATGCCGGCGTTCATCATCATCTCCGGCTATTTCTCGCGCAGTTTCGATATGCGCAAGGACCGGCTGCAGCGGCTGATCACCGGAGTCGCGGTCCCCTACATCCTCTTCGAAGTCGCCTATACGTTCTTCAAGAGGTGGACGGACGACGATCCGGGATATCCGATCAGCCTGACGGACCCCTGGTATCTGACCTGGTTCCTGGCCGCCCTGTTCATCTGGCGGCTGACCACCCCGCTGTGGAAGATCGTGCGCTGGCCGGTCCCGCTGGCGCTGACCATCGCCGTGCTGGCATCCGTCTCACCGAACATCGGCGACGATCTGGACCTCCAGCGGGTGCTGCAGTTCCTGCCGTTCTTCGTGATCGGGCTGTCGCTGCGGCCGGAGCACTTCAAGCTCGTACGCCGCAAGCAGGCGCGGATCCTGGCCGTACCGGTCTTCGCGGCCGCGCTGGTCTTCGCGTACTGGGCAGCGCCGCGGATGAACGCCGCGTGGTTCTACCACCGCGACGCCGCACAGGAACTCGCCGCCCCGTGGTGGAGCGGCGCGGTGATGACGCTGGCGATGTTCGGCTGCTCGCTGGTGCTGGTCGCCTGCTTCTTCGCCTGGATCCCGGGCCGCACGATGTGGTGCACGGCGCTGGGCGCGGGCACCCTCTACGGCTATCTGCTGCACGGCTTCCTCGCCAAGGGCTCGCGCTTTTGGAACTGGTACGACCACCCGTGGGTGCACACGCCCTGGGGCGCGGTGCTGCTGACCCTCATCGCGGGCACCGTCGTCACCCTGCTGTGCACACCCCCTGTGCAACGGGCCTTCCGGTTCGCGATGGAGCCCAAGATGACCTGGGCGTTCAAGAAGGACCCGGTGGGGATGGCCCGCGGCCGCAACTGACCGGCGGGCCCGCACACCGAGCGTGGCGCCAGGGGCGCCCGTTCCACCGGAAGACCGGTGGGGCGGGCGCCCCTGCCGCATGCGGAGGCCGCGGGTCGTAGGACTCGTACGCCTCATCCACCCCGTGGACCTAGGTCCCCGGGGACCGGCCCTCGGCCCAAATACCGATCGCGGGCGCCGTGCCGGGCCTCCTAGGCTCCTCCTGAGGAATGCAGGCCCAGGGGAGGACACCGCGTGAAGAGCGATTCCGAGTGGGGCGGAGACCAGCTGGAGCTGGACGCCTATCTCGCCCGCATCGGCTACGAAGGCGACCGCCGGCCCACCCTGGAGACCCTGCGCGGGCTGCACGCCGCGCACTCCGCGTCGATCGGCTTCGAGAACCTCGACATCCTGTTGGGCCGCCCTATCCTGCTCGACCTGGAGTCGTTGCAGACCAAGCTGGTCGAGCAGCGGCGCGGCGGCTACTGCTACGAACAGAATCTGCTCTACGCCGCCGCCCTGGACCGCCTCGGCTTCCGCGTCACCGGCCTCTGCGCCCGGACCCGGATGGGTGAGAACCGCATCCGCCCGGCCACCCACGCACTGCTCAAGGTCGAGCTGGACGGTGCGGACTGGATCACCGATGTCGGCTTCGGCGGCGAGGCGCTGCTCGAACCGCTGCCCCTGCGGGACGGTGTGGAAGCCCGCCAGGGGAGCTGGACGTTCGGCCTGGTGCACGAGGAGGAGGCCGGGGCCTGGGTGCTGCGGACGCGCCACGAGGACGGCTGGTTCGACCTCTACGCCTTCGGCACGGACCGGCGCTTCCCCGTCGACTTCACCGTCTTCAACCACTACATCTCGACCCATCCGCGTTCGCCGTTCACCAGCCGGATGGTGGTGCAGCGCCCGCTCCCCGAGCTGCGCAGCACGCTGGTCGGCCGGGAGTTCACCCGGACCCGTCCGGACTGGTCACGCGAGGTGCGCGAGGTCGCGCCGGAGGAGATCCCGGGCCTGCTGGACACGGAGTTCGGCATCCCCCTGTCCGCTGCGGACGCCGAGTCGCTGGTGGCCGTCCACCAGAAGTGAGCGGGTGGTGGGCGGCGACGGGGGTGTCGCCCACCACCGGGCGATGGGGGACGCGCCTACCGGACGACCGAGAACGCCTACCGGACGATGGGGGACGCGCCGACCGGACGACCGAGAACGCCTACCGGACGATGGGGGACGCGCCGACCGGACGACCGAGAACGCCTACCGGACGCCAGAGAACGCGCCTACCGGACGACGGCGATGCCCTCGATCTCGACCAGGGCCGTCTCGTCCCACAGGCGGGTCGCGCCGATCACGGCCATCGCCGGGAAGTCGCCGCCGACCAGGCGCTTCCACACCCGGCCGAGGTCCCGGGCATGCCGGCGGTAGTCGGCGACATCGACCGCGAAGACGGTGAGCTTGGCGATATCGGACGGGCCGGCGCCGGCGGCCGCCGCGACCTCCAGGAGATTCGTCAGCGCCCGCTCGAACTGCTCGACGATGCCGTCCCCGACGATCCGGCCCGATCCGTCGAGAGCGGTCTGCCCGGCGAGGAAGACCATGGTGCCCGCGGCGGCGCGCACGGCATGACTGAACCCGGTCGGCGGCGCCAGATGTGGCGGATTGATCCGCTCCAGCTCACCGCCGCGCGCGGCCGCGCCCTCGCCGGTACCCGCGTCCGCGCCGCCCGCACCGCTCATCGCCGTCTCCGCACTCATCCCCGCCAGCTCCCCTCCGTCGCCAACTCGTATCGCACACTCAGGGATTGAAGCGCGTCCTGCTCCTCCTGGGGAAGCTGTTCATCGGAGATGACGAGGTCGAAGTCGGCCGGCGGCGCCGGCTCATAGAGCACCTGGCGGCCGAACGTGGAGTGGTCCACCAGCAGCACCTTGCGCCGGGCCGCGGCCATCAGCGCACGCTTGACCAGGACGTTCTCCTGCGCCTGGTGGTAGCAGTGGCCGTTGTCGACCGCGGAGGTGGACAGAAAGGCGACATCCGCGCGAAAGCTGCCGGCGATATCGGCGGTGGACATGCCGAGGAAGACGTTGAACGCCGCGTGGTACTCGCCGCCCAGCGCGATCACCCGGATAACGGGCTCCTCGGCCGGCACCCGGTCGGCGATCCGCTTACGGCGGTCCCTGGGGCTCAGCTTGGTGACCGACGCATCAGCCGCGACCGAGACGTCGGCAACCCCTTCGGTGTCGGTCAACGCGGGTCCCTTCCCGGATCGCATATCGGCCGCTCGCCCGCGGTCGGCCCCCTACCCGGCGAGTTTAGGGCGTACCCACAGGAACTACGCGGGTCCGCGGTCCCTCCTAGGGCGTGCGTTGGGCCATGGCGGCCGCCGCCACCGGCTCCCGGCCGTCCAGCGTGCCCTGGGCGCCGTAGGGGCGGCAACGTATGAACGCCGCCTCGTGGTGGAACGGCTTCGTCTGATGCTCCCTGACCACGTCCTTGTGCTCGGGCCGCTCGGCGCCGTATGCGTAGCGACGCATCGCCGACACGCTCTGCCACAGGGAGAAGGTGCCGACGAAGCGGGGCGGTCCGGCAAGGGCGACGGACGCGACCAGCGAAGGATCGGCCGCGGCCCGGCCGGCGGCCCGGGAATTGGCGCGCAGGAACGGCAGCGCGCGACGCAGCCGCAGCTGCCCCAGGGTGAGGACGACGACCGGCCCGTCCTCGTCGTCCCTCGCCGCATCGGGGGCGGTCTCGACCGGCATCGGACTCCACGAGCCGGCGACCCGTACCGGCTCCAGCCGCACATGCCAGCCCCCGGCCAGCCGCCGGGCCAGCGGACCCTCGGCAAGGAAACGGTCGAGCGCGGCATCGTCGTCCCACGCGGCCATCAGCCCGGCCCGGCCCGGGTGCAGCTTGGGCGGACCGGAGGCGATGGCGCCGGTGAAGGTGGTCTGTGCGTAGCGGAGTCCGGGGACGTCGTCCGGCCGGGGGCGCTCGCGCAGGGCGGCACGCACGGAGCGGACGCCGATGTCGGCGAAGTGCACGGAAACGATCACGATGAGCCCCCGTATCCCAAGGTTACTGATGCGTATACCAAGCGGTACACGACCTAGTATCCTTCACCGCAAGGACAATTGCGAGCCGGAATCACCAGCCGAAATGAGCCAGATCGATGAGTGGGTCCACATGAGCGAGATCGACCGGAGCCGCGCCGCGCGCGCCGAGGCCAGGACGCGTATCGAGGACGCCGCCGCCCGGCTGTTCGCCGAGCGCGGCTTCGCGGGCACGACCATCGGGGAGATCGCCGCCGAAGCCGGCCTGAGCAAGCCGATGCTCTACCGCCACTTCGACTCCAAGCAGGAGCTGCACCTCGCCCTGCTGGAGCGGCACCGCGATGAGCTGGCCGCGGCCCCGATCCGTGAACTCCTCCACGGCGAGGGCGATCTGGACACCCGGATGAAGGCGATGTACGACGCCTGGTTCGGGTATGTGCAGAGCCATCCGTACACCTGGCGGATGATGTTCCGGGACACCACCGGGGACGCGGAGGTGCAGGCCTTCCACCGTGAACTGCAGTGCAGACAGCGGGAGACGGATATCGCCCTGCTCCGCGAGTTCGTGCCCGGCATCCCCGAGGCCGAGCTGGAACCGCTCGGCGAGGCGATCCGCAGCTCGCTCTACGGTCTCGCCCTGTGGTGGCTGGACCGGCCCGACCGGCCTCGCGAACTGCTGGTCGCGGCAATGGTGCGGATCACCCGTGGCCTGATCTCCACCGTCGAGGGCCCGGGCGCCCAGAGCCCGCGCGCCAAGGGCCCGGCCGGGACGTCCTGAGCACCGACGGCACCGACGGCACCGACGGCACCGGCCCGCGGCCCGCCGCCTCGGCCGCCCCGCCCCGGCTACCCCGCTACTCCACCCCCGGCCCCACCGCCGCCTCCGGATACAACGCCGCCTTCAAGTGCCCCCTCCAATGCGCCGTCATCTCCTTCGCGATCCGGGTTTCCGGCGCATAGAGCTCGAAGCCGTGCCAGGCACCGCGCACATTGCGCACGGTGACCGGGACCCCCGCATCCATCAGCCGCCGCGCATACGCCAGGCCGCCGTCCCGCAGCGGATCGAGATCGCAGACCAGGACATAGGCCGGCGGCAGCCCCGACAGATCGGAGGCGCGGGCCGCCGCGGCGTAGGCATCCGCCGCCGCCCCCTCCGGCAGGTAGTGCTGCCACGCCAGCCGGATCGTCCGAAGGCTGTTCAGCCGCGGATCCGGAGCGGCATCCGCCGCACCGGCGCCCGGGGCCGCGTCCGCCGGAATCGGCTCCTCGGCAACGCGGTCGTCCAGGTCCGGTACGCACATCGACTGATAGGCGAGGCGCGGGCCGCCGCGGTCGCGGGCCATCAAGGCGACGGCCGCGCTGAGCCCACCGCCCGCCGACTTGCCGGTGACCGCGATCCGTTCGGGATCGATGCCGAGCTCGGCCGCCCGCCGTGCCGTCCACTCCAGGGCGAGATAGCAGTCCTCCACACCGGCCGGATAGCGGTGCTCGGGGGCGAGCCGGTATTCGACGGTGACGGTGACGGCGGGCAGCTCACGGCAGAGCGCGATGGCCGCCCGGTCCTGCCCCGGCAACGACCGTCCGAGGGCGTACCCGCCCCCGTGGAAGTGCAACACAGCGGGCAACACGCCCCCTTGGGCGGCGCCCTCGGCGTCCTCCGGACGGTAGACCTCGACCGTCAGCGCGCTGCCGTCCGCCCGCGGGATGTCGAACCGCTCGCTGCGTATCCCCGAGCGGTCGGCCGGGTTCGAGGCCAACAGTGCGCGGAAGCTTTCGCGGGTGGCCTCGATGTCCTCGTACGGATCGGCGAACGGCGGCAACGAAGCCAGAAACGGGGCGAGTTCGGGATGGACACGCAGCCCCGGAGGGACGGTCATCTGGACACTCCTCTGATCTGATCGCGCGGAAATCGAATATGGCTCACGCCGCGGCCCTCACACCATCACCGACACCCTCCCGCCGGTGCTCCCGCCCAGCCCTCGAAGCGCCCCCACGCCCACCCCTCATTTCGCCTCCGCATAGCACTCCACCACCGCCGTGGTGAACGGGAAGCGGACCGGGGTCTCGCCGAACGCGATCCGGCCCGCCGCCGCGGCCGCCGCCGAGATCGCCTCGGACACCGTCGCGGCCTCCTCCGCCGGGCAGTGCACGATCACCTCGTCGTGCTGGAAGAAGACCAGCTCGGCGCGGAGTCCGCCCGCCGACAGCGAGTGGCGCAGCGCGGCCAGCACCAGCAACGCCCAGTCGGCGGCGCTGCCCTGGACGACGAAGTTACGGGTGAACCGGCCGCGGGCGCGGGCGGCCGCCGAGCCGCTGCCGTAACCCGAGGGCTGCTCCTCCTCCTGGGGCAGGCCGGCCTCGTCGGGCGGGGCCACGGACGCGGGCGGGCAGGTGCGGCCCATCCATGTGCGCACCAGCCGGCCCTCCTCGCCGGCGCGGGCCGCATCGTCCACATACGCCACCGCGGCCGGATAGCGGCGGCGCAGATCGGCCATGTGCTTGAGGGCGTCGCCGGACGTCTGGCCGTAAATGGCCCCCAGCAGACCGAGCTTGGCCTGGGCGCGGTCGCCGCCGAACGCGCGGGCCGCCAGATCCGCGTACAGATCCTTGCCGCTGCCGGCCACCTCCATGAGGCCACGGTCGCGGGAGACCGCCGCCAGCACCCGCGGCTCCATCTGGTCGGCGTCGGCGACCACCAGGCGCCACCCCGGGTCGGCGAGCACGGCCTGCCGGATCACCTTGGGGATCTGCAGTGCGCCGCCGCCGTTGGTGGTCCAGCGGCCGGAGACCGTGCCGCCCGGCAGATACTCGGGGCGGAAGCGGCCGTCGTGCACCCACTGTTGCAGCCAGGCCCACCCATGGGCGGTGTGCAGACGGTAGAGCGTCTTGTACTCCAACAGCGGTGCCACCGCCGGGTGATCGATCTGCTGCAGCTCCCATTTGCGGGTCGAGGTGAGGGAAATCCCGGCGCGGGCAAAGGCCTTGATGATGTCGTTCGGCAGATCCGGGCGCACCCGCGCGCCGTCCCCGAAGGCCCGGGACACCTCGTCCGCCAGCTCCGCCATCCGGCGCGGCTCCAGCCCGCCCGGATAGCGCTCGCCCAGCAGCCCGTCGAGCAGCTTGCGGTGCACATCCGCCCGCCAGGGCACCCCGGCCCGCCCCATTTCCGTGGCGACCAGCATGCCCGCGGACTCGGAGGCGAGCAGCAGCCGCATCCGGTCGGGATGCTCGGTCTTCTCCGTACGCGCCACCTGGCCGGCATAGACCTCCAGCAGCGCCGCCAGCTCGTCCGTGCCGGGCGGCAGCGGCACCGGGCCCGGCTCGAACAGCGACGGCTGTGTCTGTGCCGTGCGCGCGGGCGCGTCCTGGGGGACGGGCAGCCCGTGCAGCCGCGCCCAGGCGGCGGCCAGCGACCGCGGCTGGCCCGACTGGCCCTCCTCATGGCCGATCAGCAGCGTCTCCGCGGCCTCCACGTCGTAGCACCGCTCGACCCGCACCCCCGCCGCCAGCAGCCGCCGGTAGATCTCCGCGGTGGACCGCCACACCCACCGCTCGACCTCGGGGCGCGAGCGCACGGCCTCGGCCAGCGAGGGCTCCCGCACCACCGGGCCCGCGGGCCGGCCGTCCTGGGCGAGCGGGCAGAGACGAGCACCCCCGTCGCCCGTCTCCGCCACCGCCCATCTCATGCTCCAAAGTCTTGCACCTGGGTCTGACAACGCCCCTGACCAGCCCATACGACACGATTCCCGCGGCCTGGCCGCTAGCTCGTACGCACCATGAGCGGGCGCTCGCGCCCCGTGCGGCGCGCCGGATGGGCGGCCTCCGCCTCCAGCCCCGCCCGCGGTACCTCGCCGCGCTCCGCGAAGAGCGTCACCGCCACCGACTCCTCGGTGAACTCCCACACCCCGGCCACCCGGCCCTCGTGCACCACCACTGGCGAGATCCAGCCCCCGGTCCGGCTCACCGCCTTGCGTCGGCCGGCCGCGATCAGCCCCGTATCGGCGGTGCCGGGCCCGAGGACGTACGGATCGAAGCCGGCCCGGCAGCCGGACCTCCCGCGACGGCTTGGTACGCGCCAGCGCCTCGGCGTCCTCGCTCAGCACGAACGCCCCGCCCGCGCCGTCCACCTCGACCTCCGTCAGCCGGTCGCCCAGCGCCTCGAACCAGCCGCGAAGAACGGCCTTACGGGTCGCGCCACGCAGCAGCCAGGCATCGAACGCGGCGGGTGTCGCCGGACCGTGCGCCCCCAGATACGCGGAAATCACCGCCGGCGCGGCCTCCGCCGGGTCCGGCACCCCGCGCCACCCGGGCACCCACGACCGCGGCGAGGTGAAGGTCACGTTCTGTCCCCGGGACGGCCTTTCAGATCGCGTCGACGGCCTCGCCCAGGGCCGCCATCTGCCGCGGAGCCACGCCGAAGCCCCGCTGCCAGGAAGGCTTTTCCCAGGTCCGCGCGGCCGCCAACAGCGCCAGATATGCCGGCATTTCCTCGGCCGGCAACAGATGCAGCGTGCCGCGCCTTGCGCAGGTCCTGATCAGGAAACGGGCGGCGAGTGCCTGCGCTGCGGCGTCGGGGCGCGGCTTCTTCTGCCCGACGGAAGGGGCGAGTTCGGCGGCCGAGAGCACCTGCGCCTGTACACCGGCCGGCCTCGCGACGAGCTCCTCGACCGAGGCGGTCGTCCGCGGCGCCAGACCCTGCTGCCGCAATCGCCAGGCCAGCACTTGTGCTTGTGTCACCTTCATCACGCCCTTGCACACGACCCCACTGACAATCGACCGGAAACGGCGAAGAGTTGAGACGCCGTGCGGCGAGGGCAAAGCGGCCGGTGTGGCCGGTGCGCACGGTGGCGCCGGCGCGGCGGGTGTCACGCAGAACTCCCGGGTGTTGTCTCCGGCAACCTCATTCAGGTCCCGGTCGACGTGCCCGTCAACATCTGCGGCAGCACCGTCAACATCGTCACTCTGCTGAACCCGGCGTTCGGCAACAACTGCCTCAACCGCTGAGCGCCGTACAGCTTTTGAGGCCCTGCCCGCATTCGGAGGACCTCTCTACGGCAAAGGCCGGTGCGAATCTTCGTACCGGCCTTTGGTATGCCGAAACGTATCCCGCAATGCGGTGCCGCACGCATGCAGTGATATGTATCTATGGTTTCGCGGCATTCGGGTGAAACGGCGAAACCGCACCCCCAGAAGCGAGTTGACCAGGTCGCTCCGGATACGGGCACTCCGCTTCGAGAAGGGTAAATCGTGATCAAGAAGGTCCTGGCCACGACGGCTGTAGCCGCGTCCGTCGTCGGCATCTCGGCGATGGCCGCCCCCCAGGCGATGGCTGTTGGCAACGACAACGGCACCTCCACGGTCAACGGCAACGGTGCCGTGTCCGCGTTCGGTAACTCCACCACCCGGGGCAGCATGAGCCCGCAGCTGGAGCTCATCCAGGGCTCGCTGAACAAGCTGTGCCTCGCCCTGCCCAAGATCAACGGCGCGGCGGTTGCCCAGGACATCAACATCCTGTCGTCGCCGCAGAACCAGCAGTGCGCCGAGAACTCCAGCCAGGCCAAGGGAGACGAGGCGCTGTCGCACATCCTGGACGACATCGCGGTTCTCTCCGCCAACGGTGTCGGCAATCGCTGAACCGGCCGTCGTTCGCAGGCCCGGCTGCCGGCTCTCTCTTCCTGAGCGGTCCGGGCCCGCGACACCCTCTTACGAACCGTAGGGCCGAAAATTTTCGCGTCCCTTTCGGTAGGAATTCGTATTCGGCGGGTGCCTCGTACGTTCGAACTCCGGTGTTTTTTCCGCGTCATATGCGCGGTGGCAATCTCCTGAAACGGTCGTGCACCCTTCGGGCGATTCCTCCGAAAACCTCCGGGCAAGAGTTTCGTCCACGAGGAGAAATCGTTACCAATATCGGCAGCGGCGTTACGGGCGAGCAGCTCACCGCCCGAGCGACACGACGGTCGTGTTCGCTACGGACCCGCTGCAGGAAGGGCTGAAAGTGAAGTACGCAAAGGTCGCAGCAGTCACTGCCGGAACGCTCATGGCGGTGGGCTCGGCTGCGCCGGCGTTCGCCGACGCGGGTGCCGCAGGCGGCGCCAAGAACTCCCCCGGTGTCATCTCCGGAAACGCCATCCAGGTGCCGATCCACATTCCGATCAACCTGTGCGGCAACACCATCAACATCGTCGCTCTGCTGAACCCGGCGTTCGGCAACAACTGCCTGAACCACTGACTCGAAGGAATTCGAGCCGTGTCCATGTGACCCGGCCCCGGTGCGCGGTCCCCTGCGCATCGGGGCCGGTCGGCATTCGTCTTCCGGCAGGGGCAGGCGTATAGGGGTCACGCCTTTCGAGTGGCGTTGTCAAGGAGGGGGAACTTCAGAGTTTCTCCGTGCGGCCGCACTCGTTAGTCAGGGTGAATGCGGTGATCCGAGCAGCGAAGCGAATGCTCACGCGGCGCCAGTGTCGTGGGACCTTCAAGCACCGCCCGAGAAGGGACAGTTGAAAGTGAAGTACGCGAAGTCTGCCGCAGTTGCTGTTGGTTCCGTCATGGCGCTGGGTGCGGCCGTGCCCGCTTTCGCCGCCCAGCCCGGCGCTCCGACCATGAGCCTCAACGGCGGTCTGACGGACGCGCTGAACAGCAAGCAGCTGGACGGCCACCAGATCGCGCCGCTGGTCAAGATGGTCAAGACCACGAAGGACAAGGTCAGGTCGACCAGCGCGAAGAAACTTCTCGGGAGCGTCGCCGGGGCCACCAAGAACGCTCCGCTGCTCGGTGGTCTGCCGCTCGGTAAGTAATTCCCGGGCACGCGGGCTCGCCCGCCGGCCGCGGCGTGGATATTGGCAGTTCATCGTTTCCGGCGATACCGCAGCTGCCGAATGCTTCACGGGCCCGGCCGAAATCACCGGGCGGGGTGCGGTGGCCCACCGAATGAATCCTGCCCGTATCTCCCGGGCGCTTCCCCTGCTCAGTACGACTGACCAGGGGCAAGCTCATTGGAGTGAATCAGCACAACCCAACTCAATTCTTTCGAGTTGGGCATCTTGTCCGTCCCAAGGGCAACCCGAAACACGAAGGACTAGCAATGATGAAGAAGACACTGGCGACCGCAGCTGTGGCTGTGTCCCTTGTCGGCATTGCCGCCGCTGCCGCCCCACAGGCGATGGCCACCGGTAACGACCACGGCACCTCCACCGTCAACGGCAACGGTTCCCGGGAGATTTTCGGCAACTCCACCACGTACGGCTACATGAGCCCGCAGATCGGCTTGATCCAGGGCTCTCTCAACAAGCCGTGCATCGCCCTGGGCAAGCTGAACCTCCTCGCCGGGCTGCAGGACCTCAATATCCTGTCGTCGCCGCAGAACCAGCAGTGCGTCGAGAACTCGACCCAGGCCAAGGGCGACGAACCGCTGTCGCACATTCTGGACGACATCGCGGTGCTCTCCGCCAACGGCGTCCACAACCAGTGAGCGGCTGAGTAAGGCCCGGGCCGCCCAGCCCTCCTTCTTCTGGGCGGCCCGGGTTTTTGCTGCCATCGTCGCGTGAAGCCGGGCCTTCGGAGCGGGAAACGGTGGGCACCGGTGCGCGGAATTGTTATTTGCCCGTTACCGATATGCGGTGCACCGGATCGTTAAGAATGATGTGTGGAGGGAAGCATGCCAGTGCCCTTGCGAGATTGATGGGGTCGCCAGGGCATTGGCATGCCGGCCGGAAACACAAGGCAGGGCCTGCGAACCCGTTAACCGGTGGCGTAGGCCCTTTTTCCATACCGTCCGCATGGAGAGCTCCTCGGGGAGCCATCGCCAACGGTGACAGGCCAGGGAAGTCTGGCCAGTTGCGGGGATCGCGTCGCCGACGACCCGGTAATGCACGCGACGTCTTATTCGAGAAACCCATCGCCATCTGTTCGGGTGATGATGCGGAACTCGTGCGGGTGTGACGGGTTATTCAAACAGGGCTCCCGTGCCGGGAGTTCCTTCTCCTGAAGGGTTTGCGCGATGAAGAAGATGATGGCGGGCGCGGCGATTGCGGCGTCGCTCGTGGGAATGACCGCGGCGGCCGCGCCGCAGGCCATGGCGATCGGCAACGATCACGGCACGTCCACGGTCAACGGCAATGGTTCCAAGTCGATTTACGGCAACTCCACCACGCGCGGCAATCTGAGCACCCAGCTCGGGCTCGTGCAGGGCTCCCTGAACGACCTCTGCCTGGCCCTGCCCAAGATCAACGGCGCGGCGGTTGCCCAGGACATCAACGTGCTGTCGTCGCCGCAGAACCAGCAGTGCGTCGAGAACTCCAGCCAGGCCAAGGGCGACGAGGCGCTGTCGCACATCCTGGACGACATCGCGGTGCTGTCCGGCAACGGCGTCGCCAACCGCTGACGGGCCCACGGCCTCGGCCGTTCCACCGCTTGCGTCTCCGGGCGGTCGGCGCCGCGTATGCGCTGCCGGCCGCCCGGTCGTGCGAGCGGAACAGGGGGTGCGGGCGGCGGCCCGTACGCAATGACTGCAGAGGAGGGACGAGAGATGCGACAGAGCCTGAAGACGTGCGTGTTCGTGGCGGCGGCGTCGGGCGTGCTCGGTGCGAGCGGCAGCGCGGCGTACGCGGATGCCGGCGCCGGGGGGAGCGCGACGAACTCTCCCGGTGTGCTGTCCGGCAACAGCATCCAGGTGACCGTGGACGCCCCGGTCAACGCGTGTGGCAACTCGGTGGACGCGGGCGCGGCGCTCAACCCGGCGATGGGGGCGTCGTGCGGAAACGGTGCGCCGCCCGCGCCGGCCGTTCAGCAACCGCCGCCGGCGCACCGGCCTCCGCCGGCCCAGCGGCCACCGGAGGCAATGCAAGCCCCGGGGGTGCACTGGACGACCACAGGGCCGGCGAAGCGCGCGGAGCCGGTGCAGCGCCAGGCCGCGCCCCGGACGGTGCAGCGCCCGGATCAGGAGCCCGTCAGGCGCCCGGCCGGGTCGCCGGCGAAGCATGCCCACAAGCCCGCCCCGCACCCCGTGCAGGAGCCGCGGGTGGATGCGGTGGCGCGGGCCGGGGCGTCGGCCGGCTCCGCGCTGCTGGCGTCCACCGGGGCGGAGCAGCTGGGCATGGTGGCCGGTATGGGCGGCGGGCTGGTGCTGGGCGGGGCGCTGCTGCTGCGCAGGGCCCGTACGCGGCGCAGATGACGGGGAGGCCGCGTACGGCGCGCGGGGCGGTTCCCGGGGCGTACGGAGGCTCGACGGCCGGCCGAGCGGGTCCGGCGGGCCGCTCGGCCTGGGCCGCCCGGTCGAGCCGGCCGTCGGCATCGCCGGACGACTCGACCGCGGGCCGTCGTACCGCGGCCGAGGGGCGGCGCTGCGGCTGGAAGCCACCCTGCGGGCCGTACGACGGATCGTGCAGATCAACGCGTCATGGCAGGGTCCGGCACGGGAAGGATCGCCGTTTCCCTCATTGGTGGGGACCCGTCTTCCGGGCGTTTGAAGCGGGGCGGGGCCGGATGCGCCGTGGGGCCGTGCCGCTCGCTGCGGCCTCTGGCAAAATTACGATAGAAGCCGCAAAGGTGATGAGTCGATGAGGTGGGGTCATGCTCATTGCGCTGGCGCAGACCGATTGCGTGCTGGGAGACATCGCGGAGAACCTTGCCGTGGCCCGCGAGCAGATCGAGCAGGCGGCGGCGCAGGCCGCCGATCTCGTGATCTTCCCCGAACTGAGCCTGCACGGCTATCACTTGGGCGCGCTCAAGCGCGATGAGTCCATCCAGGCGAACGATCCGCGGCTGCTGGAGCTGAGCACCCTCGGCCCCGATGTGCTGGTCGGTTTCCATGAGCACACCAGCCTGCGCGCGTACAACACCTCGGTGTACTACGCGGCCGGTGCGCTGTTGCATGCGCACCGCAAGCTGTACCTCCCCAACTACCTGGCCTGGGAGGAGCGCAAGCACGTCAGCCCGGGGCAGTCGATGCGCGCGTACGACCTGAAGCGGTCCAAGAGCGGCGGCCGGGGCGCGACGCTGGTGTGCAATGACGCCTGGCAGCCGGTGGTGCCGTGGCTGGCGGTGCAGGACGGCGCCGAGGTGCTGTTCGTGCCGACCAACAGCGCGGCGAGCCTGGACCCGGAGGGCATGGACACCGGGCTGTACTGGGACACCCTGCTGTCCTATACGGCGCGGATGCTGCAGTGCTGGGTGGTCTTCGTCAACCGGGTCGGCAATGAGCACGGTGCGACGTTCTGGGGCGGCTCGCGGGTGGTGGACCCGCGCGGGGCGGTGGTGGCGCAGGCGCCCAAGTGGGAGCCCTCGCTGGTCACCGTGGAGATCGATCTCGCCGAGGCGCGCCGGCAGCGCCGTACGGTACCGCTGGTCGCCGAGGCCCGGCTGGGGCTGATCGACCGCGAGGTGCGGCGGCTGATCGACGAGGGCGGCGACCACTGACCCCGTAACCGGGGCCGGGGGTCAGTGGCCGGTGGCGGACTCCGGGCGGGGCGCCTCGGTCGTCCCTTCGCCCTTGAGGGCCTTGGCCTCGGACTTGAGGATGCGCATCGAGCGGCCGAGACCGCGCGCCATGTCGGGCAGCTTCTTCGAACCGAAGAGCAGCACGAGAACCGCGATGATCAGGATCAGGTGCCAGGGCTCGAAGGCGTTGCGGAGCATGGGAGCGCTCCTTTCGTCGGGGGGTGGTGGACGTTCTGTCCAGTATTACCCCGACGGTTCGGCCGACCGGTCCAGGGGTACCCCGGCTCCGGGCGGCCGGTGGTGCGGCTACCAGCTGGACTTGCGGACCCCCGGCAGATAGCCCGCGTGTGCCTGCTCGCGCAGTCGTACGCGGGACAGGCCGAAGGCGCGGAAGTAGCCGCGCGGGCGGCCGTCGACGCTGTCGCGGTTGCGTACGCGGGTGGCGCTGGCGTCCCGCGGCTGGCGGGAGAGTTCGCGCCGGGCGGCGGTGCGCTCCTCCTCCGGCGCGTGGGGACTGCGGATGACGGCCTTGAGGACGGCCCGCCGGGCCGCGTAGCGGGCGACGGTCGCGAGGCGCTTCTCGTTCTTGGCGATCTTGCTCTGCTTGGCCATCAGACCTTCTCCCCTCGTGCGCGGATGCGGGCGACGGCCGCTTCGACGCCGATCGTGTCCACGGTCTTGATGCCCTTGGCGCTCAGCGTGAGCCGGATGTGCCGGCCCTCGCTCTCCAGCCAGTAGCGCTTGCGCTGGATGTTGGGGTCGAAGCGGCGCGAGGTGCGGCGGTGCGAGTGGGAGATGGAGTTGCCGAAGCCCGGCTTGCGGCCGGTCAGCTGGCAGTGGGCGGACAAGGTGCGATCCCTCCGGTCGGGGCCCCCGATGAGGAGCTATTGAAAATGGAAACCATTTCCGTATACTACCCACATGGCCCGCAACGAACTACGCCCGGTCGTCAAGCTCCGGTCCACCGCCGGCACCGGCTACACCTACGTGACCCGCAAGAACCGCCGTAACGACCCCGACCGCCTGGAACTGCGCAAGTACGACCCGGTCGCCGGCCGTCACGTCACCTTCCGAGAGGAGCGCTGAGGACAGCGATGCAGCCTGGAATCCACCCCGCCTACGGGCCCGTCGTCTTCCGTGACCGGGCCGCCGACTACGCCTTCCTGACCCGCTCGACCGCGACCAGCGAGAAGACCGTCGAGTGGGAGGACGGGAACACCTATCCCGTCATCGACGTCGAGATCTCCTCGGCGAGCCACCCCTTCTACACGGGCACCGCCCGGGTGCTGGACACCGCGGGCCGCGTCGAGCGGTTCGAGCGCCGTTACGGCAACCGTGGGGCACTCTGATGGAGCGGCTCAACGTCGTGCTGGTGGGCGGCCTGCACGCGGATGCGCGGCAGGCCGCCGTCGAGCGGCTGCTGCGCTCCGTACCCGGCAGCGTCGCCCTCCATCACGACCTCGCCTCGGCCGCCGAAGGCACCGTGACGCGCACGGTCCGCGACGCCGGCGGCACGCTCGACACCGGCGAGGCGCCGCTGGTCAACGACTGCGCCTGCTGTGCGCTGCGCGAGGACCTGGTGCCCGAGCTGGAGCGGCTGGCCGCCGGCCGGACCTGCCGGCTGGCGATCGTCGAACTGTGGGACTCGGTCGAGCCCAAGGCGATGGCCGAGGTGATCAGCGGCTGCGGCAGCCGGAACCTCGCGCTGACCGGCGTGCTCACCGCCGTCGACCCGGCGCTGCTGCTGCCCTACCTCGGCTGTGGCGACGACCTCGCCGAGGCGGGCCTCGCCGCCGCGGCCTCCGACCGGCGCACGGTCGCCGACACCTGGGCGCGGCAGCTGGAGTACGCGCCGGTGCTGGCGATCGCGACGGGGGAGGAGGAGGCCGAGCCCGCCGACCTCGCGCTGCTCGCCCAGTTGCACCCGATGGCACACCAGGTCCCGGTCGAATCCGGGGAGTTGGCGGCCGCCGCGATGGCCGGCTTCGATGTGGAGGCGGCCGCGGCCCGCCAGCACCCGGCCTGTGCGCTGCTGCCGCAGGAGGCCGACGCGGAGGGCGTCGGCACGCTCGTATGGCAGCACACCCGGCCCTTCCACCCCGAGCGGCTCTACACCGCGCTGGAGGACCTGACCTGTGCGGCCGCGCGCAGCCGGGGCCGGTTCTGGCTGGCCGACCGCCCGGACACGCTGCTGTCCTGGGACGCGGCCGGCGGTGCGCTGTGTGTGGAGAACGCCGGGCCGTGGCTGGCCTCGCTCCCGGACGCCGCCTGGGAGATGGTGCCGCCGATGCGCCGGGCCGCCGCCGCCCTGGACTGGCATCCCGAGCACGGTGACCGCGCCCAGCATCTGGTCTTCACCTCGCCGGGCCTGGACCGCGAGGGCCTCACCTCGCTCCTGGAGTCGTGTCTGCTCACCGACGCCGAGTACGCGGGCGGCCCGCCGGCCTGGAAGAGCCTGCCGCCCGCCTTCGACGAACTCCTCGACCCCGTTTCGTAACGCAGGCCGTGCCGCTTTGTCCGCACGGCCCCCAGCACGCACAAGGAAGCTCTCATGCCCCGTCGGTCCGACCCGCGCCGGAATTCCACGCCCCGCCCCAATCCGCTGGACGCGGCGGGCATCACCCATATCGACTACAAGGACACCGATCTGCTGCGGAAGTTCATCTCGGACCGCGGCAAGATCCGCAGCCGCCGGGTCACCCGGGTCACCGCGCAGCAGCAGCGCCGGCTGGCCCGTGCGATCAAGAACGCCCGGGAGATGGCGCTGCTTCCGTACGCGTCACGGTGACGACCCTGGTCTCGTATGGCTACGACCAGGTGGCCACTGCCGAGGCGTGACGGGTCCAGGCCCGCCCGAGGGCCGGGGGTTACCCCTACTGTGCTTGGGCCCGCTGCCCGGATGGATCAGTGAAGCGTGAACGCGCAGGCTGAACGGGTCCGGATGTCCGAGGCACCCGGCAGGGTGCACAGGGAGCCTCTCCATGGCCGATCGTTCTCGCCGGCCCCGTCGTGTTCGCGCAACGTCGCTGTCCAAGCGGCGGCGGGGGGCGGCGATGGTGGCGGTGATGGCCGCCGCGTTGGCCGTGGGCTGCTCGCTGCCCGCGTCCGGGGTGCCGGCCCGTGGCTCCGATGATGCCGTACAGCAGGGTATGGACCGCCTGGTGCACAAGGACAAGTACCCCGCCGCTCTGGCCGCCACCGTCGGCCGTGACGGGCGCGCCCGTAACTACACTTCCGGCGTCGCGGACTTGAAGACCGGGGCGAAGGTGCCGGTCGACGGGCAGGTGCGGGCGGGGAGCAACACCAAGACGTTCACCGCCGCGGTCGTCCTGCAACTGGTCGGCGAGGGCGAGGTCGCTCTCGACGCCCTCATCGAGAAATACCTGCCGAATCTGGTGCGCGGCGAGGGCATCGACGGCCGCCGCATCACGGTACGCCAGCTGCTCCAGCACACCAGCGGACTGCCCGAGTACAGCGACGCCATCGGCGACCTCACCGGCAAGGCCCGCCACACCTACCTCCAGCCCCGCACCCTGCTCCACGCGGCGCTGGCCCACAAGGCGCTGTTCGCTCCCGGGACCAGCTGGTCGTACAGCAACACCAACTACCTCCTGGCCGGCCTGCTCGTCGAGAAGGTCACCGGCCGCCCGCTGGCCGAGCAGATCACCCACCGCATCATCCAGCGCATCGGGCTGCGCCACACCTACTTCCCCGGCGCGGGCGACGAGCGCATCCGGGAAGCTCACCCCCAGAGCTACTTCGCGGCGAAGCCCGGGGCACCGCTGGAGAACATCACGGAGATGGACCCCTCCTGGGGATGGGCCGCCGGGCAGGTGATCTCCACCCCGAGCGAACTGAACCGCTTCTTCGCCGCCCTGTTCGGCGGCAAGCTCCTCAAGCCCGCACAGCTCGTCCAGATGCGCACCACCGTCCCCGCCGAGGGGCTGGGGCCCGGCGCCCGGTACGGACTCGGTGTGACCAGCACCCCGCTGAGCTGTGGCGGCCTGATGTGGGGCCACGGCGGTGACATCCCGGGCTACAAGACCCGCCCCGGTGTCACCGATGACGGCCGCGCCGTCACGATCGCCGTCACCGCCAACCAAGCGCCCACCAAGCAGGGCCCCGCCGATGTCAAGGCTCTCCTCGACACCGCCCTGTGCAAGAAGTGAGGGCCGGAGCTCCGTGCGTACCGCCGGACCTCGGAACCCGAAAGGCGCGGCACTCGTCCCTTCCTCGTCCATGAGGGTTTCGGCCCCGACGATCCGTACCAGGTGTAGCCGCACCCCATCAGGGGCGGCGGCCGGCGGTCGATGGTGAGGGAGGGTGTGGGGAAGGTGCTCGACGAGCTGTGACCGCATCGGCACCGCCTGTCGTGCACGTGCATCTGCGCATGCATCCGCATGTGAACGCAGCTATGATCCCGGGCAGTTGACACCATTTATCACCGGGAGAGCCTTGTGCCCCACGCATACAACGGCATGGCCGCAACGGATCTCCGTGATGTGGCATGGCAGAAGAGCAGGCACAGCAACTCCCAGGGCTCGTGCGTGGAGTTCGCCAAACTGCCCGGGGGCGAGATCGCGGTACGCAACTCCCGCTTCCCGGACGGCCCCGCGCTCGTCTATACGCCGGCCGAGGTCCAGGCCATGCTGCTGGGTGTCAAGGACGGGGAGTTCGACCACCTCGTACGCGACTGAGCCGGGCCGGGCGGCCGGACCGCCGTACGCGAGCGCCCGCCGGTGTGCGGCGACGGGTCCGCACATGACGCGATGGGTCCGCACATGACGACCGGGCGCCCGTACGTGACGGTGCGCCCGGTGTGCGGTCCGGCTACGGCAGCCGGAATTGCGCCCACACGATCTTGCCGTGGGTGACGCCGGACAGCGGGTGCCAGCCCCAGCTGTCGCTGAAGGAGTCCACGAGATACAGCCCGCGCCCCGATTCCGCGGCGGAATCGGCCTCGCCGGCGACCGGTGAGTCATCGCTCGGGTCCCGTACCGCACAGATCAGCCGGTGCGACCAGCGCATCAGATGGAGCCGGGCGGGCGGGGTGGCGTCGGCGTGCTCCGGGGCGGCGAGGATCGCGTGCCGCAGGGCATTGGTGACGAGTTCGGAGACCACCAGAGCGACCGAGTCGAACAGCTCGTCCAGCTCCCAGCCCTGGAGGGTCTCGCGGGTGAACGACCGTGCGCAGCGCACCGATTCGTAGCGCGGCGGCAGTGTGCAGGACGCGGATCCGGAGACGGCCAAGGGGTCGGCGGGAGGAAAGCCCTGCCATAACGGCTCGAGCATGGTCAAAACCTTGGTCCCCATGCGAGGCACTCCTGGCGTTCGCGGACGTCATGACCCTGGCCGGTCAGCCGGATCTGGCGGATCTTTCACGAGCGTGCATGCGTGCGACGCCTATGGTTCCCAATGTGCGAGACAGATGCAAGGGCAGATGCACGTGCACGTGACGTGATTGCGTAGACACAGGCAGATTTGCTCGGAATTCTTCCTGCGGCTTCTTGTGGAGGGCGTGCGGGAGCCGCACATATCAGTAACCGGATGAGCACTCAACGAAGCCTGAACGTGGCAGACTGCGGCCCACTGTTGGACGGGGTGGGGTCACAGGAGGGTCTGAGAGGTGTCCGGAAGTGAGTCGAGCGGGTCGGTGGTGCGGCGAATCCTGCTCGGGTCGCAGCTCCGCCGGCTGCGGGAATCGCGCGGGATAACGCGCGAGGCGGCCGGCTACTCGATCCGTGCGTCCGAATCGAAGATCAGCCGCATGGAGTTGGGCCGGGTGAGCTTCAAGGCACGGGATGTGGAGGACCTGCTCACGCTGTACGGGGTCGGTGACGCGCAGGAGCGCGAGGCACTGCTCTCCCTTGCGCGCGAGGCGAACGTCGCCGGCTGGTGGCACAGTTACACCGATGTGCTGCCCGGCTGGTTCCAGACGTATGTGGGTCTGGAAGGAGCCACCTCTCTCATCCGGGTCTACGAAGTCCAGTTCGTGCACGGGCTGTTGCAGACGGAGAGCTATGCGCAGGCCGTCGTCAAACGCGGTATGCCGGATGCGGGCCCTGCCGACATAGAGCGCCGTGTCGCGCTGCGCATGGAGCGCCAGAAGCTGTTGGTGGCCGAGCGTTCGGCGCAGTTCCACTGTGTGCTGGACGAGGCCGCGCTGCGTCGCCCGTACGGCGAACGCGAGGTCATGCGCGAGCAATTGAGACATCTGATCGAGGTGTCCGAGCGGCCCAATGTGCGCCTACAGGTGATGCCCTTCAGTCTGGGCGGGCACGCGGGCGAGAGCGGCGCCTTCACCATGCTCGGTTTCCAGGAGTCGGGACTGCCGGACGTCGTCTATACGGAGCAGCTGACGAGTGCGCTGTATGTGGACAAGCCCGAGGAAGTGGCGCAGTACGCGCGGGTGATGGACCGACTCCAGGCGGAGGGGCCGAGTCCCTCCGAAACCAGAGACCTCTTGCGCGGTCTGCTCCAACTCATGTGACGCGTCGGTAGGATGGCGAACCATCAGGAGTCAGCACCCCCCAATGCGGCGCCCTGAGCGCCTTGTTCTCCAGATCGGGATGGCATGTCCTACTTCGACGACTTGGCCTATCAGTTCATCGACGGTGAGTGGCGCTCAGGAAGCGGCTCATGGGACATCGTCGACTTCAATCCTTACAACGGCGAGAAGCTGACCTCCATACCCGTCGCCACGGTCGAGGAGATCGACCAGGCCTACCGCGCGGCCGAGCGCGCGCAGCGGGGGTGGGGCGCCACCAATCCGTACAGCCGGCGGCTGGTCTTCGAGCGCGTGCTGCGGATCATCGACGACCGTGAGGCGGAGCTGTCCGAGGCGATCGCCGCCGAGGTCGGCGGCACCCTCACCAAGGTGGGCTTCGAGCTCCATCTGGCCAGGGAGTTCCTGCGCGAGGCGATTCAGCTGGCGCTGCGCGCCGAGGGCCGCATCCTGCCCTCGCCCATCGACGGCAAGGAGAACCGGCTCTACCGGCTGCCGGTCGGTGTGGTCGGCGTCATCAGCCCCTTCAACTTCCCCTTCCTGCTGTCGATCAAGTCCGTCGCGCCGGCCATCGCGCTCGGCAACGCCGTCGTCCTCAAGCCGCACCAGAACACCCCGATCTGCGGCGGCGGTCTGGTCGCCAAGATCTTCGAGGAGGCCGGGCTGCCGGCGGGCGTGCTCAATGTCGTGGTCACCGATATCGCCGAGATCGGTGATGCGCTGATCGACCACCCGGTGCCCAAGACCATCTCCTTCACCGGCTCGGAGAAGGTCGGCCGGCATGTCGCGACGGTCGCCGCCGCCAACTTCAAGCACACGGTGCTGGAACTGGGCGGCAACAGCGCGCTGGTCGTCCTCGACGACGCCGATGTCGACTACGCCGTGGACGCCGCCGTCTTCAGCCGCTTCGTCCATCAGGGCCAGGTCTGTATGGCCGCCAACCGCGTGCTGGTGGACCGTGCCGTCGAGCGGGAGTTCACCGAGAAGTTCGTCGCCAAGGTCGCATCCCTCAAGGTGGGCGACCCCACCGACCCGCAGACCCATATCGGCCCGCTGATCAACGAGGGCCAGGCCGAGGCCATGACCTCGCTGGTGGACCGCGCCGTCGCCGAGGGCGCCTCGGCGCTCCTCCATGGCGAGACCCGGGGCACGCTCGTGGGGCCGAGCGTGCTGAGCGGGCTGCCGGAGGACTCCCCGCTCCTCACGCAGGAGATCTTCGGGCCGGTCGTGCTGCTGATCCCGTTCGACGGCGACGAGGAGGCGGTACGGCTCACCAACGCGACGCCGTACGGGCTCAGCGGCGCGGTGCACACCGGCGACATCGAGCGCGGTGTGCAGTTCGCCAAGCGCATCGACACCGGCATGTTCCACGTCAACGACGCCACGGTGCACGACGAGCCGATCGTGCCCTTCGGCGGCGCGAAGAGCTCCGGGGTCGGGCGGCTGAACGGTGACGCGATGGTGGAGGCCTTCACCACCACCAAGTGGATCTCCATTCAGCACGGGCGGTCGCAGTTCCCGTTCTGAGCGGATGCGAGTTGAGGACAGAAGCTGACCGCAAGGGCTCGTAGCTTGAGTGATGTCGGAGGGCGGACGGCGAAGCGCCGGCCGCCCAGGGATGTCACGAAAGGCGATTCTCATGCCCACTCACGTTCTTGCCGAGGCCCATGGTGATGAGCGCGGCGCGCTGCTGGCCTTCCTGGAGGCCCAGCGCGGCGGGCTGCGGCGGGCGGTCCTGGGGCTGACCGACGACCGGGCGACGGAGCGGCCGAGCGCCAGTGAGCTGACGCTGGCCGGACTGGTCAAGCATGTCGCGGAGACCGAGCAGGGCTGGGTGGAGACCGCGCAGGAGCGGCCGCACTCCATCGAGCGGAACCAGGACACCTGGCATCTGAGCTTCCAGCTGGAGGACGGCCGGACGCTGGCGGATGTGCTGACGTTCTGGGACGGCGTCGCACGGCGCACGGAGGAGTTCATCCGCACCGTGCCGAGCCTGGACGACACCTTCCCGCTGCCGAAGGCCCCGTGGTTCCCGCCGGAGGCCCGTCAGTCGATGCGCTGGCTGGTGCTGCATCTGATCGAGGAGACGGCCCGGCACGCGGGCCATGCCGACATCATCCGGGAATCCCTGGACGGCAAGACCGCCTTTGAGCTGGTGGACGAGGAGCGCGGGGCGCGGGAGGCGTAGCGCGGGTCCCGTCCCGGCGCGCTCTAGGCTGACGGCAAGGGCGCGCGAGGGATGGAGGAGACGATGTCGGCGATCCGGCTGTTGGTACTGGGCGCCGTGCGGCAGCACGGCCGGGCGCACGGCTATCAGGTGCGCAACGACCTGGAGTACTGGGGCGCCCACGAGTGGTCCAACGCCAAGCCCGGCTCGATCTACCACGCGCTCAAGCAGATGGCCAAGCAGGGGCTGCTGCGCGCCCATGACCTCGCGCCGAGCACCGCCGGCGGTCCGCCGCGTACCGAGTACGAGCTGACCGCGGCGGGCGAGGCGGAGTTCTTCGCGCTGCTGCGCGCGGCGCTGGCCCAGCCCGACCAGAAGGTCGACATGCTCAGCGCGGCCATCGGCTTCGTCGTCGATCTGCCGCGGGACGAGGCGGTGGCGCTGCTCAAGGAGCGGGTGCGGGCGTTGCAGGAGTGGCGGAGCACGGTCACCGAGTACTACACACCCGAGGAAGGGCCCGGCCAGCTCGGCCATATCGGCGAGATCATGAACATGTGGGTGCACTCCGCGGACAGCGGTGCCGAGTGGACGCGCGGGCTGATCGAGCGGATCGAGGGCGGGGCGTACGTCTTCGCCGGCGAGGGGGAGCCGTTCGTCGGGGTGCTCGGGGACGGGGCGGAGAACCCGTACGCGACGAAGGATGTCCGGGGAGCCTCCGGGCGTAGCTGATGGGGCGTATCTGCAGGTCAACAGGCATGATCGCAAGAGTCTGTTATTTATGTTCCAAAACCGTAGGGCAAGGGGCCAGAGTCGCCTCCGCCCGCCGTTCGCCGGGATCCGCCGGACGGGCTCAGTGGTGGAAGGCCGTGGCGACATTCTCCGGCCGCCCCATCGGGCCCGGCTGTTCCCTGAGTTCGGTCAGCAGCTGTTCCAGGTCCGAGAGGAACAGGTCGGCGAGGTCCTGGGAGAAGCCGTTGCGGCAGACCACGCGCAGGACGGACAGCTCCTCGCGGTTCGGCGGGAAGGTGTAGGCGGGGATCAGCCAGCCGCGCTCCTTCATCCGCCGGGACACATCGAAGACGTCGAAGGCGGTGACGTCGTCGGCGGTGGTGAAGGCGAAGACCGGCAGCTGATCGCCGTGGGTGAGCAGCGTGAAGTCGCCCAGTGCGCTGATCCGTTCGGCCATCGAGCGGGCCACGTCCCGGGTCGCCTGCTGTACGGCGCGGTAGCCGTCCCGGCCGAGCCGCAGAAAGGTGTAGTACTGCGCGACGACCTGGGCGCCGGGCCGGGAGAAGTTGAGCGCGAAGGTCGGCATATCGCCGCCCAGGTAGTTGACGCGGAAGACCAGCTCCTCGGGCAGTGCCTGCTGATCGCGCCACAGCGCCCAGCCGACGCCCGGGTAGACCAGGCCGTATTTGTGGCCGGAGGTGTTGATGGAGGCGACCCGCGGCAGCCGGAAGTCCCACACCAGCTCCGGGTCGAGGAACGGCGCGATCATGGCGCCGGACGCGCCGTCCACATGGACCGGGATGTCCCAGCCCGTTCGTTCCTGGACCTCGTCGAGCGCCGCGCAGATCTCGGCCACCGGCTCGTAGGACCCGTCGAAGGTCGAGCCGAGGATCGCCACCACGCCGATGGTGTTCTCGTCGCACAGCTCGGCCGCGGAGGCCGCGTCGAGGTGGAAGCGGTCGCCCTCCATCGGGACCTGGCGCGCCTCGACCTCCCAGAAGTTGCAGAACTTCTCCCAGCAGACCTGGACGTTGGCGCCCATGATGAGGTTGGGCCGGGCCCGGCCCGGATAGCGGTCCTGGTTGCGCTGCATCCAGCGCCGCTTGAAGGCCATCCCGGCGAGCATGCAGGCCTCGCTCGACCCGGTGGTGGAGCAGCCGACGGCGGCCGACGGCACGGGGGCGTGCCACAGGTCGGCGATCATCGCCACGCACCGCCTCTCCAGTTCGGCGGTGCGCGGATACTCGTCCTTGTCGATCATGTTCTTGTCCCGGCACTCCGCCATCAGGACACCGGCCTGCGGCTCCATCCAGGTCGTCACGAACGTCGCCAGATTCAGCCGGGAGTTGCCGTCCAGCATCAGCTCGTCGTGCACGAACTGGTAGGCGGTGTGCGGGGAGACCGGTCCGTCGGGCAGCGTGTGCCGCGGTGGTGAGGTGGCCATGCCGGCGACGGGGTCGGCCTCGCCGTAGAAGGGGTTGACCGGGTGTCCGGTGCGCTTGCGGTCGGATGCTGATGCGCCTTTGTGCAGTGTCATCTGTCGCCACTACCCGTCAACTGGCCTGTGAAAGGCCGTGCTTGATGGCCTTGGTGAACTTCACCACGCGCACCGCCTGGATGCGGGCGGCGGTGCGGGCGGGGTCGTCGAGCGGAGTTTCCGGGCCGCCGACATGGGAGGTGCCGTAGGGATTGCCGTCGGTGAACTTCGCCGGGTCGGTGTAGCCCGGTGCGATGAGGATGCCGCCGAAGTGGTGGACGGTGTTGTAGAGCGCGAGCAGGGTGGATTCCTGGCCGCCGTGCGGGGTGGCGCTCGCGGTGAAGCCGCTGTAGACCTTGTCGGCCAGCCTGCCCTGCTGCCAGAGGCCGCCCAGCGTGTCGAGGTACTGCTTGAGCTGGGAGGTCACATTGCCGAAGCGGGTGGGGGTCCCGAAGATCACCGCGTCCGCCCAGAGCATGTCCTCGTGGGTGGCCTCCAGGATGTCCGCCGTGGCTTTGGCGTTGGCGGCCCAGGCCGGGTTGGCGTCGATCGCGGTCTGCGGGGCGAGTTCGGCCGTCCGGCGCAGTCGTACGTCGGCCCCGGCGTGCTCGGCGGCGTCCGCGATCAGCTGTGCGAGCTCGGCGATGGTGCCGGTCGAGGAGTAGTAGATGACGGCGACCTTCACGTCGTGCACGGGCATGGGCGCACCTCCTGGAACCCGACAATAAGGGCATAAGGGGTGGGTGGCCTCCAGGGTTCGGCCAGTGGAAGCGCAAGGGGCGGGCGGCCACCCGTCGTGGGTGCCCGCCCGCCCGTTCCCGTACGGCCGTGGAGCAGCGCTCAGTGCACGCTCAGCGGCCCGTTCAACGCCTGCTCAGCTCGCGCTGGCCAGCGACAGCTTCGCGGCGAAGCCCAGGAACGCCGCGCCGGCGCCCGCGGACAGCCCGGCCGTCAGCCGCTTGCGGCGGCGGAAGGTCGCCGCCAGAAACGTCCCGCTGAAGATCAGGACCGACAGATAGGTGAAGCTGAACAGCTGCGCCCAGGCGCCCAGCGTCAGGAACGACAGCACCGGATGGGCATAGGCCGGATCCACGAACTGCACGAAGAAGGAGATGAAGAACAAGATCGCCTTCGGGTTGAGCAGGCTGACCACCAGCGCCCTGCGGAACGGCCGCTCGACGGCCTCCTTCGGCGCCTCGGACGCCCCGTCGCTCCGCGCCGCCTTGCGCGTCTCCCGGCCGCGCCACAGCGCCCAGGCGCCGCGCAGCATCCCGACCGCGAGCCACGTCAGATAGCCCGCGCCGGCGAACTTGACGATCGCGAAGAGCACCGGGCTGGTCTGCAGCAGCGAGGCCACCCCGCCCGCCGACAGCGTCATCAGTACCGTGTCACCGCACAGCACACCGGCCGCCGCCCGGTACGCCACCCGCGGGCCGCGCCGCGCCGCCACCGAGACGACGTAGAGCGAATTCGGGCCCGGCAGCAGAATGATCAGCGCCAGCCCCACCAGATATGTGGACAGATCCGTTATCCCCAGCATGTGCGGCAGGATCGCACCCCCGAGCCGCCCCCTCACCGGTTTTTCAGGATGCGGACTTGCACCTCACGTGGCGTGAGGACACATCGTGGAGTGCGTACCGAGAAGGGAGCGGAAGTGAGTTATTCGGTAGGGCAGGTCGCGGCCTTCGCCGGCGTGACGGTGCGCACCTTGCACCACTACGACGAGATCGGCCTGTTGCAGCCCGGCGAGCGCAACCACGCAGGTCACCGGCGCTACGGCGATGACGACCTGGACCGGCTGCAGCAGATCCTGTTCTACCGGGAGCTCGGCTTTCCGCTCGACGAGGTCGCGGCCCTCCTGGACGATCCGCACGTGGACCCGCAGGAACATCTGCGGCGCCAGCACGACCTGCTGACCGCACGGATCGGCAAACTCCAGGAGATGGCCGCCGCCGTCGAACACGCGATGGAGGCACGCAGGATGAATGTACGGCTCACACCGGAGGAGAAGTTCGAGGTCTTCGGGGACTTCGACCCCGACGAGCACGCCGCGGAGGTCGAGGAGCGCTGGGGCCACACCGAGGCCTACAAGGAGTCGCAGCGCAGGACGGCCGCGTACACCAAGGACGACTGGAAGCGGGTGACGGCCGAGTTCGACGCCATCCACCGCAAGATGGCGGATCAGCTCGCGCAGGGCGTGCCGGCGGACTCGGAGGCGGCGATGGATGTCGCCGAGGAGCACCGGCAGTTCATCTGCGGTGCGTACTACGAGTGCAGCCACGAGTTCCACACCTGCCTCGGCGAGATGTATGTCGCCGATGAGCGGTTCACCGCCACCTACGAGGCGATCAGGACCGGCCTCGCCGTCTATATGCGTGACGCGATCCTGGCCAACACGGCCCGTCACCAGTGATCCGTACGGGCCGGGGAGCGCGCACTCGGCCCGTACGGTCCGTCCTCTTGGGGGCTCAGCTCAGCGGGGCGAGCACCACGGCCGTCCCGTAGGCACACACCTCGGTGCCCACGTCGGCGGCCTCCGTGACATCGAAGCGGAACATCAGCACCGCGTTCGCACCGCGCGAGCGGGCCTGCTCCACCAGCCGTTCCATCGCCTGGTTACGGGTCTCGACAAGGGTCTTGGTCAGGCCCCGCAGCTCGCCGCCGACCAGCGACTTCAGGCCCGCGCCGATCTGGCTGCCGAGGTGGCGAATGGGGTCTCCCCTGCTTGAGCGCAGCCGAGAGCTTGGGGAAGCACCGTCAGGCCGAAGACCTCGCCGATCACCCGGTCCACATGAAACCCCGGGACGTCATTGGTCGTGACCACCAGGACGTCGGACTGCGTGTGCTGTCCGCCGCCGTAATCCTCGATGCCCATGGTGCGCACCTCCTTACGGGCCAGCATCACCCGGTCCGGCGGGCGCGGCCAGCGGTCGGGGAGCGGTCGGGTGGGGACCGGCGGGGGCCGGCTGCGCCCGCCTGGAACCAAGGGGGGTCGCCTGGCGTTGATAGTTTTGGGCCGCACACGCGCCTTCACCCCGTCGCTTCGCTCGTCGCACCGCACGATCCGGCGCCCTCGACCCAGGAGCCTTCACCCCGTGAATACTCTCGCGCTCGGCCCGCAGTGGCTGGACCCGGACTATCTGATCGCGACATTCGGCCTGATCGGTGTCCTGGTCATCGTCTTCGCGGAGTCCGGCCTGCTGATCGGCTTCTTCCTGCCGGGCGACTCGCTCCTGTTCACCACCGGTCTGCTGGTGACGACCAACAAGCTGGACAAGCCGCTGTGGGCGGTATGCGCGCTGGTCGTGCTGGCCGCCGTCCTGGGCGACCAGGCCGGCTATCTCTTCGGCCGCAAGGTCGGCCCCTCGCTCTTCAAGCGCCCCGACTCCCGGCTCTTCAAGCAGGAGAACGTGGAGAAGGCGCATGTGTTCTTCGAGAAGTACGGCCCCAAGTCGCTGGTCCTGGCCCGCTTCGTGCCGATCGTCCGTACGTTCACGCCGATCATCGCGGGCGTGAGCCGGATGAACTACCGCTCCTTCCTCACCTTCAACGTCATCGGCGGCGCCCTGTGGGGCGCCGGAGTCACGCTCCTCGGCGCCTCGCTGGGCAATGTCGAGTTCGTCCACAAGCACATCGAGCTGATCCTGATCGCGATCGTGCTGATCTCCGTGGTCCCGATCGCCATCGAGTTCCTCCGCGCCCGCAGCAAGTCGAAGAACGCGGCCCCGGCCGGCCCGCCCGCGCAGCCGGGACCGCACGGCGCGACGGCGGAGCCCGGCCGCCGCG
>NZ_QUAC01000190.1 GCF_003389455.1 Streptomyces inhibens | reverse complement strand
GCCCCAGCTCAAGGCCGACGCCGCCGCCGCGCAGCCCGCGGCGGAACCACGGCCCGCGCCGCCCGTGGACGACCGGGACGCCGAGGCGGTCCGCGCCCGGATGGCCTCGCTCCAGCGCGGCTGGCAGCGCGGCCGTCGCGACAACGGCGAGGACCCGGGCGGGACCGGAACGCCACCGGATGAGAAGACGGACGCCGGGCAGCCGGCGGCCGCGGACACCACAGGCCCGGCTGCCCGTGACACGACCACGCATGACGGCGACGACACAGGCACCACAGCACCACCAGGAACCACATCGGGAGGGGACGGTCCATGACCGCACCGAAGGCAGCAGCTTCCACCGCATCGATCTCGGAGAAGGGATCCGGTGAGCTGAACTGGCTCCTGGACGAGCTGGTCGAGCGGGTCGGCTCGATCCGCAAGGCGCTCGTCCTCTCCAGCGACGGGCTGGCCACCGGCGCCTCGAAGGATCTGACCCGCGAGGACGGCGAGCATCTGGCCGCGGTCGCCTCCGGCTTCCACAGCCTGGCCAAGGGCGTCGGCCGGCACTTCGACGCGGGGCACGTCCGGCAGACCATGGTCGAGCTGGACGACGCGTTCCTGTTCGTCAGCGCGGCCGGCGACGGCAGCTGTCTGGCCGTACTGGCCGATGCGGACTCCGATGTCGGGCTGATCGCGTACGAGATGACGCTGCTGGTCAAGCGCGTGGGAACGCACCTGGGCACCGCGCCCCGGTCCGGTCTTTCGACCTGAACGACGGTGACGCCATGAGCGACCAGGACGGCCGGGCGGCGCGGGACCGGGAGGCGGCCCGTTGGTTCGACGACGACGCGGGCCCGGTCGTCCGGCCGTACGCCATGACGCGGGGGCGCACCCGTACGGCCGCGGAGGGGCGCCTCGACCTGATCGCGCAAGTGGTCGCCGAGAGCCGCGCGCAGGAGACGATCGACGACCAGACGCTGTCGCCCGAGCATGTGGACATCGTCGAGCTGTGCCGGCAGGCGCCGCTTTCGGTCGCCGAGCTGGCGGCCGAACTCGACCTGCCGGTCGGCGTCGTACGGGTGCTGATCGGGGATCTGCTCGATGCGGAGCTGGTCCATGTCAGCAGGCCGGTACCACCGGCCGAGCTGCCGGACGAGAAGGTGCTGCGCGAGGTGATCGACGGCCTGCGCGCGCTGTGACCGCCCCCGGTGCTCAGGTGCCGCCGCCGTCGTCGGGCTTCTTCTTGCGCGGCGGCGGCCACTGCCCGACGGCCGTGTCCGCATCCAGCCGGGAGACCGCCTCGGCCAGCTGTGCGCACACCCGCTGGATCTCCCGGTGGGTGTTGCGCCGCTCGGTGACGACCGCGGCGAGCAGCAGCGCGGTGAGCGCGGTGACCCCGTTGAAGGCCTGCAGGGTGACCATGTTCGTGAACAGATCGTGGTGGGCGAACGGCCCCGACTGCTCGGCGGCCGCGATGATCGCGACCGTGGAGACGAGCAGCGCACACGGTGCGGCCCCGGCCCGCTCGAAGCGGAACGCGGCCCAGATCAGGCACGGCGAGACCAGGAAGAGCAGATTCACCGAGCTGCTCACGGCCAGGAGCATGACGGCGAGCGTGCAGCTCGCCAGCAGCGCCGCCTCCGCCCACCGGTAGGGGCTGACGCGGGCCCTTGGCGGCCATCGGGCCGAGCTGAGGAGCAGCAGCACCGGCGTGATCACCAGTACCCCCATCGCATCACCGGTCCACCACACCGCCCAGGTCGGCCAGAAGTCTCCTGCCGTCAGCGCTCCGGAGAGCACCAGGACGCCGCTGCCGACGGTCGCGCTCACCAGCATCCCGGTCAGCGCACCGAGGCACACCAGCGCGACGGCGTCGCGCAGCCGGTCCATCTGCACACGGAACCCCGCCCGTCCCAGCAGCCGGTAGGAGACCACGGGGCCGAGGGTGTTGCCGGCGACGATCGCCAGCACCACGAGGAGCGACGGCCCCAGCGAAACATTGACCAGAAAGGCGCCCAGGGCGATTCCCGGCCAGATCCGCGGGCCGAGCAGGAGCAGCGCCGTCAGGGCGATGCCCGTTGGTGGCCACAGCGGAGTGACCTGCCCCCGGACCAGCTCCTGGAGCAGGCCGAGCTGGGCGCCGCCGTAGTAGACGCCGGCGACGACGAGGATCTGCACGGCAGTGGTGCCATGACGTTTCAGCCACTCGTTGTGCACCACAGCCTCCACTCGCCGCCGCGCCCCCGCCGGGGGCGCGCGCCTAGGTGTAGGGACCGCCGTCATGGCGGATGACGAGCACGGCGGCGTCGTCGCTGTGCCCGGTCAGATCGGCGACCGAGATCACCTCGGCGGCGAGATCGTCGGCGTCCCCGTCGTACCCCGCGCGGACCCGGGCCGCCACCTGCGCCAGCCCGTTCTCGATCGGGTAGGTAGGTCCTTCCACCACCCCGTCGGTGATCAGCACGAATGCGCCCACCTGGCTCAGCCGGCGGCGGGTGACCGGGTAGTGCTGGTCGGGGAAGACCCCCAGCGGCAGCCCGCCCGGGTCCTGGAGCACCTCCGTGCCGTCCGCGGTGCCCCAGACCGCCGGCACATGGCCGGCGCGGGCGTCGGTCAGCTCGCCGAGGACCGGGTCGAAGCGCAGGAACGTACACGTCGCCAGGAGATCGGAGCTCATCGACAGCAGCAGATTGTTGGCCCTGCTCAGCACCTCGCCGGGGTCGGTGGTGGCACCCGCGACGGCGTGCAGTCCGGTGCGGACCTGGCCCATGAAGGCGGCGGCCTCCACGTCATGGCCCTGGACGTCGCCGATGGCGAAGCCGAGCGAGCCGTCCGGCAGCACGAATGCGTCGTACCAGTCGCCTCCGATGTCCAGGCCCGTCTGCGCCGGTACGTATCGGGCCGCGGTCTGCAGTCCCGGCAGTCCCGGCAGCTCGGGCGGAAGCATGTGCCGCTGCAGTTCCACGGCGAGCGCCACCCGTGCCTGCTGGAGCTTGATCCGTTCCATGACCCGGCCGGTGAGCTGGCCGAGGAGGTGCAGAAGCTCCTCGGAGGGCGGACCGGTGGGGGTGCGGCGTCGATTCATTCAGCACTCCGCTCGGGCATGGCCAGTTCCGTTGTGGCGCATCACCGCTCAACTTTCACATTACCGCCGATGGCCGGGGGGTTGTTGAGCAATGCTCAATACCGCGTTAGGCTTCTATTGAGCAACTGTCAACAGGAGGAGAAGCGCAGCCATGGCCACGGACGCGACCCCGGCCCCCTTCGAGCACCTGGAGATCCAGGTCGGCCCGCACACCTACGACGCGCTGGCCTGCGGGCCCGCGGACGGCGAGTTCGCCCTGCTGCTGCACGGCTGGCCCGAATTCGCCGACTCCTGGAGCGCCGTGCTCACCGCCCTGGGCGCGGCCGGCTACCGCGCCGTCGCCGTCGACCAGCGCGGCTACTCCCCGCGCGCCCGCCCGCCCCGGATCGCCGACTACGCCGTCCCCGAACTCGTCGCCGACGCCCTCGCCTTCGCCGACTCCCAGGGCGCGGGCCGCTTCCACCTCGTCTCGCACGACTGGGGCGGCATGGTCGCCTGGGCGCTGGCCGGCGCCCACCCCGAGCGGCTCAAGTCCCTGACCGTGCTGGCCACCCCGCACCCCGACGCGCTCAACCGCGCCGCCGCCGAGGACCCCACCCAGTACCAGCGCCTCGACTACGTCCGCTTCTTCCGCCTCAACGACGGCGCCGCGGAGACCGCCCTGCTCGCCGACGACGCCGCCCGACTGCGCGCCGCATACGGCGGCAAGGTCCCCGGCGCGCTCGTCGACGACAACGTCCGCAGGCTCTCCGCGCCGGGCGCGCTGACCGCCACCCTGAACTGGTACCGCGCCCCCGAATCGGTCATCTCGGTGCCCGCGGGCCGGATCACCGTGCCCACCCTGTTCCTGTGGGGCAGCGAGGACACCGCGCTGGGCCGCGTCGCGGCCGAGTCGACGGGGGAGTGGGTGGACGGCCCGTACCGCTTCGAGGCCCTGGAGGGCGCCAGCCACTGGCTGCCCGAAGAGGTCCCCGACGTCGTCACGCCCAAGATCCTCGACCACCTCGGCCGGCACGCCTGACACCGCGTGGGGCCGGGACGCACCGAGCGGCTCCCGGCCCCCGCCGCCGTAAACTGCGGGCATGTCCGGCAAGCGAGCCACCCGCCTCACCCCCGACCAGCGCAGGGAGCAGCTGGTCGGCATCGGTCTGGAGATGCTTGCCGACCGCTCCCTCGACGAGCTGTCCACCGACGAGGTCGCCCGCCGGGCCGGCATCTCCCGCGGACTGCTCTTCCACTACTTCGACTCCAAGCGCGACTTCTACCGCGCCGTCGTCCGCGCCGAGTGCGACCGCTTCACCGCCGCCACACAACCGGACGACTCGCTGGAGCCGGTCGCCTGGATGCGGGCCTTCATCGCGGGCTTCGTGGCGTACGTCCTGGAGCACCGTCAGGTGTATCTCGCCCTGGTACGGGGCGCCGCGGGCAGCCACCCCGCGGTCACCGACATCGTGGGTGAAACCCGCGAGACGGTCGCCCGCCGGGTGCGCGACGGCCAGCGGCGGCTCGGTATGCCGGACGCCCCGCGGCTCGAACTCGCCTCCCGCGCCTGGATGGCGTTCGCCGAAGAGGCGGTCACCACCTGGCCGGTGGAGGAGGCCGACGCCCAGGAAGAGCTCTGCGCCTTCGTGGAGTCCAGCTTCGTGAGCCTGCTGGGACTGCTCGACCGGCCCGGCACCCTCGCCCCGCGCTGAGCGCCCACGGCGCTTCCCCGTCGCACCAACGGACACCTCTCACCGCCCTTTTGAGGCGGTTGGCGACCTCTGCCCCCGGGCGTCTCCCAAGCGTGATGCATCTCAAGTGGGCGCCGTGCTGAGCACGTTGTACCGTTCCCTTGCACCTGCTGCCTCGTTCGCCGACGCACGGGGAACAAGCGTGAGCTCCACCCGCATACCCGGCAAATTCAGGAGAAGATCCCATGGCTTTCGGGCGTTCCGAACGCCGCCGCCGGTCCGCCGCCGTCGAGCCGGTGACGCTCAAGATCCTGGTCGCGGGCGGCTTCGGAGTCGGTAAGACCACCCTGGTCGGCGCCGTCAGCGAGATCAAACCGCTGCGCACCGAGGAGCGGCTGACCGAGGCGGGCCGGCCGGTCGACGACCTCGATGGGGTGGAGACCAAGACCACCACCACCGTGGCGATGGACTTCGGACGGATCACCGTCAACGACCACCTGGTCCTCTATCTCTTCGGCACCCCGGGCCAGGACCGCTTCTGGTTCCTGTGGGACGAGCTGGCGCTCGGCGCGCTCGGCGCGGTGGTGCTCGCCGACACCCGCCGGCTCGCGGACAGCTTCGCCGCCATCGACTACTTCGAGCGGCGCGGTCTGCCCTTCACCGTCGCCGTCAACTGCTTCGACGGCGCCGACCGCTACCCGCCGGAGTCCGTACGGGAAGCCCTGGACCTGGACCCCCAGGTGCCGGTGATGCTGTGCGACGCCCGCCACAAGGACTCCGCACGGGATGTGCTGATCTCCGTCGTCGAGCATGCGATGCAGGCCGGCGACTGCCGACGGGAGCCCGCGCTGCCCTGACCGGGCGCGGAAGCACGGCCCGTACCCCGCCGTCCGGAGTACGGGCCGTACGTCTGCGCACCACCGAAGCCAGGGCTCGTCCGATGGGTCAGGGTCGGCAAGACCCTAGGACGCCGCCGAGCCGTCCTCCGTCAGCCAGCCGAAGCTGCGCTCCACGGCCCTGCGCCAGTTGGCGAACTCGCGGTCCCGGGTCTGCGCGTCCATCCGCGGTGTCCACTCCGTGTCCCGCTTCCAGTGGGCCCGCAGCTCGTCCAGGTCCTGCCAGACACCGGTCGCAAGTCCGGCCGCGTAGGCCGCCCCCAGACAGGTGGTCTCCGAAATCACCGGGCGGATCACCGGCACACCCAGCACATCCGCCTGATGCTGCATCAGCAGTTTGTTGGCGGTCATCCCGCCGTCGACCTTGAGCTGGGTGATCTGTACGCCCGAGTCCTGGTACATGGCGTCCACGACCTCCCTCGTCTGCCAGCTGGTCGCCTCCAGTACGGCGCGCGCCAGATGCGCCTTGGTGACAAAGCCGGTCAGACCGGTGATCACCCCGCGGGCGTCGGAGCGCCAATAGGGCGCGAACAGACCGGAGAACGCCGGGACGACATACGCCCCGCCGTTGTCCGGGACGCTCGCCGCCAGCGGCTCGATCTCGTCGGCCGACGCGATGATGCCGAGCTGATCGCGGAACCACTGCACCAGCGCGCCCGTGATGGCGATGGAGCCCTCCAGGCAGTAGACCGGCGCCTCGCCACCGAGCTGGTAACCCATGGTCGTCAGCAGCCCGTTCTTGGACGGGACCGGGCGGTTGCCGGTGTTCAGCAGCAGGAACGACCCGGTGCCATAGGTGTTCTTGGCCTCGCCGACGCCGTAGCAGGTCTGCCCGAAGACCGCCGCCTGCTGGTCGCCGAGCGCGGACGCCACCGGCACCCCGTGCAGCTGCCCGACGGCCGTGCCGTACACCTCCGCCGACGATCTGATCTCCGGCAGGATCGCGGCCGGCACATTCATCGCCGACAGGGTCGCCGGATCCCACTGGAGGGTGGACAGGTTCATCAGCATCGTGCGGCCCGCGTTCGTCACATCGGTGACATGCACCCCGCCGTCGGTGCCGCCGGTCAGATTCCAGATCAGCCAGGAGTCGATGGTGCCGAACGCGATCTCGCCGCGCTCGGCACGGGCCCGCAGACCCGGCACCTCATCCAGCAGCCAGGCCGCCTTCGGCCCGGAGAAATAGCTGGCCAGCGGCAGGCCGGTGGCATCCCGGAAGCGGTCCTGGCCGTCCGGGCCGCCCAGCTCCGCGCACAGCTGGGAGGTACGGGTGTCCTGCCAGACGATCGCATGGTGCACCGGCCGGCCGGTGGCCCGGTCCCACAGGACCGTGGTCTCCCGCTGGTTGGTGATGCCCAGCGCGCTGAGCTGGTCCGCGCGCAGCCCCGCTTTGGCGAGCGCGCCCGCCACCACGGCCTGCACCTTCGACCAGATCTCGGTGGCGTCGTGCTCCACCCAGCCCGGCTTGGGGAAGATCTGGCGGTGCTCACGCTGGTCGACGGCGACGATCGCCCCGCCGTGGTCGAAGATGATGCAGCGGCTCGACGTGGTGCCCTGGTCGATCGCGGCAACGTACTTCTCGGTGTGCTCCGTCATGCCGTCACGCCTCCTGAAGTCCTGGTGAGTGGATGCGGCGGGGCCCGCCGGCGTCAGAACGCCGCGGCATAGACCAGGCCGGAGAGCACCGCGCCGATCAGCGGCCCGGCCACCGGGATCCAGGCGTAACTCCAGTCGGGGGAGCCCTTGTTGGGGATCGGCAGCAGCGCGTGCACGAGGCGCGGACCGAGGTCACGGGCCGGGTTGATGGCATAGCCGGTGGGACCGCCCAGCGAGAGCCCGATACCGACGACGAGCAGCGCGACCAGCAGCACATTGATCCCCGAGCCGTAGACCCCCGCATGCTCGCCGGGGACCCGGCCGATACCGATGCCCTTGTTCTCGCCGAAGAACAGCAGCGGCAGCACCAGACCGACGGTGGCGATGATCTCGGTGACGAGGTTGGCGACCGGCCGGCGGATCTCCGGGCCGGTGGAGAAGATCCCCAGCGTCGGCTGCGGAGTGACACCGGACCGCCCGTCGTTGGCCGCGAACTGCGCGTAATACAGCGCCCAGGCCAGTACGGCGCCGATCGCCGCACCGACCATCTGTGCCGCGATGTACAGCGGCACCTTCGACCACTCGGTGCCGCCCGCGACCGCCGAGCCGACCGTCACCGCGGGGTTGAGATGCCCGCCGGACAGCGGTGCCGCGGTGTACGCGCCGGCCAGGACGCCCATGCCCCAGCCGAACGCGATCGCGACCCAGCCCGCGGCCTTCGCCTTGGAGTGGTGCAGGGTGACGGCGGCGCACACACCCGCGCCGAACAGAATCAGTATCGCGGTGCCTATCACTTCACCGACGAAGATGTGCCCATTGGAATACATGGCGGCTCCTTGGCTCCCCGGGGGACGTCCCCCGGTCCTCCGTGCAGGGTGCGTGCCAACGGCGGACAGCGGGCAGCCGCCGCCACCCGGCCGGGGTGCCTGAGTGCGGCAGTGCCGACCGGCATCCGGAAGTGTTCACCTGAGGTGAGGGAGCGTCAAGGTCGCACACAGCTCGGGATGTTGATGTACCCGCACCTGCCCACGGGCACCGCCGCGCCCCGTCACCCCCGGGCCCGTACGCCCCCCTGACCCGGCGGGGCGGTGCACGTGGGGCCGGCCGGGCCGGGCACCCGGGCCGTCGTACCGCGGCGGATCTCGGTAAGCCCCGAGCCGGGCCGGCCCAGCACCCAGCTCGCCCCCGGCAGCCCCTTCGCGGCCTTCTTCAGCGGTGCGAGCGCGGCCGCCGCCTCATGGTGGCCGGTGACGGTGCCGGGCGGACAGACGGCCGTCGCCAGCGACAGCGTGACCGGCCGCCCGCCCGCCTGCCACGCCACGTCCAACAGCGCCGCGGCGAACGGCTCCAGGCCGTCCGGCTCGGCCAGCACCAGGAAGTCATCGCCGCCGATATGGCCCACCCGGCTGGCCGGCTCGCCCGCCGCGACCTGGGCCAGCGCCCGCCCCACCGAACGGATCAGCTCATCGCCGGCCGCGAACCCCGCACCGTCGTTGACCTGCTTGAAACCGTCCACATCCAGCCAGCTCAGCGCGAACGCCCGGCCCTCGGCGATCCGCCGGTCCACCTCGGCGTTGACCTCGTCCGAACCGGGCAGCCGGGTCAGCGGATTGAGCCGGGCCGCCTCCTCCACCCGGCTCTCGGCCAGCGCCCGCACGATGTCGGCGAGATGCACCACGCCCATGCACCGGCCGCGCTCGTCCACCACCGCCACATCGTCCCCGGTACGGTCCCGGTCCCCCTCGGCGATCACATCGAGCACCTGCCAGGCGGTGGCGTCCGCACCGACCGTCCGCGGCCGGTCCGCGAGCCGCAGTGCCGGCCGGTCGGCGTACAGCGCATGCCCGTACCGCCCGGACAGCGACAGCAGGAACCGGTCCCGGTCGATCGCCCGGACCGGCACCCCGTCGGTGTCCACCAGCAGCACCCCCGATACCTCGGGGAAGCCGGTGAGATGGCTGCGCACCGCGCCCGCGGACGCGGACATCGGCAGCAGCGCGGCGGGCTGCAGGAACTGGGCGACCGGCGGTCCCGAGGGCGGGCGGTGCGGCACCGCCGGCCCGCTCGCCGCCTGCGGGAGCGCGGCCGGGAAGTACACATCGGTGGCCGGCCGGCGCGCCGGCGGTGCGAACAAGTGGCCCTGCGCCAGCTGCACCCCGGCGTCCCGTACCGCCGCATACTGCCGCTCGGTCTCCACGCCCTCGATGGCCAGCAGCCCGCCCACCCGCTCGCACAGCTGCCGCGCCGCGGCCACCGCGGCCTGCCGTCCCCGGTCGGTGTCCAGCCGCGCACACAGCGACGCATCGAGTTTGACGAGGTCCGGCGCGAGCTCGCCGAGCAGCCGCAGCGGCAGATCACCGTCCCCGACCCCGTCCGCGCAGATCCGGTAGCCCTCGTCGCGCAGCACCGCCACCGACTCCAGCAGCGCGGCGTGCGGGACATGGGTGAACGGCCCGCCGAGATCGAGGGTGATCTCCCACGGCCGCCGGCCCACGTCGTGAACGGCCTTGCCCAGCGCCGTCAGCCGGGGCAGCTCGGCGACGGTCGTGGCGAAGACATTGATGTGCAGCGGCAGCAGCGTCTCCTGATGTGCCGCCGTCCGTACGGCCAGCGCCGCGAGTTCCGCGTCCAGTTCGGAGCAGCGGCGCGCGGAGGCCAGGACATCGACCTCGCCGTCCTCGGGGCGGGCGAGTATCTCCAGCGCGGCGACCGAACCGGTCGAGAGGTTCACGACGGGCTGGAAGGCGAATCGAAGCTGGTCCGTCCAGGCAGGCACGGGCAGTAGCTTGCCCCTCCGTCACGGTGAACAGGGTGTGATTAACGCACTGTTCATGCATCCTTCCGGAGCGTATGGATCACTGCCCCCGCAATGCACACAGGACGTTCGAGGGGCGGGCTCCGGGGGCGCAGGGGAGGCGGCGCCGTACGGTGGCCTGCGCCGCGCCGCGGCGCGGGGAGTTCGTGGGGAGCGGCCGCCGTACGACCACCCTCACCGCACCGCAACCACGGCCGATCCATGCCCGAACAACCCCTGATTGGCGGTCACCCCCACCCGGGCACCGGCTACTTGGCGCGCGCCCGCCTGTCCCCGCAGCTGCCAGGTCAGCTCGCAGACCTGCGCAATGGCCTGCGCCGGCACCGCCTCCCCGAACGACGCCAGGCCGCCGCTGGCATTCACCGGCAGCCGCCCGCCCAGCGCCGTCGCGCCGTCCCGCAGCAGCTTGGCGCCCTCACCGGCGCCGCACAGCCGCAGGTCCTCGTACCACTCCAACTCCAGTGCGGTGGACAGGTCGTAGACCTCGGCCAGCGAGAGGTCCTCGGGGCCGATCCCGGCCTCCTCGTAGGCGGTGTGCGCGATCGACGCCCGGAAACCGGTCGCCGGCTCCGGTACGGCGGCCGACGAGTCGGTGGCGATGTCCGGCAGATCGAGTACGGTCCGCGGATAGTGCGGGGTGGCCGTGGAGACCGCGCGGATCCGGACCGGGTCCGCGACGCCGTGCCGGCGCGCGAAGTCCATGCTGGTCAGGACCAGCGCCGCGGCGCCGTCGGAGGTCGCGCAGATGTCCAGCAGCCGCAGTGGGTCGGAGACCACCGCCGACGCCGCGACCTCCTGCGCGGTGACCCGCTTGCGGTAGCGGGCGTACGGATTGGCCGCGCCTGCCGCCGAGTTCTTCACCTTCACCTGGGCGAAGTCGTCCGCCGTATCGCCGTACAGGGCCATCCGGCGGCGTGCGTACAGCCCGAAGTACGCCGGGTTGGTGGCTCCCAGCAACCGGAAACGCAACCAGTCCGGATCATCGGGCCGATCGCCGCCCGCCGGGGCGAAGAAGCCCTTGGGCGCGGCGTCCGCGCCCACCACCAGCGCCACCTCCGCGAGGCCCGAAAGGATCTGCACCCGCGCGGTGCCGATCGCCTGCGCGCCGGACGCACAGGCCGCGTAGACGCTGGTCACCCGGGCGCCCTGCCAGCCCAGCGCCTTGGCGAAGGTCGCGCCCGCCACATAACCGGGGTAGCCCCCGCGCACCGTGTCCGCCCCGACCACGCTCTGCACCTCGCGCCAGTCGAGCCCGGCGTCCGCGAGGGCATCCCTGACCGCCTTCGTCCCGTACTCGACAAAGCTGCGCCCCCACTTGCCCCAGGGGTGCATACCGGCACCGAGCACGGCCACGTCGCCGGTCAGGGAGCCGGTTGAGGGCTCGGAATCGTGGCTTGCGCTTGTGTTTGCCTGCGCTTCCCTCGAACTGCCTCGGTCTGCGCTCGGGGGTGCGTGCCCTGCGTGCGTGCTGCCTTGCGATGCGGTCGGGGGTGGGTGCCCTGCGCTCCTGTATACCCGCCGCCCACCCGCGCCTTTAGTTTTTTCCCCGCCGCCCACCCCCCTTCGGGGGGTGGGCGGGTGTGGTGATGCGGGTGCCGCTTCGGGGACGGGCGGATGTGGTGATGCGGGTGTCGCTTCGGGGACGGGCGGATGTGGTGACGCGGGCACCGCTTCGGGGACGGGCGGACACGGCGACGCGGGTGTCGCTTCGGGGACGGCTTGGCCCAGTGAGGCGCCCCCCGCTTCGGCGGCAGCCGGCCCCAGCGACGCGCCCCCCGCTCCACCGCCAGCCAGGTCCGATGACACACCCCCCGCTCCGGCAGCGGCCGGCCCCAGCGACGCGGCCACCGCCCGCGAATCGCCCCCACCGCCACCTCCCACCACCCTCCACCGCCACGTCATCCACGTATGCCCGTCATCCTCATTCAGCACCCCGGGCACCAGCTCGACCTCCGTGCCCACCGTGAGATCCGCGACGCCGACGCCGGGCGCGGCCTGGCCGAGGACCACCATCCGCTCCGCCGCCAGTTCCACGGCGACCAGGGTGTACGGCTGCCACGAGGCGTCCGGATCGGAGACGTAGGGGGCGGGCGGGCGATAGCGCGCGTCGGTGTACGACCAGACCGTGCCGCGCCGGGACAGCGGCACCTCCGCCAGGTCGTCGCTCGTGCACGCGGGGTTGCGGCAGAAGGTGTCCTCGCGGGGGAAGAACACCGCGCCGCAGGCCCGGCACCGGGTCCCCAGCAGCCGGAAGTCCGCCGCGTCCGGGTCGAACCACCCCGGCACCACCGGTTTGCGTGTACGTGACACGGCCCCTCCCCACCCAGAACTGACGGAACGTCAGAAGTGTGGCACGCTGCCGCTCGGCGCGGAACCCCGGTACAGTCGCCGCGCGATCAAGCCGTGCACGAGGGGGAGCGCCCGTGACCGAAGCCGCCCGCACCGACGCCCGGCCGGCCCGTACGGGCGCCGCACCCGCCGTACGGCTCACCGCCGTCAGCAAGGACTTCGGTGCGGTACGCGCCGTCGATGGCGCCGAACTCGCGCTCCGGGAAGGGGAGTTCTTCTCCCTCCTCGGGCCGTCCGGCTCCGGGAAGACCACCCTGCTGCGTCTGATCGCCGGCTTCGAGCGGCCCACCGCGGGCCGTATCGAACTCGCCGGCCGCGATGTCACCGCACTCGCGCCCAGCCGCCGCGATGTCCACACCGTCTTCCAGGACTACGCGCTCTTCCCCCATATGACCGTCGAGCAGAACGTCGCCTACGCCCTGACCGTGCGCGGGGTGCGCAAACCCGAGCGCCTCGCCCGCGCCCGCGAGGCGCTGCGCACCGTACGGCTCGACGACTACGGCCCACGCCGCCCGGCCCAGCTCTCCGGCGGCCAGCGCCAGCGCGTCGCCCTGGCCCGGGCGCTGATCGACGACCCGGGTCTGCTGCTGCTCGACGAGCCCCTCGGCGCCCTCGACCTCCAGCTGCGCCAGGAGATGCAGCGCGAACTCACCCGCATCCAGCGCGCCACCGGCGTCACCTTCCTCCTCGTCACCCACGACCAGGAAGAGGCGCTGACCCTCAGCGACCGTCTCGCCGTCCTCGACCGCGGCCGCATCGCGCAGATCGGCCCGCCGCTGGAGATCTACGACCGGCCGGCCACCGCCTTCGTCGCGGGTTTCGTCGGCACCACCAATCTGCTGCGCGACCAGGCCGCGGTCCGCGTGGTCGGCGCCCCGGGGACGTACAGCATCCGCCCCGAACGGATCAGGATCGCCGCTCCGGACAGCGCGCCGGGGCCGGGGGAGCGCTGCGTGGCCGGCCGGATCACCGATATCGCGCACGCCGGCGCCCACACCCGGTTCGTGATCCGGCTCGACGCGGGCGACGACCGGCTCACCGTACTGCGGCTGAACTCGGCGGGGCTGCCGGACGCGGCCCGTATCGGCGCCGCCGTTCATCTCCTGTGGAACGTCAACGACGCCTTCGCGGTCCCCGGCTGACGAGCCGTCGGTTTCGCGCAACCGGGCGCATTCGATCGGCGATGCGCTCTGGTGGCAGAGGGTCCGCTTCCGGATACTGGCGGGGCTCGACAGCCGTGTGCGACAGGGGAGCTCACCATGCGCAACGCGAATCAGTGGAAGGCCGCCGTGGCGGCCGGCGTCCTGCTGCTGGCCGTCGCCTGCGGCTCCGGCGGCGGGGGCCCGGACGGCGGGGGAGCCGCGGAGCAGAAGTCCGTCGGCAAGGGCGAGGGCCGGGTCGACATCATCGCCTGGGCCGGATACGCCGAGGACGGCTCCAACGACCCCAAGGCCGACTGGGTGCACCCCTTCGAGAAGCAGACCGGCTGCCAGGTCAACACCAAGATCGCCGGGACCTCCGACGAGATGGTCTCGCTGATGAAGACCGGCCAGTACGACACCGTCTCCGCGTCCGGTGACGCCACCCTGCGGCTGATCGCCGCCAAGGACGTGGTGCCCGTCAACACCCGCCTGGTCCCGAACTACCGCGACATCTTCAGCGGCCTGAAGATGCGCCCGTTCAACTCCAAGGACGGGAAGATGTACGGCATTCCGCACGGCCGCGGCGCCAATCTGCTGATGTACCGCACCGACAAGGTCTCGCCGGCCCCCGACTCCTGGAAGGCCGTCTTCGACGGTGCGGCGAAGTACTCGGGCAAGGTCACCGCCTACGACTCGCCCATCTACATCGCCGACGCCGCCCTCTATCTGATGAAGACCCGGCCGGGGCTCGGGATCAAGGACCCCTACGCCCTCGACGGCAAGCAACTCGCCGCCGCCGTCGCCCTGTTGAAGAAGCAGCGGCAGCACATCGGCGAATACTGGAGCGACTACCAGAAGGAAGTCACCGCCTTCAAGGGCGGCGACAGCGTCATCGGCACCACCTGGCAGGTCATCGCCAATACCGCTACCGCGGAAAAGGCCCCGGTCAAGGCCGTCCTCCCCAAGGAAGGGGCGACCGGCTGGTCCGACACCTGGATGGTCTCCGCCAAGGCCGCCCACCCCAACTGCGCCTACAAATGGCTCAACTGGATCGTCTCCCCGAAGGTGAACGCCCAGGTCGCCGAGTACTTCGGCGAGGCCCCCGCCAACGCCAGGGCCTGCAAGGAAACCGCCGACCCCCGGCACTGCGCGGTCTACCACGCCGACGACGAGAGCTACTACCGCCGCGTCCACTTCTGGACCACCCCCGTCCCGCAGTGCCTCGACGGCCGCAAGGGCGTCACATGCACCGACTACGCGGAATGGACCCGTGCCTGGACGGAGATCAAGGGCTGAGCGCGCGGAACCGGTGCCCGTCATGAGCTGCGAGCCGGGCGCGCGCGGCCGGCTCGCCGCGCTGCTCGCCCCGCCCCTCCTGTGGCTGGTCCTCGCCTACCTCGGCTCCCTCGCCATCCTCCTGCTCTCCGCCTTCTGGACGACCGACCCCTTCACCTCCGACGTGGTCCGCACCTGGACCACCGACAACTTCCGGGACATCCTCACCACCCCCGTCTACCGCACCGTCGCCCTGCGCACCCTCGGTATCGCCGTCGCCGTCACCCTCCTGGACGCCGTACTCGCGCTGCCGATGGCGTTCTTCATGGCGCGGGTGGCGCGGGGCCGGCTGCGCCGCGTCCTGCTGGTGGCCGTGCTCACCCCGCTGTGGGCCGGCTATCTCGTCAAGGCGTACGCCTGGCGGGTGATGCTCGGCGAACACGGCATCGTGAATGCGGCGCTCGCCCCACTGGGCCTGCGCGGACCCGGATACGGCGCGACCGCCGTGGTCATCGTGCTCGCCTACCTCTGGCTGCCGTACATGATCCTGCCGGTGTACGCGGCCCTGGAGCGGCTGCCCGCCCACCAGTTGGAGGCCTCCGCCGACCTAGGCGCGGGCACCGTACGCACCCTGCGCTCCGTCGTCGCCCCCGCCGTGCGCCCGGCGATCCTGGCGGGCTCCGTCTTCACCTTCTCGCTCAGCCTCGGTGACTACCTCACCGTGCAGATCGTCGGCGGCCGCACCCAGCTCCTGGGCAATGTCATCGCCTCCCAGGTCACCCTCGATCTGCCGCTGGCCGCGGCGCTCTCCGCCGTCCCCGTCGCCCTGATCGTCTGCTATCTCGCCGCCGTCCGCCGGGCCGGCGCGCTCGACTCGCTCTGACCGGTCCCCGAGGAGGCAGCCGGATGCATCTCACGCGCACCGCCCGCATCGTGCTCGGCTGTGTGACGGCCGCCGGCCTGGCCCTGATCTACCTTCCGCTGCTCCTGGTGGTGCTCAACTCCCTCAACGCCGACGGCTCGTTCGCCTGGCCGCCCAGCGGGCTGACCGGCGAGTGGTGGAGCCGCGCCGTGCACAGCGCGGGCGCCCGCGACGCGCTGTGGACCTCGTTGCGGGCCGGTCTGGGCGCCACCGCCATCGCCCTGGTCCTCGGCTCGCTCGCCGCCTTCGCCGTGCACCGCCACCGCTTCTTCGGCCGGCAGACCGTCTCGTTCCTGATCGTGCTGCCGATCGCGCTGCCCGGCATCGTCACCGGCATCGCCCTCAACGCCGCCTTCCGCACCGTTCTTGAGCCAGTGGGCATCGGCTTCGGCCTGTTCACCGTCGTCGTCGGCCATGCGACCTTCTGCGTCGTCATCGTCTTCAACAATGTCGCTGCCCGGCTCCGCCGGATCGCACCCTCGCTGGCAGAGGCCTCCGCCGACCTGGGCGCCCGCCCCTGGCAGACCCTGCGGTACGTCACCTTCCCGGCGCTGCGCCCGGCCCTGTTCGCCGGTGCGCTGCTGGCCTTTGCGCTCTCCTTCGACGAGGTCGTGGTGACCACCTTCACGGCGGGGGCGGGCACCAGGACACTGCCGATCTGGATCTACGAGAATCTGGCCCGCCCCCACCAGGCGCCGGTCGTCGATGTCGTCGCCGCGGTTCTGATCGGCCTGTCGGTGCTCCCCGTATACGTCGCCCAGCGGCTCTCGTCGGACCCGGCCGGCGGCCGGCTCTGAGCACAGCGCCGGCGACGCTCAGCTGCCCGCCTGCCCGCCTGCCCGCCTGCCCGCCTGCCCGTCGGAGCGTCAACTCCCGCTTTTTCCCTTGGACGTCGTCCGCACCCGGTGCTATGTTGTTCTCGTTCCGAGAAAGACTCAAAGTGAGAATGACGAGCGGAGGTGGCGGTCGTGGATGCGGACCGGCAGGGCAACGGGAGCGATACCGCCGACGAGGGCGGCGACAGCGCATTCCTCGCGGCCTACGACCCGCGTGACTTCCCCGCCATCGCCGTGACCGTCGACATCGTCGCGCTGACCCTGCGCGCGGGCATCCTGCACATCCTGCTCGTCGAGCGCGGCGGCCGGCCTTTCCAGGGCGCCTGGGCGCTGCCCGGCGGATTCGTCCGCGCCGGCCGGGAATCGCTCGACGAGGCCGCCGCCCGCGAACTCGCCGAGGAGACCGGGCTGGACGCCACGCAACTGGAGCGCGTCCACCTCGAACAGCTCGGCTCGTACGGCGATCCTGGCCGCGACCCGCGGATGCCCGTCGTCACGGTCGCCTACCTCGCCTTCGCGCCCGACCTCCCCGAGGCGCGGGGCGGCGGCGACGCCTCGTCCGCGGCCTGGATCCCGGTCACCGGGCTCGATCTCGGCACCTTTCGGGACGGCCGTACGGCGCAGCCGGCGGCGGACGGGGACACTTCGCAGGCCGACGGCGAACCGGACGCGGCCCGGCCGCGTCCCCCAGAACAGGGTCCGGGGCACGGGATCGACGGGGGTGATTCCGTGCCCCGGCCCGTAGCCGATGAGCCGCCGGCGGGTGAGCCCGCTCCCAAGGCCCCGCTCCCGCTCGCCTTCGACCACGCCCGGATCGTCGCCGACGGACTCGACCGCGCCCGCGCGAAGATCGAGTACACCCCGCTGGCCACGGCCTTCCTCGGCGAGGAATTCACCATCGCCGAACTCCGCCGCGTCTACGAATCCATCTGGGGCAGCCCGCTGCACGCCGGGAACTTCCACCGCAAGGTGCTCTCCGTCCCCGGATTCGTCGAATCCACCGGCGCGACCGCGGCCCGCGGGGGAGCCCGCGGCGGCCCGCGCGCCCGCCTCTACCGTGCGGGCGACGCCCGCCTGCTGCACCCGGCGCTG
>NZ_QUAC01000189.1 GCF_003389455.1 Streptomyces inhibens | reverse complement strand
AACCCGCAAGGCCCTCACCCGTTCAAGATCCCTCAGCCGAGACCTGCATCACCCGTCCACAACCTTCCGAGACAGAACACCTAAGGCCATCCGAAACCCCTGGTCAGACAGACGCGGGCCCCCGGAGCCGATCGCTCCGAGGGCCCGTGCAGCCGGGTGGGGGGTGTACGGGGCTCAGGCCTCGTCGTCACCCGGCTTCTCGTCGGAGTCGCCTTCGATCTCGGCTTCCAGGCCGAGCTGCTCGACGATCCACTTGTCGAATTCGATCGAGGCGCGGACCCAGCTGACCGTGCTCGACACAAAGTGTTCGAGCGAGACGCCGGTGCCGATCAGCATCGATGCCTCACCGATCAGACGGACCGTGCCGTCGTCATGGGTGTGGGTGTAGGCCTTGGGCCACAGCGTCCGGCGGTTCCAGTCGTCGATCGCCTCCAGCAGCTTCGACTTTTCGTCGATGCCGTGGGGGCGGTCATAGAACGTACGGACGGAGAAGATCTGCTGCTCCTCCTCGCCCCGGAACATGAAGTACGTGCGGAACTGCTCCCACGGGGCGGCGAGGTCACCCTCCTCGTCGACGACGTACTTCAGCTCCATCTGGTCGAGGAGCTGCTTGACCAGGTCCTGGTCGGGCACGACGGGACCATCAGGCCCCGACGGCTGCGGTTCGGGCTGGCCCCCGAAATTCGGAATCGAGGACGGGTCGATGCTCACCGTGGAATTCCCTTCGTATGGTCCCTGCCATCCTCCCCCACATCCGCCCCTTCCTGGCAAGCCCGGACGGGCCGGGCGGGCCAGGAGGGTGCGGAGGGGCAGGTCAGGAAGGTGCCAGCATGTCAGCCCGCGACCCGTCCGGCCGACTCCACCGACAGCCGGTCGCCGTCCACGTCCACCCGAACGGTGTCACCGTCCACCACCTCGCCCGCCAGGATGGCGCGGGCCAGCTGGTCACCGATGGCCGTCTGGACCAGGCGGCGCAGCGGCCGGGCGCCGTAGGACATGTCCGGCGCGGGGGCGTCGATGACCGGTTCCTGGCCGAGCCAGGCCAGCCAGTTCAGGGCGCGGTCGGTGACGTCCAGCGTCAGCCGGCGGTCGGTGAGACGGCGCTGCAGCTGGTCGAGCTGGATCCGGGCGATCCGCTGCAGCTGGTCGGTGCCGAGCGGGTGGAAGACCACCACGTCGTCGAGCCGGTTGAGGAACTCGGGACGGAAGGACGCGCGGACCGTCTCCAGCACCTTCTCCGTCTTCTGGTCCTCCTTGAGCAGCGGGTCCATCAGGAAGTTGGAGCCGAGGTTGGAGGTCAGGATGAGGATGGTGTTGCGGAAGTCGACCGTGCGGCCCTGGCCGTCCGTGAGGCGCCCGTCGTCCAGGACCTGGAGCAGGATGTCAAAGACCTCGGTGTGCGCCTTCTCCACCTCGTCGAGAAGGATCACGCTGTACGGGCGGCGGCGGACCGCCTCGGTCAGCTGGCCGCCCTCCTCGTAGCCGACATAACCGGGCGGCGCGCCGACCAGCCGGGCGACGCTGTGCTTCTCGCCGTACTCCGACATGTCGATACGGACCATCGCCCGCTCGTCGTCGAAGAGGAAGTCCGCGAGCGCCTTGGCCAGCTCGGTCTTGCCGACACCGGTCGGGCCGAGGAAGAGGAACGATCCGGTGGGGCGGTCCGGGTCGGCGATACCGGCCCGGGTACGGCGCACCGCATCCGAGACCGCACGTACGGCCTCGGCCTGGCCGATCAGCCGCTTGCCGATCTCCTCCTCCATCCGCAGCAGCTTCTGGGTCTCGCCCTCCAGCAGCCGCCCGGCCGGGATGCCGGTCCAGGAGCCGACCACATCCGCGATGTCGTCCGGGCCGACCTCCTCCTTGACCATGGACTCCTTGGACGCCTCCTGCTCGGCCTCGGCGGCGGCCGCCTCCTCCAGCTCGTGCTCCACGCCCGGAATCTCGCCGTAGAGCAGCTTGGAGGCGGTGTCGAAGTCGCCGTCGCGCTGGGCGCGCTCGGCCTGGCCGCGCAGCTCGTCGAGCTTCTCCTTGAGCGCACCGACGCGGTTGAGGCTCTGCTTCTCCTTCTCCCAGCGGGCGGTCAGACCGCGCAGCTCCTCCTCCTTGTCGGCGAGGTCCTTGCGCAGCCGCTCCAGCCGCTGGACGGAGCCGGCGTCGGTCTCGTTCTTGAGCGCCAGCTCCTCCATCTTGAGGCGGTCGACGGCGCGCTGGAGCTCGTCGATCTCGACCGGGGAGGAGTCGATCTCCATCCGCAGCCGGGACGCGGCCTCGTCGACGAGGTCGATGGCCTTGTCGGGCAGGAAGCGGGAGGTGATGTAGCGGTCGGAGAGGGTTGCCGCGGCCACCAGCGCGGAGTCCGCGATCTGCACCTTGTGGTGGGCCTCGTAGCGGCCCTTGAGGCCGCGCAGGATGGCCACCGTGTCCTCGACGGTCGGCTCGGCGACCAGCACCTGCTGGAAGCGCCGCTCCAGCGCCGGGTCCTTCTCGATCCGCTCGCGGTACTCGTCGAGCGTCGTCGCGCCGACCATCCGCAGCTCACCGCGGGCCAGCATCGGCTTGAGCATATTGCCGGCGTCCATCGAGGAGTCGCCGCCGGCGCCCGCGCCCACGACGGTGTGCAGCTCGTCGATGAAGGTGATGATCTGGCCCTCGCTGGACTTGATCTCCGCCAGGACGGTCTTCAGCCGCTCCTCGAACTCACCGCGGTACTTCGCGCCCGCGACCATCGCACCCAGGTCGAGCGCGACCAGCCGCTTGTTGCGCAGCGACTCGGGCACATCGCCCTTGACGATCCGCTGCGCCAGCCCCTCGACGACGGCGGTCTTGCCGACGCCGGGCTCACCGATCAGCACCGGGTTGTTCTTCGTACGGCGGGAGAGCACCTGCACCACCCGCCGGATCTCGTGGTCCCGGCCGATGACCGGGTCGAGCTTGCCCTCCCGGGCGGCCGCCGTGAAGTCCGTACCGAACTTCTCCAGCGCCTTGTACGTGCCCTCCGGGTCGGCGTTGGTCACCCGCTGCCCGCCGCGGCTCGCCTCGAACGCGGCCAGCAGCTTCTTGGCGGAGGCACCCTGCTGCTCCAGCAGCTCGCCGGTGCGCCCGCCCTTGGCGGCGATGCCGATGAGCAGGTGTTCGGTGGAGACATATGCGTCGCCGAGCTCCTTGGCGCGCTGGGTGGCGTCCGCGATGGCGGAGAGCAGATCGCGGTCGGGCTGCGGCGGCGCGACGGTCGAGCCCTGCACACTGGGCAGCGCGGCGAGCTGGCGCTCGGCCCCGTTGCGCAGCACGGCGGCGTCCGCCTCGACGGCGGCCAGCAGGTCCATGATGTTCTCGTTGTCCTGCCCGGCCAGCAGGGCGAGCAGAAGGTGCGCGGACGTCATGTCCGCATGCCCGGCGGTGACCGCCCGCTCATTGGCGGCGCTCAGCGCCTCGCGGCTCTTGTTGGTCAGCTCGGCGTCCACGGCCTCGTGATCCTCCTTGTGCTCGTCCTCGGCAATCTTGTGCCCCGTCTGGCAAATCCTGCTCATGCCAACGTGCGATAAGTTGAGTCTATTCCACTCAAGGTCGCACGTACGGGTGAACGGTGCCGAACGCGCCTTCGCCGTCGGCATCACCCGGTAACACTGGCCTCCGACCACAAGGAGGTGCAGCATGACGGCTATGGCACACGAGCCCATGCCCACGCAGGAAGACATCCTCCTGGAAGGCTTTCTGGCCCTGGAGACGCCGACAGGCTTCCGGGCCGAGCTCATCGAGGGGGAGATTGTTGTGACACCGCCGACGGACGGTGACCACGAGGACTACCTGAGCATCATCGGCAGGCAGGTGAACCGAGCGTCCGCGACCGACATGCAGGTCTCGGGCCACAAAGGACTCCTCCTTCCCGGTGCAGATGACCAACCCGCAGATCACGTGATCCCCGATGCCACCATCGCCCCCCTCGCGCGGCGTCTCTTCCGGGGCGCGGCTCCCTGGATGCCCAGCGACGGCGTCTCCATGGTCGTCGAGGTGACATCGACCCAGCCCCGTAACGACCGCGAGGGCAAGCGGCGCGCCTACGCCCGTGCCGCCATCCCGCTCTACCTGCTCGTCGACCGCGACAAGTCCACGGTGACACTGTTCACCGAGCCGAAGGACGGGGACTACCGCGAGGCCCACTGCTTGCCCTTCGGCAAACCCATCCCCCTGCCCGCCCCCTTCTCCTTCGACCTCGAAACCGCCGACTTCCTCTGACCCCTGGGGCTGGCCCCTGGGGCTGGCCCCTGAGGCGCCAACTACCCTGACCCTCATGGCCCACGACCTCAGCGCCCTCAGCCCGGAGTACCTCGCCTTCTGGGGCGAGTATCTGATGCCGACGCTCACCACGCTGCGTACGGACGGGACGCCGCATGTCGTTCCCGTAGGCGTCACCTACGACGCCGGGCAGCGGATCGCGCGGATCATCACCCGCAAGGACAGCACCAAGGTCAAGAACGTCCTCGCCGCCGGGGCGGACGGTGCCACCGTCGCCGTGTGCCAGGTCGACAAGGGGCGCTGGGCGACGCTGGAGGGCATCGCGCGGGTGCGTACGGACGCGGAGTCGGTGGCCGATGCGGTCGGCCGGTACGCCGAGCGGTACGGCCGTACGCCGGCGCCCAACCCTGATCGGGTCATGATCGAGATCTCCGTGACCAAGGCGATGGGGCGGGCCTGAGAGCCCGCTCCCGCACCCCTCGCACACCCCCGGGTCCGCACCTGGCCGAAAACGGACGCCCCTCATTCGCGATACACCATCCAACTGGTACTCAGGTACGACGGGAACCGAACAGCTCCGCGCATCGACGAGCGGCTTCGACCCCCATCCCGTGCAAAAGACGGCAGCTGGAGGCCGCATGGCGTCGGCAGTACGCATCGTGACGACCGTTCCGCGCCGTCCACACCCCACCCGGTCATGCCCGCACGCCGAGCTCTGCCCGCGCTGCGGCGGCCAACTCGCCGTCAACCAGGACGGCTGGAAGATCTGCCACGCCTGCGGTTACGCCTCGCCGCCCGGCACCGCCCCTCCACCGCGGGCCTCGCTCGGGGGTATCGTCGCCCCCACAGTCGCCACGCCCCGGAGGGCACGATGAACTCGGTCCGAGTCACGGCGATCGCCTGCCTGATGCCGCTGTCCGAGCTGGACGAGGATCCGTTCCTGGTCGATGACCGCAGCCAGCACGACATGTGCAAACAGTGGGCGGCAGCCCGTGACTACCACCTGACCTGCCAGCTCAGCCTGCACCAGCTGCGCGCCGACCACAGCGCGCTGTGGAGTGACGTGGAAGAGGGCCTGGTCGATGTGTTCGTGACGCCCAACCGCCGGGCACTGGAGAACGCCATCGACGGGGCCGATGAATTCACCGCCCGGTGCGCGGCCGCCGGCATCCGGCTGGAGACCGCCGACCTCGACGAGCCCGTCTACACGCTGGCGATGAAGTCGCATGTCCACCGGCGGCTGTCGATGCCCACGGCCGGCTACAACGGCTGCTGAGCGGCCCGAGGCACCCACCGGACGGCCGCAGGGCCGGACATGCGAAAGGGCCGGGTTTCCCCGGCCCTTCGCCACATCACGTGCCAGGCGCGCCCGCACCGGCCATTATTCGGGCCGCTTGGGCCGCCACACCACCAGCGCGCTGGTCTGCTGGACATCCTGATACGGCACCAGATCGCGCCGATAGGAGGCGTGCACCGCCGCCTCCCGCTGCTGCATCGCGCTGGCCGCGCCCTCCAGGGCGCCCTGGAGCTCGGCGACCCGCTGCTGCAGGGCCGCGACCTGGTTCTCCAGCTCGATGATGCGCTTGATGCCGGCAAGGTTGATGCCCTCGTCCTGGGACAACTGCTGCACCGTACGCAGGAGTTCGATGTCCCGGGCCGAATAGCGGCGGCCCCGCCCGGCCGTGCGGTCGGGCGAGACCAGTCCCAGCCGGTCGTACTGCCGAAGGGTCTGCGGATGCAGGCCGGAGAGCTGGGCCGCGACGGAGATGACGTACACCGGCGACTCTTCAGTCAGTTCATACGGGTTACGACGCTGCCCGCCCCGGCTGTCCATCTCAAGCTCCCTTCGCGGCCTGGAACAGCTCCGCCCGCGGGTCCTGACCCGCGGTCGCCTCGCGATAGGACTCCAGCGCTTCCTTCGCCTTGTCGCCGAGGTCCTTGGGAACAGCCACCTCTATGGTGACCAGCAGATCACCCCGGGTGCCGTCCTTACGGGCCGCGCCCTTGCCACGGGCCCGCATCGTGCGTCCGTTGGGGGTACCGGCCGGCAGCTTCAGCGTCACCGGCGGGCCGCCCAGCGTCGGCACCTTGATGTCACCGCCGAGCGCGGCCTCCGGGAAGGTGACCGGCACCGTGACGGTGAGGTTGTCGCCCTTGCGGCCGAAGACCGGGTGGGCACCGACATGCACCACGACATACAGATCGCCGGCCGGACCGCCCTGCTCGCCCGGAGCGCCCTTGCCGCGCAGCCGGATGCGCTGCCCGTCAGAGACGCCCGCGGGGATACGGACCTGCATCGTGCGGGCGCTCGTCGCGCGCCCGCTGCCCTTGCAGACCTCACAGGGGTCCTGGGCGATCAGGCCCCGGCCCTTGCAGTCGGCGCACGGGTCGGTGAGCGAGAAGCCGCCGCCCGCGCCCCGGCTGACCTGGCCGGTGCCGACACACGTCGGGCAGACCCGAGGCGTACCGTTTTTGTCACCGGTGCCCGAACACGCTTTGCACGGCGCCTGACTGGACATCCGCAACGGGACCGTGGCCCCGTCCACCGCCTCGGTGAAGCTGAGCGTCACCTCGGACTCGATGTCCTGGCCGCGGCGCGGATGGGTACGGGTACCGGCCCCGCCGCGGTTGAACAGGCCGCCGAAGACGTCCCCGAGCCCGCCGCCGAAGCCTCCGCCACCCTGACCCTGCGAGCCCCCGAAGAGGTCGCCCAGGTCGAAGTTGAAGGAGCCGCCGGCCCCGCCCGGCCCCGGCCGGTAGCCGCCGTTGCCGAACAGCGCCCGCGCCTCGTCGTACTCCTTGCGGCGCTTGCTGTCGCCCAGGACGTCATTCGCCTCGGAGATCTCCTTGAAGCGCTCCTCGGCCTTGGCGTCGCCCTTGTTGGCGTCCGGGTGGTTCTCGCGGGCGAGCTTGCGGTACGCCTTCTTGATCTCCGCCTCGGTGGCGTCCTTCGGGACGCCGAGGACCTTGTAGTAGTCCTTCTCCACGAAGTCCTTGGTGCTCATCCCCGACGTCCCTCCTTCCGCGCGGTTTTCGTTTTTGTCCTCACGTCAGCCCTCGTCCGGGCCACCGCTCTCCTCGTCCGAAGCCTTGGTGTCCTCGTCGGAGGCTGACTTGGCGCCCTGCGCGCCCGGCTGCGGCTCGGCGACGGCGACCCGCGCGGGGCGGATCGTTCGCTCACCGATGCGATACCCGGGCTGCAGGATCGCCACGCACGTCGTCTCGGTGACGTCCGGTGCGTACGAGTGCATCAGCGCCTCGTGGATCGTCGGGTCGAAGGGCTCGCCCTCCTTGCCGAACTGCTGCAGACCCAGCTTGGCGACCACGGTTTCCAGCGATTCGGCCACCGACTTGAAGCCGCCGACCAGTTCGCCGTGCTCGCGGGCGCGGCCGATGTCGTCGAGGGTGGGAAGGAGCTCGGACAGGAGATTCGCCGCGGCGATCTCCTTGACCGTGACCCGGTCCCGCTCCACCCGACGGCGGTAGTTCTGGTACTCCGCCTGGAGCCGCTGAAGGTCCGCGGTGCGCTCGTTGAGCGCGGTACGCACCTGGTCCAGCTGAGCCTGGAGCGCTACGTCCTTTACGTCCCCGGCCGGGGCCGAGCCCGCCTTGTCGGCGGACTCGGCCTCCTGCGCCGCGTCTTCGGAAGCGGCGTCAGAGGGGACGTCAGGCTTCTCGTCGAAGCCCGGGGTCTCCTCCGTCACGCGGCACCATCCTTCTTCGGCTTCTCGTCGTCGACGATCTCGGCGTCCACGACATCGTCGGCAGCGTCGGCCTTGGCCTGCTCACCGGCACCGGCAGCGCCCTCGGCGCCGCCCGCGGCCTGGGCGTCGGCGTACATGGCCTGGCCCAGCTTCTGGGAGACGGCCGCGACCTTCTCGGTGGCGGTGCGGATCTCGGCCGTGTCCTCGCCCTTGAGCTTCTCCTTCAGCTCAGTGACGGCTTCCTCGACCTCGGTCTTGACCTCACCGGGGACCTTGTCCTCGTTGTCCTTGAGGAACTTCTCGGTCTGGTAGACGAGCTGCTCACCCTGGTTGCGGGCCTCGGCGGCCTCGCGGCGCTTGGTGTCCTCGTCCGCGTACTGCTCGGCCTCCTGGCGCATCCGGTCGACCTCGTCCTTCGGCAGCGAGGAGCCGCCGGTGACGGTCATCTTCTGCTCCTTGCCCGTGCCCAGGTCCTTCGCGGTCACGTGCATGATGCCGTTGGCGTCGATGTCGAAGGAGACCTCGATCTGCGGGACGCCACGCGGGGCCGGCGGCAGACCGGTCAGCTCGAACATCCCGAGCTTCTTGTTGTACGCCGCGATCTCGCGCTCGCCCTGGTAGACCTGGATCTGCACGGACGGCTGGTTGTCCTCGGCCGTCGTGAAGATCTCGGAGCGCTTGGTCGGGATCGTGGTGTTGCGCTCGATGAGCTTGGTCATGATGCCGCCCTTGGTCTCGATACCGAGGGACAGCGGGGTGACGTCCAGCAGGAGGACGTCCTTGACCTCACCCTTGAGCACACCGGCCTGGAGGGTGGCACCGATGGCGACGACCTCGTCCGGGTTGACGCCCTTGTTGGCGTCCTTGCCGCCGGTCAGCTCCTTGACGAGCTCGGCGACGGCCGGCATACGGGTCGAGCCACCGACCAGGACCACGTGGTCGATCTCGGACAGCGCGATACCGGCGTCCTTGATGACGTTGTGGAACGGGGTCTTGCAGCGGTCGAGAAGGTCCGCGGTCAGCTGCTGGAACTGCGAGCGGGTGAGCTTCTCGTCCAGGTGCAGCGGGCCCTCGGCCGAGGCGGTGATGTAGGGAAGGTTGATCGACGTCTCCGTGGAGGACGACAGCTCGATCTTCGCCTTCTCAGCGGCCTCGCGCAGACGCTGGAGCGCCATCTTGTCCTTGGACAGGTCGACGCCGTGGCCGTTCTGGAACTGCTTGACCAGGTAGTCGACGACGCGCTGGTCCCAGTCGTCACCACCGAGGTGGTTGTCACCGTTGGTGGCCTTCACCTCGACGACGCCGTCGCCGATCTCCAGCAGCGAGACGTCGAAGGTGCCGCCACCGAGGTCGAAGACCAGAATGGTCTGGTCATCCTTCTCCAGGCCGTAGGCCAGGGCGGCCGCGGTGGGCTCGTTGACGATGCGCAGGACGTTGAGGCCCGCGATCTCACCGGCCTCCTTGGTGGCCTGGCGCTCGGAGTCGTTGAAGTAGGCCGGAACGGTGATGACCGCGTCGACAACCTTCTCGCCCAGATACGCCTCGGCATCCCGCTTGAGCTTCTGCAGGATGAAGGCGCTCATCTGCTGCGGGTTGAAGTCCTTGCCGTCGATGCCGATCTTCCAGTCGGTGCCCATGTGGCGCTTGACCGACCGGATGGTCCTGTCGACGTTGGTGACCGCCTGGCGCTTCGCGACCTCGCCGACCAACACCTCGCCGTTCTTGGCGAAGGCGACAACGGACGGCGTGGTCCTGGCGCCCTCGGCGTTGGTGATGACGGTGGGCTCACCGCCTTCGAGAACACTGACGACGGAGTTCGTCGTGCCCAGGTCGATGCCGACCGCACGTGCCATTTCAATTCCTCCAGCTGACTTGAGTGGAACAGGCTCAAGAGTGCAACACCGAGGAAAACCTGTCAACAGAGCTGAGTCGGTGCCACTCAACTTTTATGTCGCCCTTACCGTCACCCGGCCGCCACCGAAGACGTCAGGGGTGCGCGCAGGGTTGCCTTCGCGACGCAGATCACCGGCCGGGCGGCTTCATGGCACCGAGGAGAATGGGTAACCTCAGCCGCAGACCAAAAAAGTTACTGCTTAGTAGTTCCCCACCGTTTCCGCTCTCGCAGGTACGAGGAGCCTCCCATGCAACTCGCCGCGATCATCGTGTCGCTGGTGCTCATCGCGGTCGCCGTGGCGCTGTTCGGCCGCGCCCTCCTGCAGATCTACCGCCACATGCGACTGGGCCAGCCGGTGCCCGCAGGCACCCGGACCGACGCTCCCGCCCAGCGGACCGTCACGGTGGCCAAGGAGTTCCTCGGCCACACCCGGATGAACCGCTGGGGCGTCGTCGGCGTGGCGCACTGGTTCGTGGCGGTGGGCTTCTTCTCCCTGCTGCTGACGATCGTCAACGCCATCGGCCAGCTCTTCCAGGCCGACTGGCTGATCCCGGTCATCGGCGACTGGCTGCCGTGGGAGATGTACGTCGAGGCGATGGGCACGATGACGACCGTGGGCATCATCGCCCTGATCGTCATCCGGCAGCTGAGCCGCCCCGGCGGCGCGGGCCGCAAGTCCCGCTTCGCGGGCTCCAACACCGGCCAGGCGTACTTCGTCGAGACCGTCATCCTCATCGTCGGCATCTGCATCGTCACGCTGCACGCCCTGGAGGGCGCTCAGCACGGCGTCGACCACTACGAGCCCGCGTTCTTCGTCTCGTACCCCCTGGTCGCGGCCTTCAAGGGCATGAGCCTGGGCACCCTGCAGAACCTGACCTACCTCTTCGCGGGCATCAAGATCGCGACGTCCTTCATCTGGATGATCACGGTCTCGCTCAAGACCGACATGGGTGTGGCCTGGCACCGCTTCCTCGCCTTCCCCAACATCTGGTTCAAGCGCGAGGCGGACGGCGGTGTGGCGCTGGGCGCACTGCAGCCGATGACCAGCCAGGGCAAGCCGATCGACTTCGAGGACCCGGGCGAGGACGACCAGTTCGGTGTCTCCCAGGTCGAGCACTTCTCCTGGAAGGGCCTGCTCGACTTCTCCACCTGCACCGAGTGCGGCCGCTGCCAGTCGCAGTGCCCCGCCTGGAACACCGGCAAGCCGCTGTCGCCCAAGCTGCTGATCATGGCGCTGCGCGACCACGCGCACGCCAAGGCGCCGTACCTGCTCGCGGGTGGCGGCAAGGACGCCGAGGGCGCGGAGAAGGCGACCGCCGAGCAGCTCGCCGACGTCCCGGCGGCCGCGCTGGCCGAGGCCGAGCGCCCGCTGATCGGCACCCTCGAAGCGAACGGCGTCATCGACCCCGACGTCCTGTGGTCCTGCACCACCTGCGGCGCCTGTGTCGAGCAGTGCCCGGTCGACATCGAGCACGTCGACCACATCGTCGACATGCGCCGCTACCAGGTCATGATCGAGTCCTCGTTCCCGTCCGAGGCGGGCACGATGCTCAAGAACCTGGAGAAGAAGGGCAACCCCTGGGGCCTCGCCAAGAAGCAGCGCCTGGCGTGGACCAAGGAGGTCGACTTCGAGATCCCGGTCGTCGGCAAGGACATCGAGGACCTCACCGAGGTCGACTACCTCTACTGGGTCGGCTGCGCCGGCGCCCTGGAGGACCGCGCCAAGAAGACCACCAAGGCCTTCGCGGAGCTGCTGCACATCGCCGGCGTCAAGTTCGCGATCATGGGCGGCGACGAGGCGTGCACCGGTGACTCGGCCCGCCGTCTGGGCAACGAGTTCCTCTTCCAGCAGCTCGGCCAGCAGAACGTCGAGATGCTGAACATGGCCTTCGGCGAGGACAGCGACGACGAGTCCACCAAGAAGCCGAAGTCCAAGAAGAAGATCGTCGCCACCTGCCCGCACTGCTTCAACACGATCGCGAACGAGTACCCCCAGCTGGGCGGCGAGTTCGAGGTCATCCACCACACGCAGCTGCTGCAGCACCTCATCGACGAGGACAAGCTCATCCCCGTCACCCCGGTCGAGGGTCTGATCACCTACCACGACCCCTGCTACCTGGGCCGCCACAACAAGGTCTACACACCGCCGCGCGAGATCATCGCCAAGGTGCCGGGCCTGCGGAACGAGGAGATGCACCGCCACAAGGAGCGCGGCTTCTGCTGTGGCGCCGGCGGTGCCCGTATGTGGATGGAAGAGCGCATCGGCAAGCGCATCAACAACGAGCGTGTCGACGAGGCCCTGTCGCTCAACCCGGACATCGTCTCGACCGCCTGCCCGTTCTGCCTCGTCATGCTGACGGACTCCGTCAACGGCAAGAAGAACGACGGCAAGGCGAAGGAGTCCATCCAGGTCGTCGACGTGGCCCAGCTGCTGCTGGACTCCGTCCGGTCCCCCGTCGACCCGGCGGGCGACGAGGAGCCGGAGGACGCCCCGGAGCCCGAGCCGGTGAAGTAGCGGCGCCCGCAGGCGCGTTGGCCGACGGCCGGTCCCCTTGTTGTACGGGGGCCGGCCGTCGGCTTATGTGGAGGCATGCGAAGAAGGATCGTCACGGCGGCAGGGCTCGGGCTCGCCCTCCTCCTCACCTCCTGCGGCCTGCTCTCCCCCTCCGACGAGGCCGGCCCCGGCCCCCGCCGCGGCCGCGCCTCCTCGCTCCCCTCCGCGCGCCCCGTCCCCGTCGGCCAAGGCAGCAGGGCCGCCGGCGACTTCAACGGCGACGGCCACCCCGATCTCGTTCTGGACAGCCTGCTCGCCCCCGCCGGCGGCCATGACGACGACCCGGGCATCGGCATCGTCTACGGCTCCGCGCACGGACTCGACCCGGCCACCCGGGAGTTGCTCACCCCGGCCCGTAACGCCGCCCCCACCGGCAAGGCCGTCCCCGCGGCCTTCGACGCCGAGACCAGCTGCGACCTCGACCGGGACGGCTTCACCGACCTCGTGGTCACCACCGACCCGCCGTACGACGGCGTCGGCCGCCCGCCCGTCCCCGTACAGCTCCTCTTCGGCTCGCCCAAGGGCCTCGGCCCCGCCCGCGCCGTCACGCTCCGGATCCCCGACCGGGCCAGAATCGGCAACGAGTGGCCCGACCAGCCGGTCTGCGGCGACTTCGACGGCGACGGCGCGGCCGACCTGGCCGTCACCGCCTCCGGCCCGCGGATCAGCTATCTGCACGGCCCGTTCACCCGCGGCGGCGCGCCAAAGGCGGCCGCCGCCCCGGTCGCCGTCCCCGGCACCGCCCTGGCCACCACCACGCCCCTCTCCCCACCGCTCGACATCGACCACGACGGCGCCGACGACCTCCTCGTACGCTCCGCCGACCCCGGCCGCCGCGCCCGCAGCCGGCTCGCCCTCGGCGGCCCCCAGGGACCGACCCGGGCGGGCGCCGCCGCCTACCCGCCCGGCTACGCCGTCGCCTTCGGCCGCTTCGCC